>JZWU02000019.1:0-30843 GCA_000960865.2 Vulcanisaeta sp. AZ3 | reverse complement strand
TGTGCCTTGGTGTGGCGCTATTGATGGGAAGTTGAATATGGCGTATGGTGATGATGTGCTATAGCTAGCTAGCATTGCGGCTAGTAGGTAGTAGCTGTAGTTACCCACATACCACATGCTGTATTTCTGCAGGGAAATCTTACTGCTCTGGTATGCCGACTGGTCCGCGGCCATTAATGACTGGAATGTACTCTCCAAGGCTTCGAACTGAGGCTTCATCCAAGTGATACCAACAACCCTGAAGTCAGTTAGGTTGAGGTAGTAAGATGGGAACATGTCCCACTGGCTGGCTAGGTAGTATGGGCTGTACTGGTCATCAAGTACTAGTGTTACGTTGTAGTAGAAGCTTGGGCAGTAGCTCGGTGTGGCGCATGGGTAGACAGGCTGACTACTCAAGACATTACCCTTTAGGTCAGTTACAACTATGTGTAGAGTTCCAACTGGCACAGTTACGGGGAATACCTGGCCACACGTGGTGGTTACGGGTACACTGAATTGCTTGTAGTAAATCACGAGGTCCTCATCAAATGGACCCCTAGTACCTAATGTGTAGGCGTAGTATGATGAGGGTATGCCTAGAGCCTTTGTATAGTTTTGGTAGGTCTGTCCATATTCGCTGGATACTGAGGCGTAGGAGTAGGCGCTGTCTGTAGCTGGGCTTATTGTCCTGACTTTTAGCATTACGTAGGCCTTGCCCTTAGGCATTATGTAACTGGCATTTAGTGGTACATTCGTTACAAATACATAACCGCTGGAGTTTGTTATGGCATGCCACATCTCGAAGGTTCCATTATAGTTATACACACTGACTGCAAAGCCGAATAGTGGATAGCTTGGTGTTGTATTGCTTAGTACTTGTATGTTTATGTCAATTAGTGGGAAGTAAACCACATTAATTACGCCAGGCTTTAGTGGTACATTATGCATGGGCTGCCTAGTGCTGTAACTGACTGACGGCATTATGTAGCCGTAGTAATTCAATGTGAAGTTAAAGACCGGTGTTGTGGTCTCTATGTACGGCACGCCAGATACTGAGGTTATCTCTAGGGCTATGGGTGCTGTTATCTTCATTACATAGGCTGTGGAACTTAGTGCAACTGGTGATAGGGTTACCGTGGTACCGCTTGGTGTTAATTCACTAACGGTTGCTATACCAGATGTTATTGTTTCATTGCATAGGTTGAGGAATTGCACGTTATAGACTGTGTATGTTGCTGCTATGAAGGCTCTCTCCACAGTAACGTTTGCAAATACTATGGTACCGCTTGGTTTGACACCAGTTGGTGTCATTACTGCTAACTCAGTAGCATTATCATACAGTGTCAGTAATGTGGTGTTGCTCTCACTAATTGGGTAGACATCGAATATGGGCATTTCAGGTGTGCTGAATTTATATTGCTCATTGTGTATGCCACCAGGTTTATAACCTAATTCGTATGTTCCATAACCAACAGTCATGCCGTTATACATTAACCAGAAACTGTAGTAATACACCTGCTCTGATGTGACTGAGTACTGTGGTGTTGCTGTTGCAGTCGTACTTGTTGCACTTATTGTGGCTGTGAGTGGTGGTGCTGGGAACCAATTAACCTCAGGCGTTATTAATACACCCGATATTGAGGACTCTACGAATGGTGGGAATTGAGCTATTGTTGCTGGGTAGCTTGTGCCAGATATTGTCTCATTAGTCCAGACTTGTGACTCATAGTAGAGAGTGCCCTGCACAGCACTTGTTGGTGGTGTTTCTGAGATTATTGGTGTTGTTGGTGAGAAGGCGTAGTACACAGTTATTTGTGTAGCTATGTTGGGGCTTAGTGGTAGTTGACTTGATGCTTTAACGCTTGGTTGGTACTGGGTTATGTTTATGAATACTGGCATTACTGCCACGGTTATATCATTAATAGTGACGCTTGTGACGCCTTCAGCAACGCTTATTGTTGCTGTGAATACCGGCTCATTCTCATAGAATATGTATAACTCAGGCGATACTGTGAGTGGAGTGAGTTTAGGTGCTTTGGGGCCTGTGCCTGTGAATTGGCCGACTGGTACTGGGGCTGGTGTTGTTTCGTAGTAGCGTAGGTAATTCTCACTGACTACTGTTGCTGTTGGTGTTGTGGCTAATAACCACTTTACATATAGCTTACCAGCAAGTATTGCGTTGGGTATGGAGGTTGGGCTAAGTATTATTAAGTTACCCTTTAAATCATAAACACTACCAATGTAGAATTGAACAATTGGAACACCAACAACTAGGGATGGAGCGGTTCCTGTAATATTGTCAATTGCCGTTAAATAATATTGCGTGCTGGAGTAGAAGTCGTAGGCTTGGGCTACATTGAGTGATTCTGGTGTTGTTGTTACGTTTTCGGTGGCTGTTGTGTAGTTATAGAGTGTTACTGATTGTCCGCTTGGGTAGACGAGGCTTACTGTTATTGTTATTGGTTGGGCAGTCACTGTTGGTTGGCCATTGCTTAATCCTGTGAATTCATTTGTTACGTAGTAAATGGGGCCGAAGCCTGTGTAGGTCTTACTGTAAATGCTCTCTGAGGCGCTTGTTACTGTGGAGTTGTAGGTTGTTGGGCCGAATACAGTAACTCCAGTGCCTAGTGTTACTGAGGCCTCAAGTTGTGGTGTTGGTGGTAATTGTGCAGGTGTTGTTGTGTTTGTTGTTGCTGTGCCTACGTATAAGAAGAAGAAGTATAGGTATGGTAGGACTACGTATAAGTCCTTTTTTTGATGTCTCTGCGCCATGGACGGGTATGAAGAGGTAATACTTCCCTTTTGGTGTTAGTAAGTAACTGCTATTGCTTACTGTGGTTAGGTTGCCCATTAGATCTTTTAAGCTCATGTTTGTGGTTGTTACGTTGAATACTAACCAGTTTGCTCCTCCATAGTTATTAAGTACTATGGCTACTGTCCAACTAGCGTAAACATTGTTGGGAGATACTGTGCCTGGTAGTGTTGTGCTTAGGGTCCAGGTTATGCCGCCTGTGGAGTTTGTTGTTGCTGTGGCTGTCATGGATATGGGGCTGCCGAGTTGGGTTCCACTGCTTGTTATGTAGTGTACATCTGTGGCGTTAATTACGTATATTGTGAAGCTTTCGCTTGCTGTGAAGTACCAAGGAACCATATTATTTATTAAATATTTATATACGTCACCTGCTGTTCCTGATGGTAAACTTGCTGTCATTGTTAGTCTTGCGTCTGTTAGGTTCCAGTATAGGGTGTAGGTGTATGTTACTGGTGGTATTGGTACTTTTGTTGGTCCGTATGGTCCGGTTGTTTGTGCTAGGGCTGGGTGCCCTAGTGCTCCTACTATACCTATTATACTTATTATTAGTAGTAGTGGGAGTAGTTTTGTAGTTATCCCGGTATGGGTTTTGGGTTTATTCATCGGGGATTCGTGGGCTTAGGGTTTTATAAGGATCTTGTTTAGAATTTCGTTCTAATTTTTCGTATTTTCTGGAACTTATAAATAATTTATTTGGAATTTGATTTTTATATATAGTCGTATGTAGTGTTTATGGAGTTAGGATTGTTGCGTTTGGTGTTGGTGTGTCTAGCCAGATTGGGGTGTTTGGTTTTGTGTTTGTTATGTTCCAGGTGAACCATTGGTTTGGGAATCCTGGTGGGTAGTGTATTATCATTATTAGGTAGTAGTTTTGGGGTGTTTGTGTTTTCATGTTTATGGTTATGTTATAGGTTATGTTTTCGGGTAGGGTGCACCAGATCCAGCCTCCATTGTAGCATGCCGTGCCTTTTTGGTATGGGTATTGTATCCAGGTCATGTCGAAGGTGCATTTTGTGATTAAATGGGGTCCTTGGCATGTTGGGTTTATCCATTGTGGTTTGTTTTGGTTTAGTATGTATAGGGTGAAGTTTTTTGGTGTTCTTATGAAGCTTGTTCCTTTTAGTAGTGTTATTGTTAGTTTTATGGTTGTGTTGTTTATGGGTGTTATTGTTATTTGTGGCCATGGTCCTTTGTATACGGCTGTGTTTGCGTAGTTTGGTGCTGGGCATGTTGTCCAGGCGCCGCCGACTCCTAGTCCTCCGTAGGTTGCTTGGCATCCCCATAGTCCTGCTCCGTAGTCCTTGGTTATGTATGTATTCGTTACTGTTAGTGGTCCTATGGCGTAGTTTGGGTTTATGTGGAGTAGGTAGTATTGGTTTGCTAGGGTTATTATTATGCCTGTGTATTGGTTTTGTCCGTTGTTTGTTGTTATTACTGCGGTTACCCAGTTCCAGAGGTAGTTGTTTATTGGGTTGTTTGTTTGGGTTTGGTTTAGCGTGTTTGTTGGGTCTATTAGGATTGGGCCTACGTTTGTTAGTAGGAGTTGTGGTGTTGTGGTGTTTGTTGTGTAGGTTTGTGTTGTTTCGTTGATTATTGTGAGTGTTCCTTCTTTGTTTATGGCGCTTATTATTGTTATTGGGCCTTTGGTGCTTGTTAGTTTGTTTCCTTGTATTATTAGTCCGCTGTATAGTGCTGATTCTTCTCCGACTGTTTTTACGTGGTTTGAGGCTAGGTTTGTTAGTGTTGTTATTGTTGATAGTGTTGTTATTCCAATGATTATTCCTGTGGTTAGGGTTAGTAGGACTAGTATTCCTGCTATTATTGTTGATAGTGAACCTTTGTTCTTCATCAATTATTTGTTTAATTAAGTTGATTAATAAGGTGCTTATTGTTTATGCGGCTATTTTCTTAAGTCTGTCTGGTGTGGTGTATATTTCGGTTCTGTGTCCTTTTGAGTATAGGATTAGGGTCCCCTTGCTTACTAGGGTTCTTAGTACTTGGTATGCAACACTCAGCTTTGTGTTGAACTTACTTGCTACTAGGTATGGTGTTACGTACTCCCACTTAATTACCTCATTCTCAACATCATTTAGTAGTTTTGGGTCTACTAGGGATGCCTTGGTTGTCTGTCTCTCTTCAGTGGTTGTCTTCTTCCCCTTGGCTGCTGGTTTGGCTTGCGCTGTTTGTTGTCTTTCTTGCTTCTTAGCTATTTGGGATGCTGTTGGTCTCTTCTTTCCTCCCATTTTTGGTCATTATTTTTCAGTGTATGCCTTTAATAAGTTATTCTCTTGGTGTTATCCTGACCCGCCTTGAGGTGCGAGGGTTCCTCACTCTAAATGGGCTGAGGGGGGTTCCTCATTGGTTTGGGTTTACATCTTGCATGTAGGGTTGTCGAGAGGAACAGAGAACCCTCCCATATGCTAAGGGGTGAGGGGGCCTTAAGGCCTCTTTAGAGGGTCCGTATTCTCAAACCCGACTCGCCGAGAATTATAAACTCTTTATTATTTAAGGAATTAAAACCGTAATCCCGTCATAAATGGCGAGGTTTTCGCATGTTGTAATACATCGTGAATTGTTGGAAAGGCTTTTTAAACTTGGTTTATAAATCATAACAATGTCAAGCCCTACCTATAGGATTGAGAATATTGTGGCTACTGTAAACCTAGGCGTTGATTTGGACT
This sequence comes from Vulcanisaeta sp. AZ3, assembly GCA_000960865.2. Lineage (GTDB taxonomy): Archaea > Thermoproteota > Thermoprotei > Thermoproteales > Thermocladiaceae > Vulcanisaeta. Next base: position 25,371 of record JZWU02000019.1, on the reverse strand, counting down.
TGGATAAACTTGCCGAGAGGCTCCCGGCTGCTGAGTATAATCCTGAGCAGTTTCCTGGCCTCATACTTAGGCTTCAGAGGCCTAAGATTTCGGCTCTTATTTTTAGGACTGGTAAGATGGTTTGTACGGGGGCTAAGAGTGAGAATGAGCTTAAGAGGGCTGTTAAGGAGTTGGTTAGGCTTCTTAATGAGCATGAGGCTGATGTCCCGCTTGTTCCTGAGATTCAGGTTCAGAATATTGTGGCTTCAGGGAACTTACATGCTGAGGTGGATATTGAGAAGTCAGCCTTACTTCTGGAGAACTCTATGTATGAACCTGAGCAGTTTCCTGGCCTTATTTATAGGATGGATGATCCTAAGGTTGTTCTCTTAATCTTTAGTAGTGGTAAGATTGTGTGTACGGGGGCGAAGAGGGAGGAGCAGGTTAGGGATGCTGTGTTTAAGATTCATAATGTATTGAAGGATATTGGTGCGTTGTATGAGGAGGTGAAGAAGGGGGAGGAGGAGTTTTAATGCTTCCTGAGGCGGTTCCAATAATTGGGTTGGGGATTAATCATATACCGAGGCTTACCTTCACTAATAAGCTGGGTATGGAGGTTAATGGTGAGATTGATCAGAGATTTATTAGGGGGATTAGATCCTTGGGTAAGGAGGTTATAGGTGTGTATAGGTTTCGTGGTGGGTTGGGTAATGGCATACCTAAATCGTTGAATTATTTTGATAAGTCAATAATTATTATGAATTCGGAGGTTGGGGATGCGTGGATTATGTATGTAATTAACCTTGGGAATTACATAATAGGTCTTACTTTAGATGCCCTCACGAGGCTTATTGATATAAGGCCTCATCTGCTAAACTTACCCAATGAGTTATTTATTGATCCAATAATAGATAGTAATGCTGAGGTTTTGCCTAGAGGTTTGCCTAGGCCTGTGGTTAATTGGCTCTTGGATTATGTGGATTCAGGGGGTGACTTATACCTATTGGTTAGGCCGGGTTCCCTGGGCGATATGGACTTAATTACGCACTCAAGCCTTGTATTTACATATGACATTGGACTAGCAGAAACCTACAACGCATTGGTTAAGAATAGCTCTAGCATCTCCATAAGCGCGAACTGCGGCTTTTGTGATTCACAATCAAGCCTAGCATGTGTATTACTATGCCCAGACACAAATATTATTAGGGAGTTGAGAGTTGATTAGCATGAGCCATCCAAAGAGGAAGGGATCATCTCACGAGAGGTCCCTGGCCAATATATTGTGGGATATGGGTCTCGCCGTACTTCGTGGTTGCTCATCAGGTGGTGGTGTTAGGAAGAGGTTTGTACCAGACATTGTTGCCATAGGTCCTGGATTCACCCTCGTAATAGAAGCCAAGTATAGGTCTAAGGGGAAACCCATAAGGATTGAGGCAAAGAAGGTGGAAAAGCTCCTCGAGTTTGCCAAGAGGGCTGGTGGTGATGCTTATGTGGCCATTAAATATAGGGGTGATGAGTGGAGATTTTTACCGATAACGAGTGGTGGTGATATCACAGTAAGACCTGGCGATCTTTCTAAGGCTTACACCATTGAACAGTTAATTAATAAGTACGTTAGTAAGTCCTTGACAGAATTCCTGGACTGAACATTAATCCTTATAATTACTTAATTCTGCGAACAATTAAATGGCATCAAGATTACAGAGAGATTTGAAGTCTATTGTAGACCAAACACTCAAGAACCTGGAGACGAACTCTCTTAAGTACACTAGGGTTGGTGTTAAGGACTTCAAGGCAGGCCTCGAGGTTTATATAAAGATATACCTAGAACACCCAATGAAGTTAGGTAGCATTTACGAATTAGTTAAGGCATTAACGAGTAAGTACAACATCCAACCAAACGATATATTAATCTACGCACCTCACTCAAGAGCCATAAGACTAACCTTCACAATCAAGGGAGCGGCAAAACAACATTAGAGGTTTAGCCCAGTCCTCTCCTCCATATCCTCAATTAACCAAATGCCATTGGCCGTAGCATCCTCAACGACGCCTGGTAAGGCTCTCATGCAGTAAAGCACAGTGATAACCCTGCCCTTAAATTTGTCAGGCCACCTATCCATCACCTTCTTAACCTTATTTACAAGCCTAGTAATAGTATTCCTACTAGCCCTAACCTTAGCCTCCCCAACTATGGTTATTTTACCATCAGTCCCATAAATATCAAATTCATACTTACCATCAAAGTAAGTAACCCTAGTCTTAATATCCACACCCCTCTGCCTAAGGTAATGTTGAACAACAATATTAGCCTCATCCTCCAAACTAACACTGTACCTCTCGAGAGTCCTCTCAATCCTATTAACCCTCCTTATTAAGTACGCCATTCCCTTCTCAAGTTTAGCCATCCTCTCCTCTAACTTAACCATCCTCTCCTCCAGCCTAGCTACTCTCTCTTCTAACTTGATCACTCTCTCCTCTAACTTAGCTAATCTCTCCTCTATCCTGGTTATTCTTTTTTCTAACTTAGCTACTCCCTCTTCTAACTTAATTACTCTTCCCTCTAATTTAATCAATCTATCTTCTATTTTTGCCAGTCTTTCTTCGTGCTTCTTCACTATTTCTGTTAGTTCATTAATAGACCTAGTTAGTTTATCAATAGATGAGCTTAGGTTAGCGATGCCTAGTAGTCCCATGACTGCTAATCTAAACTCCTCATCAACCTTCAATAACTCCAGAAGCTTTCCCTTAAGCTCCTCATTATTGCTTGTCATGCTTAACTACCTAAATTACTCTTTAGACTATTTAAAAATACCTTATGGGCTCTCATTGTGAAATTAGTGTTAAAACTTATTTAGTGCCGGCGCTTAGTTATCTTGATGAGCTCACAATCATATATTAGGTGGCTTGGTCACTCTGCCTTTGAGGTCTCCGTTAGTGGTAAGAAGTTGTTGGTTGATCCGTGGATATCAAATCCACTATCACCGATCACTCTCAATGATATTAGTAATGCGGATTTCATATTGGTCACGCATGACCACTTCGACCATTTAGGCGAGACTGTGGATATTGCTAAGAAGACTAATGCCACGGTGGTTGGTGTTTTTGAGCTTGCGAATTACCTTAGTGAGCAGGGTGTTAAGAATACGATAGGTATGAATGTGGGTGGTTCTACAAAATTAACTAGTGAGGTTGAGGTTTATGTAACACCAGCACTGCATAGTTCGAGTAGGGGTGTGCCTGCTGGTTTTATTATAAGGGCTCCTGAGGCCACGATATACCATGCGGGCGATACAGGTATATTTAGTGAGATGGAGATCTTAGGAAAGCTTTTCAGGATTGATGTTGCTTTGTTACCAATAGGTAGTTTATTCACAATGGATCCGAGGCAGGCGGCTTATGCCTTAACCCTTCTTAGACCTAGGGCGGCTGTTCCAATGCATTACAATACATTTCCTGACATTAAGCAAGACCCGGAGGTATTTAAGGAGCTTGCGGAGTCTCTAATGCCTGACGTTAAGGTATACATACTAAAGCCAGGTGAGTCGCTACCATTACCAATTAAGTAATTAATCATACCAAATCCCTAATGCTTAAAATACCTACTGAAGATCATTCGTGAGTATGGCAAATTTCGATGTAGTAGTTATTGGTGCGGGTACCGGTGGTTCTTACGCATCATACTTGCTGGCTAAGGCTGGGCTTAACGTGGCTCTCGTGGAGATGAAGAGGAGGGATAAGGTCTTTAAGGTGACGGGGGATGCGATTGGTATTCATCATATCGATAGATTAGCCATTAAACCCCCAAGTCATGTCTTTACGATTAGGTATGAGGGTGCTGAGCTCTATAGCCCCGACCTATCCATTAGGTATGTGGTTCTTGGTAAGGGGTTTGGTCTTGATATGAGTAGGTGGGCTCAGTGGTTGATTAGCGAGGCTGAGTCCGCAGGGACTCAAGTCTTTGATGGGTATAAGGTTCAGGGTCCAATAATAGAGAATGGTAGGGTTGTGGGGGTTAGGGTTCTTAAGCCTGATGGATTGATTGAGGACTTTAGGGCTAAGGTTGTGATTGATGCCAGTGGCGTCGGTGCTGTGGTTAGGGGTAGGTTGCCTCGTGAGTGGTGGGTTTCTGAACCATTACTACCTGAGGATGCATCTCATGCTTATAGGGAGGTTATTGAGGTTGATTATGATATAGAGAGACCTGAGTACATAAAGATTTACTTAGACTCTAGAATAGCCCCTGGTGGTTATTGGTGGTTGTTCCCGAAGTCTAGGAATACTATGAATATAGGGCTTGGTCTTTGGGGTAAGTTAAGTGAGGATAGGGGGTTAAACCCAAGGCATAATTATGATGAATACTTAGCCAATAGCCAGTACACGAGGGGTAGGAGGGTAATACATGCAGGTGGTGGTATTGTGCCAACAAGAAGACCATTACCATCGTTGGTTGCCAATGGCTTCTTAGCGGTTGGTGATGCAGCGGTGACTGTAAATCCCGTTCATGGTGGGGGCTTAGGGCCTGCATTACTGTCTGCAGAGCTTGCATCTAAGGCTGTTATTGAGGCCTTTGAGAGAGGTGATTTCTCTGAGGAAGCTCTATGGAGGTATAACATTGAGTACTTGAGGGCTTATGGCATTAAGCAAGCGATGCTTGATGTTTTCAGATTAATGTTACAAACATTAACTGATGATCAGTTAAATAGGGGTTTGAGAGCTAGGTTGCTTACTGAGGATGAGGTTCTCGAAATTTCTGAGAGAGGCTACCTGGAACTCTCATTTATTGATAAGATAAAGATTGGGCTTCGCTTAATGAGGGTTCCCGATGTTGCGGCCAAGCTTAGGTTAGCCTTGAGGTACATGAATGATGTTAAGACATTGTATGAAGCTTACCCGACAGACCCAAGCAAATTACCTAGTTGGTATGGTAGGTTAGTAAGTCTATACCGTGACTATTCATATAGGTTAGGAATTAACCTGAGGTGGCTTACTCAACGCCCAATATCTTAGTCACGTTCCTCTCAAATGGTGGGTATATAATACCCTTCTCTGTTATTAATGCCGTAACGTACTTTGGAGGTGTAACGTCGAAGACTGGATTGAACACAGGCACATTCTCCACTGTTATTGGCACACCCCTTATCTTTCTAACTTCATCTGGGTCTCTCTCCTCAATCTTTATATCCTCAACCTTACTCTTTAAGTCAAAGGTTGATGAGGGTGCTATTGCGTAGAAGGGTATGCCTAGTTCATGGGCTATTACAGCCTCCTTAAATGTACCAATCTTATTAAACACATGTCCATCCCTTAATATTCTATCGGCACCAACCATAACACTATTAACCATACCCCTATACATCACATAACCAACAGCTGTATCCGTAATTAGAGTTACGGGTATTCCATCAGCCATCAACTCATATACTGTTAACCTGGCTCCCTGAAGCCACGGCCTGGTCTCAGGGGCAAAGACTGAGACCTTGATCCCAAGGGCGTGTGCAACCCTAATTGGTGCTGTGGCAGTTCCAATGCCAGTACCAGTGGCTAGACCACCTGCATTACACTGTGTGAGTATTGCATCGCCATCACTTACCTTCTCAAGGCCATAAATGCCCATCCATAATTCAGCTTCGAACTCCTCATTAAATACTGCATCGGCCTCCTCCTTAAGCACATCTACTAACTCCTTAACAGTCCTCACTTCACCATTATGAATAACTCTTTCAGCCTTACTATACATTCTCCCCGTAGCCCAGGAGAGGTTTTGCGCCGTGGGTCTGGCAGCATTGAGGGTGTCCCTAGCTCTAGCTAACTCAGTTAGAGCTTCATTGAGCGATGAGGCGTTTCCATGGGCTACTGCCAGGACCATTCCGTAGGCTGCCGTTATCCCTATGGCCGGTGCACCCCTAACAATCATTTGCCTAATAGCGTCGGCCGTGGACACAGGATCCCTCAACTCTACATAGGACTCCTCAAAGGGTATTTTCCTCTGGTCAAGTAGGATTAAGGTGTTGTCGTTATTGCGCCAAATTATTGGTCTTAACCTTGGTTTTATTTTACTCTTTAGTTCCTCGATATCTACCTTCATAACTCCGCATTATGGCTAACGTTACTTTTAAAGTTTTTGCAAATTACTCGAGGTACTTTTCGCGTAGGTAATTCAGTAGGTAGTCTGGGTTGTATGTGTCGTTGAAGGAACGCATCAATAACTCCTTGGGTGGGTATGTGGCGCCATACTTACAAATCTTCTCCCTAAGGAAATCCTTTATCTCGTTAAACCTTCTATTGGTGATCTTATCTTTAAGGCCGGGTAATTTTGCATAGATCATACCAGCAATGACATTGCCAAGGGTATAGGTTGGGAAATAACCGAAGGACCCTTGGGACCAATGAATATCTTGTAATACACCTTCGGCATCATCCTTAGGTCTAACACCTAAGTACTTATCCATGAAGTCATTCCATAGTGATGGTAGGTCTGAAACATCGAGCTTACCGGCTATTAACTCCTTCTCAATCTCATACCTAAGAGCTATGTGGAAGTTATACGTGACTTCATCAGCATCAACTCTAATTAAGCTGGGCCTGACTATGTTAAAGTACTTATAGACACCATCCTCACTATAATCCTTGAGGAAGGGAAGCCTCTCTTTAAGTAATGAATATACTATATGCGTAAATTCTCTACTCCTACCTATAATATTCTCCCAAAACCTTGATTGACTCTCGTGAACTCCCATGGAGACCCCACGGCCTACTGGAGTCATCTCTAGTGAGGGGTCTATTGATAATTCATAAATTGCATGTCCACTTTCATGTATTACTGAGAACATGGTTGCCCTGAAATCCTTACCCTCATACCTAGTTGTAATCCTAACGTCATTTACAGACATGCCTATTGTGAATGGGTGTGCCGAGACGTCCATCCTGAACCTAGTCCCTACAGGCATTTCGAGGATCTTAAGTAATTCTTCATTAACAACCTTCATGGTGTTAATGTCATATGGCACCTCCTCAAGCGGATGCCTCTCTGGGTATCTGTTTTCACTCCTTATCTTTTCAAGTATTGATTTTAAATTAGGTATTAACTTATTGAAGATTTCATCGGCGTCATTGACAGTAAAGCCCTCCTCGTATAAATCGAGGAGCGCGTTATATGGGTGTCCCTCATAACCAAGCTTATCGGCAATAACCCTTTCTAGCTCAACGATCTTAGTCAGGTAGGGCTTAAACTTATTGAAGTTAGATTCCTTTCTAGCTTCTCTCCAAACTACGGCGGCCTCTGTCGTAGTTTTGCTTAGCTCTTCAAGTATTTCAGGAGGTATTGATGTGTAATACTTTAACTCCCTCCTCAAAACTCTAATGACTCCTCTCCCAAAATCGTCTAAGTCCTTAGCACTTTCAAACCTATCTACCAAATCCTTAAGCTTGAGTAAATACTCTCTCCGTATTAATGTTAATTGAGCAAGTGCCTCGCCACGTGCTGAGGCTCCCTCCACAGGCATGTTAACCTCTAGGTCCCACCCTAGTAATGCTCCTGCATGATCTAAGGCCCATACGGGTCTGTAGGCTTTTATTAAATCTTCGATTCCCATCAATAATAATGCGCGGTCAAGCTAATTTAAGTATTAGCTCTTGAACGTGAATTAATGAGTAAGGCCACGAGGTTATAAAGGCGAATTGCAGTTCTTAACTTTGACAGTGAGATATTACCGAGACCTAACTCCTTTCTTATATCGCTAATTAGGGAACCGCAGTCACTCTCATTAACGCCCAGTTTGTTACAGACACAATTCCAATCATTGCACTCAAGCACAGCACTCATCATAGTCCTTATATTCTCGTTACATGACTTTGAAGCTAATGAGAATATCGTATTTATTAAATCACCAATGGCCTCATAAATCACGCTCTCAACGACAGCCCTTAATTCATCAACTGTTAGGACTACTGCATCCTCGAGGTTTATAACTTGAACATTTAACTCATTAGCTAACGCCTTACTAGAATCGTTACTATAGCCCCTTGAGACAATTAGTGGTTTTGCATTGAGGACCTTTGCATTAACGTAAGCCTGCCTTACTGCACTAACATCAACCTTACCAGATTTAACCTCAACGGCATATCTATTTCCTGAATCATCCTCAGCCATCATGTCAACCTCACCGGCCTCAATACCATTAATCGTGACCTTAACTCTTCTACCAATGACCTTGAACCCAAGTCTACTCAATAGTTCTGCTACGTAATCCTCAAATCTAAGCCCTACACTAGCCACTATTGATACGGCATAAACTCTATTAATATAATTTTAGAGCTAATACTTGTGATGAGGGTACTGCAGCGCTGATAAGTACTCAGTGATGATTAGGCTAGACTGATTCATAACTTAAGCTCATTTGATGGGTTTCCCATCATGTTGAGTATTTCATCTTTCAATTTGGTGTATTGATTAACTGAGTCATTAATTATGTTGTTAATTTCGTCCTTCGTAAATGCACCATTAACCTTTTGAATAGCCACAACATTACCACTGGATATACCAACCATGTAAGTGCCATCAGATAAGTACTCCTCCTCACGGGTTGGATCTACCATTAAAACATTACCAATCTTTATGTGGGTTACCGTCAATGGTAGCTTATCGACATTAAATGATAGTGGTGTTCTATTACTCTTATCAATTCTCAGTATATTACCTGTAGGGTCAAGCTCAACCTTAGGTAATGAGGTATTCATCATTGCCGTGATGGCCGCTATAGTGGATGCATCTACAAGATTACCATCATGATTAAGCACATAAATATCCACCCACAGGAACCAAGCATGCTTACCCGTGACTATTGATAAGGACTTAAAGTCCAGAAAACCACTATGCCTAATTGCCCTATCAACAACTCTTGCAATCTCAATCGCACTCTCATCTGGTGGTCCAGGTTCCACGTCTGGCGAGGCTGTTGGAGCTATCTCTAGGTTAACTATTAATCCACCCTCATCTGGTGTATCCTCAAAGGGCTTGCCAACGTCAACCTTAACACCGGCTATCACCTTGGTATTGCCCAGGGCCACTAATGAACTGCCATCAGCGGTCTTAACAACACCAACACTAATACTTAGCTTCCTATAATCATTTAATCCCCTACCATCAATCCTAACACCCTGCCCTACCAACCTACTCATGACCTCCTGCTTAAGCTTGGGAATCACACCCCTCTCCTGAGTTACACTAAGCATTTAATTGAGATGAGAAATTAAGCCATTTATAATCTTAATCATTTAAATGATGAGTTTGGACTTTTCGAATGGTTCGTTATTTGAGGTAAAATCCGTGAATTATGAAACCTTAATAATTTCGAAATAATCAAATAATTATTGAATAATGTGAATGTTGGAGATGGAAATATATGGTGATAAAAGGAACTTGATTTTAATACTCTACTGAAAATCCACCCTTTAAAGTATCCCTTTGAAGCCTATATATTTGCTCAGCCGCTTTAAACGCTAAATCAATGGCTTGACTGACCTCATTAGGCGTCCACTCACCATCTGATTGCATAAGCGTTATTAATCCACGACCATACATAATTGCAAATGGCATATCACCCTCGCCGTAATTATCCTCCAGCTGATTTAAGTCAACCACTATGGTTCCTGAGACCTTGCCTATCGAAACACCAACAAGTAAATCTCTCATGGGTATTCCAGCATCGGCAAGGGCTAGAGATGCGGCAGTTATACCGGTAACTCTAGTACTGCCGTCTGCCTGAAGTACCTCTATGTACACGTCTATTGCGGTCCTTGGGAATCTCTCTAATAGGACAACGGGCTCTAATGCTGTTCTAATCACCTTGGAAATCTCTATCTCCCTCCTGGAAGGCGTTGGACTCTTTCTCCCCTCAGACGTACTAAAAGGCGCCATGTGATACCTAACTCTCAGTATCGCCTTATCAGGAAGCTCCAGATGCTTCTGGGGGACCTCTCTAGGTCCGTAAACCGCGGCCAGGATCACGGTATTGCCATAGGCCACTAAGGCACTACCCTCAGCATTACTTAAAACTCCGATCTCCATTCTAACGGGCCTATGCTCGGTTGGTAATCTACCATCACTCCTCTTACCATTAACTAATAATGGCACCGGAGATTGCTTGGTCATTAATTCTCCATAGTACCTCTTGGTATAAAAGTATTTTTAAGGCTAGAGAGAATACTATTACTGGTATGGTCACAATTAGGGAGGCTCGGGAGAGTGATGTTGATAATCTCATGGATCTCGTGGTCAGGTTAAAGAGACTAAATGGCGAGTTCGACCCGTTATTCAGCGCTAGAAATGATTGTGCAGAACGGGCCAGGGAATACTTGCTGAATGCTATTCGTGACAGTAAGAGCCACTTAGTTCTAGTTGCTGAGGATTATGGGAAGATTATCGGTGTGATTAAGGCTGACATTAGGGAGAGATTGTTTTACTCACCATCTATTGAGGGGGCTATTGTGGACTTCTATATAATGCCTGAGTACAGGCGCAAGGGTTTGGGTAGGCAGATACTTGAGAAGGCAATATCATTACTTCGCGAGAGAGGCGCTCAATTAATAACTGCTGAATTCCCAACCCAAAACCAAATAGCCATTAACTTCTATAATAAAATGGGGTTCAGGTCCCTAATAAGTGTGTACGCTAAGGAGACCTAAGGCAGGTCAAAAACCCTAGCAACCCAATCACCAGCCTTATTGCCAACCATTACGTAGACCTTCATCCTAGAACAACTATCCCTAATTATTATGGGAACAACAACCATGCTAAAGGATAGATTATTACTTCTCATTATTTTCGCAGTCATGGGCTCAAGTCTATCCACGGTCTCCCTAGCCTTAGGTGCATAATTATTATTAGTCACCACAATATCACCCACAAGAACCCCAACAGGCTTGTTGCTCTGCATTATTATAGCATGGTCGCCATTCACCTGCGTGGTTATGAGACTTAAGTTCACGTTAACATCAATATCGCTTAGAAGTCCCACCATGTGAAAACCTTTATTGTTTATGAGATAATTGAAGATTGTGACCACATTATCCATGATACAGGCATTTACAGGCTCAACCTCGGCTAGGCATCCACCGCTCTTTAAATAATTACTAATGCTCTTAGCCAATCGTAGGCATTTAAATCCATCACTACTCATTAACATCTCAAGTAGGTTTGTCGTGTAATTAATTTCATCCCTCCTCGTTAGACCCATGGATTTGGTAATCTCATTAATTGGTGCACCATTAGCAAGCCCCTCGAGCGCATCCCTTAGGATGCAGTTCTTAATGGCTATGTTAAATAGTTGGTTTGGTATGTCTTGGTTATTATTAATTATAGCTTTACCTAACTCCTCAGCCTCCCTGGTCAATTCACCCTGCCTCCAAAGGCCTAGAGCTGATAGTGTTGGTACGATAACTCTATAATTCGATCTACTCAACCCATGTACATCTAAGTAGCTCAGTAGTCTCTCCGTTGGATTTTCCCCATCCTCCTTTACTACGTATGCCAATATATCGAGGATTTTCGTAATAGGTAACCTAATGTACCAACCTTTTAATACGCAATCACTGGGTTTAAGTGCTTCTGTGTTCTCCTTCATGGTTAGTAGCTCCTTAATGTCATTACTTACTATATTTATGAGCGAATCTATTGATTGAGCTCTTTCAATCCTTGTCGATCCATCACATTCTATGATTACTTGATACTCATCACCATCTTGAATTACTCTAATGCTTAGATCCACGAGATACTCTATTCTCAATTATTTAAAACACTCATTTCACAAGATGATCAGTAATATAGTTGATTTATTGAGATACTAGCATCCTAGTTCTTAGACGAATAATAAGTTTAGATATGTGGCTTGTCGTAATTATGTTGATTATACTTATCACGTTATGTTTCATGCGATAAAAATACTTTAAAAATATTAGATGTATAACTCATGATATGCCTATGAACTTAATAGCATTACTAGAGACATTAATACTAATTGGTACCGCATTATGGACAATCCAATACTTAATATCCAGGAGAGTCAATGCTTATGAAAGACCAGCAATTGTTAATAATACGAATGAGCTACCAAAGGTCTCAATAATAATACCGATCTATAGGGAGAGAAGAAAAAGCATTGAGAAAACTCTAGATAGTCTATCCTCACAGACATACCCAAAGAATCTGATGGAGGTCTTAATTGTGGTCGACAATGATGACGCAAATACTTTAGGTGAGGCATTGAGAACTGTGGAGAGGTTTCTGAACTCATTGAACATTAGAATATTGATTAATGAGAATTCAGGACGCAGACTTAAGGCTGTCGCCATGAATACTGCGATGAGACATGCCAGCGGTTCAATAATTGGATTTTACGATGCTGATGATGTATTTCCAAGCGATCAAGTGCTCAGTGCAGTTGCCTTAATGATGGAGAGAAATTATGCTGCAGTGGGTACTAGGGTGTATAGGTTTAGGAGTTCTGCACTTGGCGGTTTGATGTATTTAGAGACAATTATTTGGTACAATGCCGTTGTGCCCTTTCTGAGAGCTACCATTAAAATAACTCCGCTGTCTGGCGAGGGCCTCTTCATTAGGAGGCAAGTTGTTGATTCAATGCCTCAAAGTATGGCTGAGGATGCATTATTGTCATTTAAGCTAGCAAGTAGGGGGTATAGTGTTGGTCTTCTTGATTCTTATGTTTACGAGCTTGCACCGTTGAATATAATGAGCTTCATTAGGCAAAGGATTAGGTGGAATAGGGGTTATGCTCAGAATATTATAATGTTGTTTAAGCAAGGTGTGCAATTGAATTATGCAGTTAGGGTCTTAATGCTTTATATATTAATCTCCTTACCACCGACCCTCTTAATAATATCGGCTGTCGGCTTCATTTACGTAGCCTACGTTACACTGATTAATGGCGTTTTTACTGTGAGTATTATTTATCAGTTAATACTTGTAATGATACTCTCGGAAATTGCAATACTATATTTAATGAAGGACTATGTGCGAGAAAGCATGGGCATGGGTAAGGCATTAATCCTACTACCTCTCTATTGGTTTTTACTGGGCACTATAACTATAGCATCGCCCTTCATACCATCTAAGAATTGGTTAAAAACCGTGCGCTAAGTATTAGTCATCGCGCTAGGTTCTATAAGCCATTAGAAAATTACTCCAGGAACTAAAAGGAATTAACTTAACTTCATTAGCTAATCTTCCTAAACTGCTGTATCTAATCATTTTACAGCGTTAACTCTAAATTCTGTTAATAATCCCTAGCTATTATTTATTCTCTTTACGAACCTCATTATCTCCGTCAACAAGTGCATAAGCTACTATTAAGATCCCACTTACATTACCCAGAACAACATTACTAACGTTAATACCAATCTGCTTAATATTTTGTGGACCAATGGCGTTACTCAATTCACTTAAGGCCTTATTAAGTGCATCATCAAGTCTATTCAATGCCTCCTCAAAGTCCAGGCTTCTGGTTAGTTGGCTAACAGTCACGGTTAGGGGTATGAACCTCCTAACATGGATTATCCTGGGCATTGAGTTTAAGGTGTATTAGAATAAAAATACTTTAACCCTTTAACTTAGGCGATCCTTGTGGAGACAGTATTTTCTCCATGGCGTTGGTCATACATAAGATCTACGAATAATAAGAGTGGTGAGTGTGCATTATGTGCCTATTTACATAGTGATGATGAGTTGGTGGTCTATAGGGGCAGGTATTGCTTTGTAGTTATGAATAAGTATCCCTATAATGTGGGTCACGTAATGATTGTGCCTAATAGGCATGTTCCATCAATTACAGATTTAAATAGTGATGAACTTCATGAATGTAGCACCCTATTAATCATTACCGTTAAAGCCCTGACGGAGGCGTTAGGTATTGATTATGGAGATTTTAATATTGGGATAAACATTGGTAGGGTGGCTGGTGCAGGTATTGAGGAACATGTCCACATACACATTGTGCCTAAACCATCAGTCATAGCATTTAGGAATGCAGAACCAAGTGCTGTAATGGAAGAAACACTAGGTATTGCTAAGAAGCTTAGGGAAACAATACCTCACATCATGGGAGGTACATAATAAAAATACTCAGGTCTAAAATTCCATGTGCCATTTATTGGTGAGCCCTTCAAGGCATTATTGACGGATGTGGTAACGCCTGAATATGCATTTACATTAATGGATGCTATGAAGTGTGGGCCATCTGCAGATAAGGCTTATCCTGTATTCACAGCAGGTGCTGGGGCTAAACGAGCCTTGATAATCACGGGGTTCTCCATAAATGATTATAGAATAAGCAACGCTTTACTGTATATGCTTCTCAATAAGTGCGTTAATGATGTATACTCAATACCAACCTTCAGTACCTCACAACTCTCTAAATGGACCATAAATATCGTGCCTATGGCTAATCCCTGGCCCTATAATTCATGGGAGGCTATTCGTGGAAAGGCGCAATTTTACGATTTAGATGATGAGGGTATACCCGTTAGGTACGATGCGCTGACACTTAAGAGTAAGTACTCAGTAAAGCTTCATGGTCTTGTTAACGATATGAAGCCCGACCTAATAATGGTTCTCATGAGCTCCAGTAAATGGTCGATAATGACGTCTGAACCTATTAGAATTGATGATTATGAGGCGTCTATACCAGATCCAACCGATTTTGCACAACACTTCTCCTATGAGGGGTATCCCACATTAATCGTTTCAATACCTAATGAGACTTCGATTCGTGAGATAGTACATGAGGTTATTCAGTTAATTAGAGATCATAATGTGAAGAGACAAGAATCTAAACTCCTTGAGCTTATCGTTAGGGTTAATGGAGATATTAATACTATATTGAACGTGCTTAGGGCTCATGACCTTTCGGTGAACGTTGATGATAATAAATTAATAATTAGACCTAGCGATAAATCTAGATATTTATTGAACTCATTAATAGACAATAATTTGATTGAAAACTACCTTAACGTGGAAATCCTGGAGATCCATCCCCAATAAAATTTAATTACTTCCTTAATTATTATCTAAATTATATGGAGAGATTGGCACTTACATATTCAGATAAATATATTAATTATAATTTTGGCATAGGGCATCCATTTAATCCGCATAGGGAACAAAGGCTTGTGGAGTTACTTAGAGAACATGGTTTAGTAGGTACTTATGTGGATATCATTGAACCACCATTGGCTGCAGATGATGAGTTAATGCTAGTCCATACTAAGGACTACATAAATTATGTTAAGGGCGCCTCTGAGTCAGGGATTGGTTATTTGGATTATGGTGATACACCTGCCTTTAAGGGTATTCACGAGGCTGCTGCAGTTAGGGTTGGTGGTACGTTATTGGCCGCTAAGCTTGTTCATAGTGAGAAATACCTTCATGCGTTTAATCCCGGTGGTGGCTTTCATCATGCAAAGCCCAGCGAGGCTGCTGGGTTCTGCGTCTACAATGATATAGCCATAGCAGTGAGGTGGCTTAGAAGTCAAGGTATCAGGCGTGTGGCGATAGTAGATGTTGATGTTCACCATGCTGATGGAACACAGAATGTCTTTAATAATGAGGATGTCCTCTTAATATCCACACATGGGTATGATGGAGGGTTTTATCCAGGTACAGGTTGGATTGATGAAGATGGCATTGACTCGGGTAAGGGGCTTAAGGTGAATATACCGTTACCTCCACGTACTGGCGATGATGTTTATTCTATGGTTATTGATGAAATTATAAAGCCCATGCTTGAGAGGTACATGCCTGAGTTCGTAATTCTTCAATTTGGCGTTGATGCGCATGTCGATGATGAGTTAGGCATATTAAACTTAACAACAGCGTCATATCTAAAGGTTCTGAATTTGGTTCATGATATAGCTCACAGGTTTTCAGGCGGTAGGTTAGTGTTGACTGGAGGCGGTGGGTATAATGTTTGGAATACAGTAAAGACTTGGTTCTTGGCCGTGGTTGCCTTGACAGAACCAACAACAATTAATAAATACAGTAGTTACATGGATAGTGAACCAACAACAACTCCAGGGCGTTATTATGAGGAGGCGCTGTACGTGATAGATGCTGTGAAGGATAGATTTGGCTTGTGAATTAGTCGATGTGTGTAATCCTCTTTGTTTGGAATGACCTAACCTTAACAATAATCCTATAACCA
This sequence comes from Vulcanisaeta sp. AZ3, assembly GCA_000960865.2. Taxonomy (GTDB): domain Archaea; phylum Thermoproteota; class Thermoprotei; order Thermoproteales; family Thermocladiaceae; genus Vulcanisaeta. The sequence continues at coordinate 9,178 of JZWU02000019.1, read as the reverse complement.
CAGTATGGGCAATGAACGCCTGGTGTTATCATATCCTCAAGTGCGAATATCCTACCGCATTTAAGGCACATGTACATTTTCCTGCCGGAAATTTCACTACCTTCTTCACCTTGAGTTGGGGCTGGAGGTGGTGTTTCCTCATCGCTTTCCTCAAAGAATTCCTCGCCCACGCTAATAATCGTGGATTAACCCCTTAAATTATTTTTGCATTATTCTCTTAATTCTATCCTCAGCATTAATTCTGACTAGAACTGATAATATGCCTGTTGCCACGAGGCTTTGCCACGATTTATCACCGATGGCCATTAACTTCCTAATCCTGGTTCCACTATATACCTCTTTATTAAAGAGAGGGGTATTCATTACCTTAATACCTCCGTACTCGAGGCATAATCTCGTGAACTCATCATTTGTATAGGCTATGTCAAAGGATGGGCATTGCTCACGTACATAGGCATACCATAGAGCTGAATCACCCTTCGTATCAGGTACGGCGCAATACATAACCCTATTTAACAGGCTCAATTCCTTGAGCATTGTATTAAGCATTTCAATTCTTTCACCAACAGTGAAGGGATTCCTTTCCGTGAATGATTCATTAGCTGAGCCTATGGCCACGACAATCTCCTCATGCCTATTCAATAACCACTTAATTACCTCTTCATGACCTCTATGTAATGGTTGGAAACGACCGATGAATAACGCTCTTACCATTGAGGCTAACCCCTGTCTAAATCATTTTATCTATTTCCCTTATAGACAGCAACGCTTTAAAGTCGGGATTCGACAATCACTTGTATGGTTAGTATTAGAGATACTGAGGTTGTTCTTGTCGAAGCCGTACAGCCGTTTGATACGAACTCATTGGGTAATCTTTTTGGTGGTAGAATGCTTGAGTGGATGGCAAATATAGGTACTGTAGCAGCCACGCGATTCTCAAGGGGGCCTGCCGTACTTGCATACTTAGATAGGCATTTCTTCATAAGACCAGTTAGACTTGGAGAATTCGTAATACTTAAGGCCAGGATTGAGTATGCAGGTACCTCTTCTATGGAGGTAAGGATTGAGGCTTGGAAGGAAGCACCAGGTGGCAAACAGGCTTTGGTCACGATAGCTACCGCCTCCTACGTTGCTGTAGATGAGTATGGTGTTCCAAGACCAATTAATAATAAGATAGAACCCTCAAGTGATGAGTTTGAGATGTATGAGGAGGCTAGGAAGAGGTATGAGTATAGAAAGAAAAAGATTGAGGATAGAAAGATTAAGAGATTTGACTTAACAGATCCTACTATCGGCCTTAGGTGGCGTGTAGAATCAAGTCGTTGGGCAACGCCTTCAGATGCCTTTGTGGGGAATCTTGTGTCTGGTGGTAGATTATTGGCATGGCTTGATGATATAGCAGGGCTTTTAGCAGCGAGGTACTCAGGCGGCGCAGCTGTGACTGGCTCTGTAGATGAAACTGCATTCTACGCTCCAATTAGGGTTGGGGATATTGTTACGGTTAGGGCTGGGATAACATACGTAAGTAAATCCTCAATGGAGATCTTGCTTGACGTAATAGCGGGAGGCGCTTACGGGCAGGTTAGGCATGTATGCACGGCATATTACACATACGTACATGTCGATATTACGGGGAGGCCGGCGCCTGTTGCTGAGTATGTGCCTAATAATGATGCTGAGAGGAAATTATTCATGGAGGGTGAGAGAAGGAAGCAGGTTAGGGATGAGGAGTTGGCTAGGCTTAAGAAGACCTGGTTAGACGTCAGTGAGCCTTAGCTCTTCCTGCTGGTCTTGTATTGAGAAACTATTGACCTAACTTTATCCGTCAATCCACTGGTGTGGCTCTCAGATTCTATTAATTTAATGGTCCTGGCAACAAATGACTCATCGTTAGAACACTTACATCTAATCCATATCCTCCCATTCTGACCAACTGTTACGTCACATCCAAGTTCCTCGCTGAAGATACTGACCATGGAACCCCTTCTACCAATAACCCTCGGAACTTTACTAGGATCAATTTCGACGAGCGTGCCATCCTCAATTTTACCCAGCCTAGCCTCTCTGAGGGTCAGGGTTACGGGTGTATCCTTGGTTAGATTGAAATCTACTATCCTGGCGAGAATAACATCCCCAGTATTAAGTAGTTTCTTTAAATCAACGGCTGTCAGATCTATGGGTTTTAATGTAGCCTCTTGAACTGGTAAATATGCTTGGTATGGTGAGTTTATATCCACAATCCACCCCGTGAGGCCTACATCAGCTACGTAGCCAATGATTATATCACCAACTCTAGGCCTATAGATACCACTTAACGGTATTATCTCAACATCACGCTCACCCTTGACATTTACAAAACCAACCACCGCTGAATAAGCCACATCCTCCTCCCAATACACACTACCACCTATGTTATAGTCCTTCGTAGCCACTACATCACCCGGAAGCACTATCTGCCTATCACTAACATAAAGCGGCATAATAAAACAACCCTGCCATTCCCAATTTATTTTTAACCCTAAAACCATATGACCCAGTAAACTTAAAGGCTCAAGCCGTAACCCTTAGTATGCAGCTAGTTAATTTAAGCCTCTCCTCAATGGAGAACGTAGACTTAATACCACAAGCATATCTCCTGTCAATCTAATGCTCTCCTTAATTTTACATCACCACAAAAGTGGTGAACGAGAGGTTAGGATAGTTAAGGATTTTTTGAATTCTCATGATGCGGATAGTAATTTGACATCGCCGGAACCGTGAGTTAGTTCATTAACTTTAGCGATTATTGTGTCCTGGAGTCCTGCAGGGATTTCTAGTTGCATGATTAGTGAACCGTCACCTTCAAACCTTTCCTTAATGACTCTACCCATCCTAGATAGGGTATTCCTAACCTTATGTGCGTAGTTAGCTGGTGCTCTAATCTCGAGTACGCTTGAGGCAACCTTAATAGGTAAGATCCTCTGTAGGGCCTTTATTATAGCATTTACTTGTTCCTCTACAGGTTTAAATGGGTCTATCGTAACATCGACTTGCTGGATTGCCGCCTCGACTCTCTGAGGTGGTACTGGGGTCTTAGTCCTAGTGTCGATGCAGTTTCTACTTATCCAATCAACTATCTGCTTCTTTCTCTGCTCGATTAACCTTCTCCTCTGTTCAGCTGTTAATGGTAACTCCCCATTTTTAACTATGAACTCAGCCACTTTCCTCGGGTCGGTGGTCTTAAAAACTCTCATTAATGACTCTTCGCTTGCTCTGAGCCCCCTTCTAGCATCTTTATAAATCGTGTCTGTAATTAACACTTTGTCTATACCCACGGACTTACCAAGCCTCATATCGAGAGCTGCATCAGGATCTACGAGTATTTCGAAGACATAGCCCTCCTTCTCGTACCTCGCAATTACATAATTTCTTTTATTGCTCATAACAATACAATTAGTAATTTGGGTGCTAATTTAAATTCTTCACGCCATACCTAGGGAGACCTCCACTTCGCAACCTTAATTGCCAGGAAGGTGCCAAGTAAGCACCAAGCAAGCTCAGATGCGTATGCAATGAGTAATTGTATTTGTGAGTAATGCACAATGTTGATGGCATCCTGTATGACCATTGCACTAGCTGATGTTGGTATTAAGTAGGCGATCCACCATATATTGCCTAGGTAAGTGGCTGGGTAGTAGACTGGAGGTAATACGCCGAGGGCTAACGTTAATAGGCTTGTAACGGCCCACGTGTACCTAATATAAGTGAATAATGTTGATGAATAGAATGATAATGCAGATATGGCGTACCAAAGTAGCGCTAATGATAATGCAATCCCAAGGGCTCCCTCGACCTTGAGATGTACCTCAATGGTGAGTAATGCTGTGAATAGGATTATGCCTGGCAGGGTGAATATTACTTCGCTTAACGCCAAGCCTATTGTGTATGTAAGTGGATTTGTTGGTGTTGAAACGATCATTTGTTGAAACTTGAGTTCTAATCTGTAGTACGAGGCATCGCCAATCAATGAGGTACCGCTTGATAATATAGACCAAACCAGACCGCCAACAATACCCATGACAAGACCAACCCCTCGGTAAAGGATGGTTAATAATACTAATAGCGATATTGGAGTGGTGAGTGTTGATATGGCCCAAAGTGGTGACCTCATTATTGGTAGTAGTCCATTTAACCAAGCCAATACTAGTATGGATCTTAATTGGTGCAACAAGCCACCCTTAACCCTCCTCATTACCCTCACCCCAGGATCTTATCGTAACTAATACATAATGTTCAAGGGACTTTGGAGAAACCCTGAGTGCACCCTCACTAACCTCATTTAGGGAATTTACGAATGATATGCAGGAAGGCCCAATCTTTATACAAGAGCCATTATTCATGGATATTGGATACTCAACAACATACTTACCAGGGAGACTCTCAACTAAATCCCTAGGTCTTCCCCAAGCAACTACTTTACCACTGTCCATCAGGAGTACAATATTGGATATTTGCTCAGCCTCATCGATATAGTGGGTAGTCAGGAAGACCGTAGCACCACCATCGCTGTATTGCTTTAGGGAATTCCACACAACACGTCTTGAGGCTACATCAAGTCCAACCGTGGGTTCGTCGAGGAACACAATCTCTGCATTAGACGCCAATACAGCAGCTACTAAAACTCTCCTTGCCATGCCGCCTGATAATTGATAAATCGGCGTTCTCCTAAGTTCCCAAAGCCCAAGTTCCTCTAGGGTGTCCTTAGCTGCACTCTTTGCATCACCTCTAGATAAACCCCTTAAGAGTAGGTAGGCGTAGACGAATTCGTAGGGTGTCATGTATGTTATGGGTCTGGCGTCTTGGGGCACTACTGCTATTCTGCGTCTAACCTCACTGGCTTGTTTAACTACATCGAAGCCGGCTACATAGGCCTCACCACTGTGAGGCATTAATTCCGTGGTCAATATCCTAATTAGCGTAGTTTTACCTGCGCCATTAGGCCCCAATAACGTCACTATCATGCCATAACCAACTTCTAAATCTATACCCTTTAACACCTCCCTTCCATTAAACCTCCTTCTTAGGTTTCTTGTTAATATGGCATCCATTATATTATTTTACGAGAGGTACAGATTTAAAAAGGGTTACAATTCTGTCCTCTGGAATGGGCGACCCGAAGAAGTCGAGGAAGAAATACATAGGCGGTAAACCGAGAAGACTCTGGAATAGAGAGTTGTTAGATGAGGAGCTTAGGACAATTGGTGAGTATGGATTGAGGAATAAAAGAGAGCTTTGGATCGCAAAAACCATACTTAGGGAGATAAAGCATAGAGCTAGGGCCCTACTTTCGATGCCAGCCGAGGAGAGAGCCGCCTTAGAGAATGCTTTCAAGAAGAGCTTATTCAAGGCGGGTTTCATACCCGAGCAGGATATACCTCTAGATGCTGTGCTATCACTTGATGTTAGGGCCGTGTTAGACAGAAGACTGCAAACTATTGTTTATAGAAGGGGTCTTGCGAAGACTGTGTATGAAGCAAGGCAGCTTGTGACTCATGGACATGTGATGGTTGGCGATAGAATTGTTAGATCACCAGGCTATTTAGTGCCTAGGGATCTTGAGGATAAGATCACCTACGCAGTAACAAGCCCAATACTCAAGAGATTACTCGCCCAGCCAGCTGCGCAGTCAACGCAGCAGGAAGGCCAGGGTGCTACTATCTAATAGGATATTGTTATGTAAAGATTGAATCAAGCCTAACCTTAACGAAATCTCTAGGCAACTCCCTAATTCTATTAATCACGCCAGGCTCCACAATTTCTATGATACCCATCTTCCTAAGCACTCTCAGGACACCATCCTCAACCCTCAATATGCGCTCATTAACACCACCAAACTGCTTGGCAATATCAAACCTCAATCTTAACTCACCAACACTCCAATACTTATTTAAATAAGAAAGCATGGCCACCGCAACCTTAAAGGCCTCCTCCCTATTCTGCGGGAACTCCTCATTAATTACATTCCTAAGCATTGAAAATAAGTCATTAGTTGAGAACGTAGAGTAATCCGTAACCTCTTCAACAAGTGCTTCACCTCGATCCTTAACCCTACCCGAAGTAACCTCAACTGCCTCAGTAACCGCACCACTTTCCTCAACCTTCTCCTTAACTACCTCCTGGTTAGTCCTGGACTCCGCGTTCTCCTTCGTCATCTCAACTGTAGGCTTTTCCTCAGCCTTACCTCCAGCCTCTTCCGTACCCTTCTGCTCAATTTTACCTCCCTCGCTTAATGCCTCAAGTATGCTTGTGCTTCTCGTAAGCCTCTGCCTAACCTGGCGCTTCGTCGATCCGGATCTCAAAGCCTCGGAAGCCGTCTCTATATACATGGGTATTACCAGCTTGATATCATTGTTGTTTATCCTTAACGTACCTATCACGTACTCACCGGAAACCCTCACCTTCCTCTCACGTAATAGCTCCCTAATTAGTAGGTAGAGCATTGCATTACCGACCTTATTTGCTGAAGACCACTTAAGCAGGTCTTGATAACTAATTCTCCTACTCTTCATTATGTATGTGCTCAATGAAATCTTTAAATCTTCAAAACTAACCACAGCAATATTCTGCAGAGGAACTCTTTTATACTTACTCTGTAGATATCATGATGTAATGAGTGATGATCTTGATGGCATTAGCTACATACTAATGAGGCCAAGGAGAATTCGAATACTTAAATTGTTAGTTGAACAAGGCACGATGAAGATTTCTGACATTAGGAGAGCCCTAAATGCACCGGCTTCCTCGATTTATTACGATATTGAGGTGCTTAGGGTAAATGGATTAGTCATTAGGGATGGATCCTACGTAAAGGTTACTAACAAGGGCAGGATACTGATTGAGAGAATTAATGGAGTAGTAAACCCTAGCCAGGGGGGTAGTAGTAAGACGATGGAGCTCACAGATACATTATTGTTAAGGCCTATGGTTATTAATATGTATAGGCTTGGTCCGACCCTGCTCCTCTTCTACTCAATGGTAATAATAGTACTAGGGCTTGTTATATCTTTTATGCAAAACTATGAGTTGTTACTTCTTGTTTTCGTTGAGGGTGTGCCTATGATACCCACAGATATAACAATTATATCGATGCTTACTTACTTAGGTATAGCATTATTTATCTATAAGTATTTACTTGGTAGCGAGATTATAGACCTTAGGTTATTAAGCGGGATCTTTGTATCATTAATACCGGTAATGTTATATCCAACAATAATAGCATTAATAACACCATGGGTACCACCATTACTCCTTTCTATAATAGATGCATTACTTAAGGCATTGTTACCACTGGGCGGTTTAATAATACTTGCAACGGTGTTGTCGATGGCCTCTGGAAAACCCACAGAATACTCATTACTCTACGAAACACTACTACTCTTAATACCCTCAGTAATAATATACATGGTGCTATTTAAATAATGAACATGAGACTAACAATACTTAATAATGTCTATCCACCAGCCGAGGACTCCTGGCAAACCGCAGAGACCCTCAGCTGGGTGATAAGCCATTATATGAGGATTAATAGTTGTATTCCAAGAATAATTGATGTTGGGTCTGGAACTGGAATACTAGCCATAATAGCAGCTGCTCGAGCCCTTAAGAGAAATATTTCTCCATGGGTCATAGCTATTGACCACGATTATAACGCTTCAATGAATACTAGAATAAATATCATAAATAATGGTTTACATAATTATGCTGATGTAGTCTCTACAACTGTACTTAATGCCATTAAACATGGAATTCACATAAACATTATCGTCAGCAATCCCCCATACTTACCTGGCGATTGGAGAGAAGATTGGAGGATATTTGGAGGACCTGATGGGAATTATGTAATTAGGCAGTTAATTAATAGAATCTGCAATATTAAAGTCGACATTGTGGTATTAACATCCTCATCACTCTCTAATTGGGAGGAAGTGGTGTGGTTTTTAAGAAGTTGTGGGTATAAATTGATTATTATTAAATCAATTCATTACTTTTTGAAGATATTATTACAATGGTTTTTACTAAGCACTGTATTGCTCAATAGACAGATCAAGCATGGATTCGCCAATATCAGACACATACTCCGCTATTCTATAAATGCTATCAAGTATTAGCCTCGCTGATGCTGCTGCTTGTGCACTTAGGTTGTAATTGTATAGTGATGAATCTATCGAATCTACTGTGGACCTTATTTCATACTTCACAATATCGATTATGTAATTAATTTCCTTAACGTCTGGCTTCTCCATTATTGCCTTACCGATATTATTCATAATCATTGAGTCCCTAGTTAGCAAATCACTGAATTTCTGCCTGAGTTCCTGCGGTATGAGTAGTATGTATTTCTCGCCTAGGTTAACTATCTCTCTGGCTATCTTAACTGCGTGATCGGCGGCTCTCTCGAGGGATTTATTGATTATTGCATACTCAATTATATTCCGTGGGTCTTGAATACCAGATAGACTGAGAGCATGCTTACTGACGAGAATTCTCTTCAACTGTCTATTTAATAGCCAGTAGAATTTATCAACTTCGTTATCTCTCTCTATTATGTCCATGGCCATTGACTTATCACCATTCTCTATTGGTGACTTCAAGTCATCTATCATTCCAACAACCGCTCTCACTAGCTTTACAATAATGTCCTTAATGTTTATATCAGGCACATTGATTAGGTTCTGGATAGTTAGTGTGTTTCTACCTTCCTCGATTATCTCAACGCCTGTTAACTTTCTCCGTACAATATCCTTAATCTGCCTCTTAAGATCTATGGTTGTTATGTCAAAGTTAAGCCTGAATATATCATAACCAGAGAGATAATAAGCTAGTAGAATTCTCTCTAAATGGTCTGCACTTGAGAGGTCTTGGGCCACGTTTATTGAAGACTCAAGCAATGGTGCCTTAACCATCTTCTTCGGGACTACTAGGAGCGATAGATCTGGCTGTGGTATGACTAGCACTTCATCGCCTGGTTTTAAATCTACCTGTCTAGTCCACTCCTTGGGCAACGATACTATTAGGGTTGCACCGCCCGTTAGTTGAACCCTCCTAGTTTCAGGTTCAAACTTCACTATAGACATCACGACATAATAATTAGACCCCTATAAATACCTTATCCTAATAAACAAGTAATTACTAATCAGAA
>JZWU02000018.1:0-31499 GCA_000960865.2 Vulcanisaeta sp. AZ3 | reverse complement strand
TTGGAAGTATGTTAGTTTTGGTCATGGGCCAGAGCTTAATAGTGGTGATTGTGAAGAGTAAATTATTTAGTACTAGTGGTACTAGGGTTAATCACCATAGGCTATCTTAATACTCATTCATTCCAATAAGTATGGCTCTAATAACCTTAACAGGCAAGTCATCATGAACCTATTGCATGAGTAAAACAACTTCATATTTGGTGGGCTTTGTTTCGTTTGATTGTGGGGTATTGGGGTTGTTTAATGAGCTGGCGGTTATGGGGGATTGGTATGTTTGGTTTGTTGGGTTGTTATGTGTCGTGATTTTTGATTTCCTCCTTGCCCTGAGGAGGTGAGTTCTTGCCTTGGTGTGGAGTTTCTCATTGGTTTGGGCTGTTGTTTGGGGTGTTCGTGATGGGTTGGGGAGGGTTCTTGAGGTTTAGGGCTTGGTTCTTGACTTGTTGAAATATTATTCCTTATATAATATAGGTATTATTCTCGCTGGGGTGTTGTGTTAGGGGGTCTTTTGTGTGTTTTGTAGTGCTTGTTTTATGGCTTTTTTGTGTATTGGTGTTTGCCATGCGGCCTTGCTTCCAATGCCTAGTTCTAGGTCTTTCTTGGGTGGTGGTTGGTCTATCCAGAGGTCTGGGTCTCTGTAATGTATTTCGTCTATTAGTAGGTTCATTTCGACTAGTTTATTCATGAGTGGTATTCTCTCTCTAGCATAGAGACTGTCTGGATCCTCAATGGCATCAGCCAGCCATTCCCTCTCCTCCTGGCTTAATGTAAATACGAAATTGTCTAACTTCTTCTTCTCAATGAAGTTCTGTATTACCTTCTCGTAATTCCAATTTGCCTCGTATAGCATGCTTAGGATTCTTGGGTTTCCACCAGTCCATTGCCAAACCTCCTCGAAGGAGGGCTTCTGCCCTGGAATCTTCTCATAAAGCTCCTCAAAGCCTTTCTTGGGCATGTTCCATGTTGGTATTAGTTTTGACCATAGGTGTCTACCAATCTCAGCCCTTGATACTCCTTCACTTGTTGCTGCTATTGCGATTATTCTATCGTATGGTTGTGGCGGATGTTCTATTAAGCCTAGTAGGCCTTTCACGTATGCCGCCGCCTTATCAAGGCCTATTGCTTGGAATGCGTCATCAACGATTACGGCAATCTTCCTCTTCCTCCTTTTTAGTAATTCTCGTGTTAGGAGTATTACTGAGTTTGCAATCCAGGACCAACGCTCGCTCTTAATAGCCTCCTGAACAATCTCGAAGAATTGTTTCTTAACATCCTTATCCTCAATTTCAGCCATGAACTCACTCTCCAAGGGATTAATATAGAAGACGTTGTAACCAAGCTCTCTCAACATATGCGCAGCCTGCTTGAGAATAGCCGTCTTACCACAACCCTCTGGTCCGAAGGACACGACGGGTAGGCTCATGCCTCTCTCAGCCCACTCGTTGATTTGTTCCAAGGCCCTATCCCTATCTGTGAATTCAATAATCATTGATGCAAATGGTAGTTTAATTCTCTCCATCTCGGGAGTAGTGTTGTTTGTTATGATTAATATTTTTTCTTGTGTAATCCTTGTGTTAACCTTGATATTAATGGGGTGTTGTATTGACTGAACCAGCGCTGTTGGGGATGACTTGGGTGCATGCTGGGTCTGGGTTCCTAATGCAGTTGTTTGTGCGTTGCGTTTAGGGGATCGTGTAGTTTTACGAGTCGGTTATAAATTATTCAATGTGTCTGAATGCATATTTGTAAGTATAATGTCTCTAGAATGGGCATTAACAAAAAATTAAAAAAGCAACTAAATTAGGGAATATACAATTTTAACAGAGAATTTAAAAACAATCAGGTTGGGAGGTGCGCGATGGCGCAGAGTGAGGTTGTGGGTCTTAGGGCTTTGAGAAGGGGTTTTCTTTACATCATAATTGCTAGTTTTATTATGGATGCAGGTGCTAGAGTATTGAGCCCCACGTTGGCGTCGGCTTCTTCAGGGGGTTGCAACATTGACGAGTGCTATGATTGCTGGTAGTATCCTTCTCATAATTGCCGCGGCCATAACGCTTTATGCAGTGATTAGTATGATTAGGCCTGGTTTTAGGGTCTTGGCCAATGTTGATAATCGCTTCAAAATTAGTTATACAGGGACGACCTTGTTAATAATAGGTTTGATAATTGGCATAATTGGATTTCTTATATTGATTGGTGAAGCCGCCATGGGCTCAGCCGGTGCGACATATGGCAGTTCAGTCGCCGGTATTGCTGTATTACTAATTTATGTAGGGAATATTCTTGCGTTTGTGATTGGTGGGATAAGGCTTGGTAGTAAGTACGATAAGGGTTTATTCACGGCCGCAGGCATATTATTCATACTTTTGGGTCTTGGGTTCATAGGGCCCCTGCTAATGTACCTTGGATTTAGGGACGTCTTGAAGAGACTCGGTGCTCGGTAACCCTCTAAAATCACTATCTACTTAAAAATCATCCCAATTTTAACATTATGCTGTTAATGAGATGATGAATGCATGTTTTAAGTATTGAAGTATTGGCAATGGGTGGTGGGTGCTTGGGTATTGGTGTCAGGAGGGTCTTGGGGGTCAATGTTAAGTTGGTCCTTATTGTGTATGCTCTTGAGCTCGTGGTCACAGCAATCTTTTCAATAATTGGCTTCTACGCTAACCGCTATTCAGTGGGTCAGTTAATTATTAATGGTATAGACCCGCAGGGTGCAGTGCTGGGTCCTGGTTATATTTTTCTTCATAATCTGAGGGTTGATGCTTTGGCGGTATTGCCTGTGTTGGGTCTTATAGCCCTCATAGTATCCATGGCCCTGACTGGGTTTACGGTGGGTATTAATGTTGCCCACATGTCTGGTTCGCCGCTGATGCTAGTACCTGCGTGGGTAGTCGCCTTCCTCTTCCCGCACGGCATAATTGAGTTGCTCGCCTATGCATTCTCGGCAGTAGGTTCTATTGAGCTTACATCGAGGCATTTCAAGGCCTTATCTGATGCGTCCCCTAGGTCGTTTTTGACTTGTTTGAGGCGTTATGTGGTTTTTGCGGGTGCCCTATTAGCCACTTACGTCATTTCAGTGGCTTTGGCGATTTACGTAATAGTCCTGAGGCGCCATGGTGAGTATTCGAGGCGTTTGAAGTTATGGTGTGATGTGGTTTTGAACAGTGATAACTGGGTGTTGTGTAGCATTGGTGTGAGTGACCTAGTCACGTTACTTACTTACTATGTCATATCCATAGCCCTACTTTTCATAGCCGCTAACCTAGAATACCTCGAGATGATGCGCCTCGGCAGTCTCATAAGGAATTTCATTAGCATGGCTTAGCAGTCAGGACTAAATGGGATTATTCACGTTATATTATTCAAAATCACTGTAGCACTATACGCAATGCTGGATTGGTTTCTCATTATTAAAGTTTAAAAGTAATTGCATAGTAAGCAATGTGTGCCTAATTACTGGCTTATCAACATCACTGAAGAAAACTGGGAAGTAACGAGGAGGGAGAAAATCTTCGGCAGTAAAAACGAACTCCCAGTGTCAAAGGGCGACTACTTAATCTTCCGCATCACAAAGAAGGGCTGCAGGCAATTATGCAACATGATCGTGGGGGTTTACGAAGTAATTAGTGATCAATACGTGGATGAAACACCCCTATGGCCTGATGAGAAGAGGGGCGAGGCGAACTACAGGTATAGAGTCAGGCTTAGTGAGGTAGTCACTGGCAGGTTAAGTTATGATGAGGTTAGGAAACTACCATCACTAGAGAAGAAACTCCTGGCAGGCACCATAGTGGGTAGGAATCCAATACCAGAGGAAGACGCCAAGGTAATAATAGACAAGCTCAGAGGTGAAACGTCGAAGGAGGTTGGTCTTTCGCAACGAGTTGTTGAGAGGAGTCTTCATGATGAGGTGAAGCGGTGTCTTGAGGAGTTGGGTAGTGTTAGGGGGTTCCGTGTAGAGATGGAGTATCCCTCGCCGGATGGTGTTTATAAGTATGATGTTGTGTGGATAAGGCCGCCGAGTCGGGTGCCTACTAAGATATTTGAGGTGATAGATACTTCCAGTGTGGATTTGGCGTTGTCTAGGCTTAAGCATGCTAAGGATGTTTGGGAGAGGGATCGTGGGCTTTATATAGTGTTTGTTAATGAGAGGGATATGGTTAGGGCAGAGAAGCTGTTGGAGCCTAGGCTTAGTGGTGCTTTTCATGAGATTAGGGGGGCGGTAAAGCCGTTGTTGGCGGATAAAGTATTGAAGCTATGTAATGTTGTTAGGGAGGTGGAGGATGTGGTGAGGGAATTATTGGTATTGGAGGATTAGGGTTGCTTGTTTTAGGGATGAGTATTAAAATTGTTTTCTTTCCGTTGTTGGTGTGGTTGGGGTTGTATCTTTCCCAAGCTTCCGCCTGGGCTTTCCCCTGGGTGGTTTGCTTGGGAATTCATTGTGTGGTTTGTTATTTTATTGAGTTTGTGTTTTTGTTGTTTTGGTGTTGTGGTTTGTGTGTTATATTATTATATATTAAGGAATTATTATGAGTGGGTTGGATTTGGGAAGGAAGGGGAAAGAATGGGTTGGTTTTGATTTTTGGGGGTGGTTTTTGTTTGTTTAGGTGTTGGCTTGTTTGTTTAGTTCTTTGAGTATTTCTTTGATTTTGTTTTTGTCTGTTTCGCTTAGTTTGTCCCAGTTTTCTATTAGGTATTTTGATATTGCTGTGAATTCATCTATGGCTATTTCGTTCCAGATTGTTGTCCATTCTGTGCTTGTTGTGAGTTTCCACCATATGTACCATCCTGGTGGTGGTCCGTATCTCCATCCGGGTGGTCCGTACCTCCATGGTGGTCCGTAGTACCATCTCCAGCCCATAGATATCGGTTTTAATATTGGTTGGGTCTTTATAAATCTTACTTGCTTCTTATTTTGTTTGGTGTGGTTTTAGGGTGGTTGATTTTTTGATTTTGTATGGGGTGTGTTGTTACTTTTACTTAATTATGCATTATTGGGAGGTAATGCTTTTAAATTGCTGAATGTTTTGTCAGGTTTAGGTGTTTGGGTATGGGGTCTAGTGGTGTGTCGCAGGCTCAGTTAAAGAGGGAGTTGTCTTTTGCTGAGTTGGTTATTATTGGTGTGGCGGGGGCTGTGGGGACTGGTATTCTTTTTAGTGCTGCTGCGATGACTGGTGTTGCTGGGCCTGGGAGTTGGTTGGCGTGGTTGTTGGGTGGGATATTTTATTTGTTTATTGGGTTGACTTATGCTGAGCTTGCTTATACTTATCCTGAGGCTGGTGGTCCTTCTAGGTATGTGCTTTATACGCATGGTTGGTTTACTAATTTGATTAATTCTTTGGCTAATATTATTTGGTATCTTTTTATTCCGCCTATTGAGGCTTTTGCTGTTGTTGAGGGTCTTGCTGTTTTTTATCCTGGTTTGGTGACTAGTTCTGGTGCGCCTACTTTGTTGGGTGGTTTGGTTGCGATGGGGCTTATGGTGTTGATGATTCCCTTTAATTATTTTGGTGTGAGGGCTTTTGGTAGGACTACGTTTTTTACTGGTATTGTTAAGTTGATTCTTTATGTGGCGCTTGGTTTTGCTCTTGCGGCTGTGTTTTATGATGCGAGGAATTTATTTGCTTATCATGGGTTTTTGCCGTTTGGTTTTGCTGGGGTGTTTTTAGCTATTCCGTTTGCTATGTTTGCCTTTGGTGGTATTAGGGTTATTCCTGATTATGCTGAGGAGACTAGGAATCCTGGGATTTTGCCTTTGGCTATAGTTACTGTTGTTGTTGGTCAGCTTTTGGTGTATTTGCTTTTGGATTGGGTTTTTGTGACTGGTATTGATTGGGCTAGGTTGGGTATTAAGCCTGGTGATTGGGCTGCGGTTGGTAATATTCCTGGTAATCCGTTTATTTATTTGGCTAATAGTTATAGTGCTCCTTTGCTTTTGGTGCTTACGATTATAGTTGGTATAATTGGTCCGTTTGTGGTTGGTTATATTTATCTTGGTGGGGGTGCTAGGGTGGTTTTTGCTCAGGGTAGGTCGAGGGTGTTGCCTGAGCTTGTGAAGGATATTCATAAGAGGTATTATATACCTTATTGGGCGCTTTTGATTCTTGCTATAATAGGTGCTGTTTTGTCTTTTGTTGCTGCTCCTGTTCCTACTATATATAATTTGATTGAGGATGCTGTGGTGGCTGGGTATCTTGCTTTTGCTGTGAATCCTGTGGCTATGATAGTGACTAGGAGGCAGGGTGTTGCTAAGTATAAAGTGCCTGGGGGTATTGTTGTTGCTGCTCTTGCTTTTGCGTTTTCATCATTGGTTGTGTTTTGGAGTGGGTGGATTACTGTTTATTATTCGGTGATTTTGTTGGCTGCTGCTACGGTTGTGTTTGGTGTTATTTTGCCGTTTGCGAGGGGGACTGCTAGTAGGGATTTGAGGCATGTTAAGAATTCTCTTTGGTATATCTTTTACATTGTGTTTTTGGTTTTGATGACGTACGTGGGTAGTGATGGTGCTCTTAATATTATTCCGTTTAATATTGCTACGGCTATTGTTGCTGTTGTTTCAGTTGTTGTGTTCTTCCCGCTTGGTATTTGGTCTGGTTTGAAGCAGAGGTTTGCTGAGCCTGATTATGCGGCATAGGTTGTTTGAGGGTTGGTTTGTCCTTTAAAATCGGGTTTTTGGTTTGGTGTGGTTTTTATTTGTTTGTTTTTGTCTTGTTTTGTGAGGGTTGGTTTTGGTAGGGATTGGGTTGATTTTGTTGTGGAGGGTGATGATGATCTTTATGTTGTTTATTTAATTGTTGATCGTGGTGATTTACTTTATGGTTGGACTGTTAGGGAGTTTAGGGGTTCTAGTGGTGAGAGGGGTGAGAGGGTTAGGGTTTATGTTGGTCTTAGGGTTGAGTCTCTTGAGTTTCATGCTTTTAGGGGTTCGCTTAGGATTGGTGGTGTTCTTGTTGATGTTCCTGAGTGGTTTGAGGGTGCTAAGGGTAGTCATCATACTATGGAGTTGATGCGTGGCCTTGAGTATAGGCTTGTGAAGTCTGGTGGTGTTGATAGGGAGTTGATTGGTAGGATTCTTGAGTTGTTTAGTGGGGCTTCTGTGAGGGTTCTTCTTGTTTCTGTTTCTATGGAGGAGGTTTCTGTGGCTTTGATTCGTAGGTTTGGTGTTGAGGTTTTGGGTTCTGTGTCTGTTTCGGTTGGTGGTAAGGTGAGGATGATTCGTTGGATAGGTTTAGGCGTTCGTTTAGGGGTGCCTTGGTTCGGGTTAAGCAGTGGGTTGGGTTGGTTGGTCCTACGCATATTGTTGTTGTTGGTAATCATATGACTTTGAGTTTAGTTAGGGGTTTGGTTGAGGAGGGGCTTGGTGGTTTGGGTGTTCCTATTATTTATTTTGAGCAGGGTGAGGGTGGTTTGGCTGGTGTTTATGAGTTTTTGAGGGTTGGTGGTGATGTTCTTAGGAAGTTGAATTTGGATTTGGGTCAGGGTTATGTTGATGAGGTTTTTAGGAGGTTGGGTTTGGGTAGTGGTGATGTTGCTGTTGGTGTTGAGGAGGTTAGGAGGGCTCTTGAGTTTGGTGCTGTGGATACTTTGTTGATTCTTGATGAGACTTTTAAGGAGTTGGGGGAGGTGGTGAGGGGTTTGGCTGGTTTGGCTTTGAGGACTAGGGCTAATTTGTTTATTGTGCCTGTGAGTAGTGAGGCTGGTGAGAGGTTGAGGGGTGTTGGTGGTGTTGTGGCGCTTTTGAGGTTTTCTATTTCTTCGTAGTTTCGCTTGTTGTTTTTGTTGTTTGGTTTATTATTTGTGTTATTTTGTCGTATGCCTCGAGTATGAGTATTAGGGTTTTTACTAGGTCGTTTGTTTTGTCTATGTCTTTTGTTTCTTTGAGTTCGTTGTTTATCATTATGAGTCTTTCGTATAGTGTGTCTCTTATGTCTAGTAGGCCGTACTTTATCATGACTTCTTTTTCCTCTGTGTCGGATTTGACTATGACTACTGGTTTGTCGCAGTTTGCGCAGTAGTATTCGCCTGTTTTTAGTTTTAGTAGTGGTGTTCCGCAGACTGGGCATGTGTAGCTTGTTAGTGTGGCGCCTGTTCTCATTAGTTGTGCCATTTTCTTTGCGACTAGGTCTCTGGTGCTCACGGTTTTTGTTGTTTCGATGCTTGTTTATAAATCCAGCTCTGGTTAAGTCTTATAAGTTGGGGTTTGGTGTTTTGTTTGGATGAAGAGTGACATGCCGACTGATCAGTGACGATTTCTGGGGTAGCTGATGGGGCGTTTCGTTTTTAAGTTCTTGGTTTTGTGTTGTTTTGTGACTGTGGTTGTGTTTAGGGTGTTTTATGATGGGTCTTTGTTTAATGGGTTTGTTGGTGGTGTGGGTTCGGTGGAGTATTACTTGAGGAGGGCTATTGGGTATTTTGTTAGGGGTTTTACTTTGAGTAAGGCGTCTAGGACTGACCCTGGTGTGAGTGCTGTTGGTAATGTGGTGTCTGTGAGGTATGATGGGGGTGTTGTTTTGAGTCCTGGTATGGTGAATTCGCGTCTTCCTGAGGGGGTTTGGGCGTGGGCGTGGGCTAGGGTTGGTGAGGATTTTAGGGCTAGGCGTGCTGTGAGTAGGACTTATGTTTATGTGATGCCTTGGCTTAATGAGGATGTTGGTGAGATGGGTAGGGCTGCTGGGCTTTTTGTTGGTACTCATGACCTCATTAATTTCCAGGTCAGGGAGAGGGGTGTTCCGAGTGTTGTTACGATTTATGATGTTTCTGTTCGTAGGGAGGGTTCTGTGGTTGTTTTTGTGATTAGGGGTAGGGGTTTTAGGAATAGGATGATTAGGAAGATTGTGAATTCATTGAGGTTGGTTGGGCTTGGTGTGTTGAGTGTTGATGAGCTTGCGGAGTTGATTAGTGGTAGGGTTAGGAGGCCTGTGCCGCCTGCTCCTCCTTATGGTTTGTTTTTGCTTAGTGTTGATTATGGGGTTTTGGGGCCTCGTTGGGTTTTGTATCCTGATGGTGTTTCTCGTATTATTAATTACCTTAACTACAGGGTGAATTTTTCTCTATCGGCTTATAGTGTGACTATGAAGATTCTTAGTGAGTTTATGGATATAGATAAAATATTTAGTCGTAATTAAATAGAACATGGGCTAAATGTTTAAATATTTTATAAAATAAGATTAGAATGGGGTATTTGTGGTGAATTACGATTTGGAAACGGCTTGTAGGGAGGGTCTTAGTGATAGAAAGTTGATTTCTATGATACAACAACGGGTATTATTGTTAAATAGTGATATTGATGAGGGTGAGCAGGGATTCTTAACAAATTATGCTTATCAGGATTTGACGTATTACTTACTTTATAAGTTTGGTTTGTTTAATCTTGAGGATAAGGAGGCTTCGTTTGAGTTGTGTAAGAGGGTTTTGAGTAATGAGGCTGATGTGATTAATTTGGTTGATGAGTGGTTTAGTTGGTGGATTGTTAAGTGGAGGCAGAGGGTTAAGTTGGTGTTTAATGAGAGGGAGCAGGAGGAGGCTAGTGAGGCTGATGTGATGAGTATTGATTCTTTAATGAAGAGGGTTCCTAAGAGGGTGCTTGAGAGGTTGCGTAGGGAGGTGATTCTTGAGTTGATAAGGCAGGGTGAGGTTTGTAGTTTGGATTTGATATCTGATTTTATAATTAGGATGGTTGTTAATGATTTGATTAATGAGTATGGTGTGGAGGGTACGTTGAGGTTATTTGCGACGAACTTGACGGAGGTTAGGTTGAGGGTGTTGAGTAAGATTATGGAGATTAGGAGGTCGAATCAGCCGCTTGTGATTTTAAAGGTTAGGATTAATCAGTCGTGGCCGTATCAGGGATTGCAGAGTGAGTGATGGGGGTTGGTAAATCCTATAGGAGGGGGATGGTTAAGGTAGCTATTGCGTACCCGGCTTCGTCTAGGGTTGCTTTGCAGTCGTTGTCTGTGCATTTGATTAAGAAGTTGGTTGATGGTTTTGCTAATGTTTATTCGGATTTTGTGTTTATGGATGGGGATCAGTATGTGGGTCTTGCGAGTGGTGCTCCGTTGAGGAGTTTTGATATAGTGATTTTTTCGGTGCATTATGAGTTGGATTATCCACGTATTCTTAGGATGATGGAGGTGAGTGGGATAAGTCCTTGGGGTTCGGAGAGGGGTGATGGTGATCCTTTGGTTGTTATGGGTGGGCCTACGTTGATGGCGAATCCTGAGCCTATGGCGCCTTTTGCAGATTTGGTTTTGGTTGGTGATGCTGAGGTTTTGATACCGAGTTTGTTGAGTAATTATGAGGTTCATGGTAGGGATTTGGAGGGTTATGTTGGTTTGCCTGGTTTTTATGTTCCGTCGTTTGGTAAGCATAGGGTTGTGAAGGCTTATGTTAGGGACCTTGCGTATTCCACTGGTTTGATTCATGATACTGCTATTAACATGAGGCTTAGTGGGGTTGGTGTTTTTGGGCGTTCGGCGGTTGTTGAGGTTATGAGGGGTTGTCCTAGGGGTTGTTTGTTTTGTATGGAGGGTTTTGTGGCTAGGCCTGTTAGGTTTGTGGGTGTTGATGGTGTTAGGAGGGTTGTGGCTAGGGATGTTGAGAGGGGTTTGATTGATGGTGTTTCTCTTGTTGGTCTTTCTGTTGGTGATCATCCAGGTTTTAGGGAGTTGTTGAGGTTTCTTGTTCGTGAGCTTGGTGTTGGTGTTTCTGTGCCTTCGCTTCGTGTTGATACTCTTGATGATGAGTTGTTGGGGCTTATTGCTGAGGGTGGTCAGAGGGTTCTTACTATTGCTCCTGAGTCTAGTGAGAGGCTTAGGGTGTTTTTGGGTAAGGGTTTTTCGGATGATGATGTTGTTAATTTGGCTGTGAAGTTGCGTGGGTTGGGTTTTACTCATCTTAAGTTGTATTTTATGGTTGGTTTGCCTGGGGAGACTGATGATGATATTAAGTCAATAATTACTCTTTTGGGTAGGCTTAGGGGAGTTGGTGTTGGTGTTTCTTTGTCGGTGAATCCGTGGATACCCAAGCCTCATACTCCTCTGCAGTGGTTGCCCATGGAGAGTGAGGGTGTGGTTAGGGGTAGGGTTAGGGCGTTGCGGGGTAGTCGTTATTATGATTCTTTCTCTTCGTATAATTATTTCGATGCTGTGGTTCAGGCCTTATTATCGCTTGGTGATAGGGATGTGGCTAGGGTTGTTTTTGATGCTTCGTTGACTAGTATGGATAGGGGTTCGTGGAGGAGATTGCTTAGGAGGTATAATGATTTGGTTGATAAGTATGTGTATTCTGTGAAGTCTCTTGATGGTGTGTTGCCTTGGGATCATATTGAGATTCCTGGTGCTGAGAAGGCTGTGCTTAGGGGGTTGTTGTTGAGATTTGTTGGTGAGTTGGGGGTTGATTTATTTGGTGGGGTTCGTTAGGTTTTAGTTTATCTGACGGGTTTTTGCTTCTTTCCTTGGAGTACTGCCTTTAGGCTTACGCCGTTTACCATTATGACTCTGAATCTGACGCCTGGTAGGTCGCCGTATGCCCTGCCCTCTGGTCCGCCGATTCTCTCTATTACTACCTCATCATGCTCGTTGATTATGTTTAGGCCTCCGTCCCATGGTACGAAGGCTGTGACTACCTTGCCGTTCTTTGTTATTTGTACTCTGACGCATTTTCTGACTGCTGCGTTGGGTTTTCTTGCTTCGACGCCGACTTTCTCAAGTACTATGCCTCTTGCCATTGGTGCGCCTTCTAGTGGGTCTAGTTTTTTGGCTATGCCGAGTGCTTTCCTTTTGTAGTATGTGTCGCTCCATCTGAATTTTCTCCTTCTTTTGATTAGTTTCCTGGCTGCGAATGTTCCAAGTGGTGATTTTTTGCCAGGCATTGGGTGTTGCGTGGTTTAAGGGCTTATTTATTTTTTCCTATGTTAGTGGTTCTATGGTGAGGCTATGATTACCTTGTCTATGTCGAAGTACCGTTTTACGAGTAATTTTGCCCTGTTTATGTTTCTGCCTTCCTTGCCTATTGCTATTGCCTTGTCTTCGCTGTTTACGTTGGCTACTGCTATGCTTCCGTTGTTTGGTAGTTTTGTTATTCTTACGGAGATTACTCTTGCTGGGTATAGGCTGTTTTTGATTAGTTCTTCGGGTGTTTCTCCGTATTCTACTACTTCGACGTCTTTGTTCATTAATTCTTTTAGTTTTCTTATGTTTACTCCGTTTTTGCCTACTGCTAGTGGTGCGAAGCTTTTGTCTACGATGAATATTACTCTATTGTAGTTGTTGTCAATGATTGTGTCTCTGGGTGTTATGCCTGTTATTTTTTGGAATAGTGCTGCATATCTAATTTCTTCTTCTGTTAGTCTAATGCTGGGCATTATGGTCACCTCGTGCGTTGTGTTGCGAGGGCTAATATATTGCTTTCTCCTGGGTCTACTATGGCTATGGTTGATATCTTGAAGGGTTTCCTAAGGGCTGCGCCTAGTTCCCAGCTTGATCCTTGGAATGTGTAGATTGGTATGTTGTTGGTTTTTGCGTAGTATTGTACTGTGTCGGTTATGTCTGTTGGTGTGTTTGATGCTATTATTACTAGTTTGGCTGATCCATCCATTATTGCCTTTATTGATTCCTTATAACCAAGCATAACCCTGCCTGTGCTTAGTGCGACTTGGAGTTCTCGTGAGATATCGATCATTCAAGTCAGCTGAAGAGAGTGAGTCTTTTTAAACCTAATGCTGGTTTGGGTAGGGGATTATTTTTATTCGAATTCCATGAGTAATTGAACAATGCCTGTACCAATCGGTATGTACTTCCCAGCCAGTACGCTCTCTACAACGCCTCTGAATTGGTCGCTCTCTCCTTTGATTGATGCCTCGACTAGGTTCTTGACTGTGACTTCGAAGGCTGCCCTGGCGAGTGGGCTTTCTTTTTCGCCTACGACGCCGTGCCTGCCCACCTGCCTAACTCTTCCTGTCCAGGTCATTACGTCGGAGATTAGCATTAGGTGTCTGATGTCTGCGTCTAGTCCTTGTTGGTCGAGGACTTTCTTCATTTCTCTCATTATTACTGTTCTGGCTGCTTCGATTCCTAGGACGTCTGTGACTTCGTGAATGTCGTTTGATATTGTTCTTTTGTAATCAACGCCGTCTATTGTTAGTACTGATTCTAGGTTTGTGCCTTCGGTCTCTATTATCCATTCGCCATTTACGAATCTGACGATGGTTTTTCTTACATTCTTAATTCCTGCTAGTCTTGTTTGCATTATTTTGTCTCTAATTCTCCTGAGTTTGATTATGTCTGCGTTTTCTAGGGTGATTGTTATTTTATTGTCCTCAATATCGACCTGGGCGCCTCTGCCTCTTATTCTCTCAAGGACTTTCCTAACATCGTCCATGCTTAGTCCTCTTTGTTTTAATTCGTTTTCGTCGATCTCGATCATGATTTGTGAGTTTATGTAATCAATCTCGACGCTGCTTGCGACGCTCTCTATTGTGGTTAGCTGGATTTTGTAGGCGATTTCCTGAGCCTTGCTTGGGTCTTTCCTGTGTTCTTCATCTAGGTAGATCGTCATCATTGGTACTGAGGGTTTTCTTCTGGCGTCTACGAGCTCTATCATTCTGGGTAGTCCGAGTGCCATTGAGAATTCTCTAAGGCCTGCGAAGTGGAATGTTCTTAGGATCATTTGTGTGCTTGGTTCGCCGACGGATTGTGCTGTGACCATTCCTATGGCTTCGCCTGGGTCTATGATCATTTTGTAATACTCGTTTATTAATACTCTAATTAGGTTGGTTAGTTGTTCTCTTGTTATTGATTTATTCATTAGTTTATTCTTTAGTGTGTCAATGATGCTTGGGGGTGTTATCTTTGCTAATTGGGCGAATACATCGTTTAATTCCTCCTGGGTGACAATTTCGGTGCTTGACATTCCTCATCACCCACTTAACCCGATTCTCCTGAGTACTTCATCTATGTTGAGTTTTCCATGATCGCTTTTACTCACGTCGATACCGTCCTCTGCGTACTTCATTTGTATTATGGAGCCTGTTGCGGTTCTTACTGTGCCGTCGTATGCAACGTATATGTCTTGCATTGCGTTGATTAGTCTCCTCTGCATGTAGCCGCTCTGGGCTGTTCTAACTGCTGTTTCGACTAGTCCATCCCTACCGCCGGCTGCGTGGAAGAAGAATTCTATGGGTGTTAATCCATCTCTGAAGCTGTTTCTGACGAAGCCCTTAGCTGCTGGGCCTAGGTCGTCGGGTTCGAAGTGGGCTGTGGTTCTTCCGTAGAATCCTCTCTTGAATCTCTCTCCTCTTATTGTTTGTTGTCCTAGCATTGCTACCATTTGTGTTATGTTGACGATGCTGCCCCTGGCTCCTGTCTTGGCCATTATGTATGCATCTCCATCCTTATTTATGTATTTCTCGACGATGCGTGCTGCTGTTTCCCTGGCTCTGCTGAGTTCTATGGTTACGTCATTTTCCAGCGTCTCCTCTATCGTGAGGCCGGGTTCTGCTTCTAGTTTGCCTTCTCTGAACTTTTCTATGTATTCGAGGACCTTCTTCTCGCTCTCTGTGTATAGGTTATTAAGTTCCTCGTGGCTTTCGGGTGGCATTTCTAGTGAGTCCATGCCCATTGTGAATCCTCTTAGGTCTAGGAACCTGTGTATTGTTCTTAGGGTTGAGTCGATCCATTTCCTGGCGTAGTCATTGCCGTACCTCTTAACAATGACGTGCCAGAGGGAGTCTACTTGTTCTGCGCCTATTGATTTCTTATCTAGTACTCCTGTTGCTATGTATCCGTTAATGATTATTATGTACTCATCAGTGTAGCAGTTGTATGGATCTTTGCAGCTCTCCTTAATTGCTGTTGGTTGGATGAAATTGAGGTCCTTTGGTAATAACATGGATATTACTTGCTTTCCAGTCCAAAGTTCCTTCGGGTGCATTATTGCTGGTTCGTTGATTTCGCCATCGTAGTTTGCAGCTGCGAGTAGGTACATTAGTAATTCTTTGTTTATGAATGTGTTTTTCCTAGTTAGTAGGTAACCGCCGGTTATGTAGTCTTGTCTAGCGCCAATGATTGGGCCGCCATACCTAGGTGTTATTATGTGATTCTGAACAAGCATTAATGCCATGGCCTCTGCCCTTGCCTCCTCGTTCTGGGGCACGTGGAGGTTCATCTCATCGCCGTCGAAGTCCGCATTGTATGGTGGGCATACGGCTAGGTGGAGTCTAAATGTTCTGCCTGGTAGTACTCTAACTATGTGTCCCATTATGGACATTCTATGTAGGCTTGGTTGTCTATTGAATAGTACAATGTCTCCATTAATCACGTGCCTCTCCACAATGAAGCCTGGTGTGAGTTTATTTGCTAACTCACGCCTGTCTCTGAAGTATCTAAGGTCGACTCTCCTACCGTCTGGGTAGATTACGTAGTTTGCACCTGGCCAAACCTCGGGTCCGTTTAGGATTAATTGTCTTGCGAGGTCTATGTTCCACTCGGTTACTGTCATGGGGACTGTTAATGTCTTGGCTACGTCGATTGGTACGCCGACCTCGTTAATGCTTAGGTTGGGGTCTGGACTTATGACTGTTCTTGAGGAGAAGTCAACTCTCTTGCCGGATAGGCTGCCTCTAAATCTTCCCTCCTTGCCCTTGAGTCTCTGTGCGAGTGTCTTTAGTGGTCTGCCGCTCCTGTGTTTGGCTGGTGGTAGGTTTGGTAGTTCGTTGTTGAAGTATGTGGCTACGTAGTATTGTATTAAGTCCCATAGGTGGTCAATGACCGTGCTTGGTGCTCCTGATTCAATTGCTGACCTTAATCTCTCATTTGCCCTGACAATTTCCACAAGTCTGTGGGTTAGGTCATCCTCACTTCTTTGGCCTGTTTCGAGTTGTATTGAGGGTCTTACTTGTGGTGGTGGTACGGGTAGTACGGTGAGTATTGCCCATTCAGGCCTCGCAACGCTTGTGTCCCATCCTAACAGCTCTAGGTCGTTGTTTGGAATTTTCTCAAGTCTCTCCCTAATTTTTTGTGGGTCGAGTTTTTCGAGGATGCCGCCTTCTCTCTCTTCGTAGAATGTGTATGGTCTTTCGAATCTGATTTTGTATTGTTTGGCACCGCAGTGTGGGCATGTGGTTCTCTCCATGGCCTTCTTTCTAATCTTTTCGAATAGTCTGTTGGAGAGTAGTTTCCATTTACCTTTTACTCTGTTTAGTCTTTCTCTGTATTTCTCGATCTCTTCGTCTGTTAGTAATATCCTGCCGCATTCCCTACATGTTGCTCTTAATAAGTCATGAATATACCTGGCATACTCAACATGAATAACAGGCCTTGCTAGTTCAATCTTGCCGAAGTGTCCAGGGCATTTATCAGGTGGGTTACCGCAGGTTTCGCACCTGGCTCCGGGTTCTATGACTCCGAGTCTTCTGTCCATTAATCCACCGACCATTGGTCTGCCTGCCTCGTCGTAGGTTTCTGATGTTGTTATTTCCATGGTTGCCATGGACCTTATTATGTCGGGTGAGAGCATTTCGAACTTAATTGCCTTAATGGTCTTGAGTGGTATTTCCTCCTCCCTAACTGTGACTCTCTCGGTCTGTGTTGCCATTACTCACCACCCCCATTGATCACCATAAATAAAAACTCATCTCTCCTCAATTAAATCACCCAATTCAATCCTTGGGTATATGCCGAGGCTCATTAATTCCTGAAGCATTAACTTGAAGGCGTAGGGCACGGTGACCCTGGCAATCCTACCCTTATCACCATGTATTGGGCAGATTGGCCTACCCTTATTGGCGTCGTACCAAGCAATCATGCCGCAATCCTCACAGACATACATTGTGTACTTATCACTAGACTCCATAAGTCTCTCCCTAAGTAGGGCGGAGGCGCCGTGGGCTATGAGGACATCTCTCTCCATCTCGCCAAGCCTGAGACCGCCCTCCCTAGACCTACCCTCTGTGGGTTGTCTTGTGAGAATCTGAACGGGTCCCCTTGCTCTGGCGTGTATTTTGTCTGCGACCATGTGGTGGAGCTTTTGGTAGTAAACAATGCCTATGAATATGTCTGCCTCGAGCTTCCTACCAGTCAGTCCACTATACATGACCTCCTTACCATCCCACCTAAAGCCGGAGCGTATTAGTAAGTCTCTAAGTTCCTGCTCTGTAACGCCTTCAAAGGGTGTTGCATCAATCATGGTGCCTCTTAAGGCTGCGACCTTGCCTGCCATTGACTCGAGGAGTTGGCCTACGGTCATTCTACTGGGTAATGCGTGTGGGTTAATTATTATGTCTGGTGTGATGCCGTCCTCTGTGAAAGGCATGTCCTGCATTGGTATCATCATACCCATCACACCCTTCTGTCCATGCCTACTGGCGAATTTATCGCCGAGCTCAGGAATTCTTAACTCCCTAACCTTAACCTTAACTAATTTATATCCCTCATTGGTTTCTGTTATAACGACATTATCAACAATACCCCTCTCACCACGCCTAACGGTGATTGATGAATCCCTCCTGGAACTAGCCACGACAGTCTCTGTATAAACACCGTAGAACCTGGGTGGTGATGTCCTGCCGATTAAAACTTCACCACCTGATACAGAGACCTCTGGTGGTACGATGCCATCCTCATCCAAGTGTCCGTAGGCCTCGGGTCCCTTGTAGCCTCTTACTTCGGCTGATGGTATTTCGATCCTGTCCTCCTCACCGCCTGGGTATCTCATTTGTTCTGTTTCATATGTTCTATAGAAGATGCTTCTGAACATGCCTCTTTCTATGGCTGATTTGTTTAGGATCACGGCGTCCTCCATGTTATAACCTGTGTATGTTATGAGGGCGATCACTGCGTTTTGGCCGGCCGGTCTCTTAAGGTGGTTCGTGAGTTCAATGCCTCTGGTTATCACGAGGGGTCTCTCGGGGTATATGAGTAGGTGTCCCCTGCTGTCCATCCTAAGTCTATAGTTTGCTGTTGGGAATCCTAGGCTTTGTTTTGCCATTGCTGCTTCGTATATGTTTCTTGGTGATTGGTTGTGTTCTGCGTATGGTATTATTGATGCTATGGCGCCTATCATGACTGAGGGTATTATCTCCATGTGTGTATACTTACTCATGTCGTCCTCGGGGTTTATTGCGATTAGTGCGTTTTCCTCCTCATCACCGTCTAAGTACTCTATAATTCCATTACTAATTAGGTCATTCCATGTCCACTCCCCACTCTTTAACTTCTTAATGTGTTCTGGCTTTAGTTTTAACTTACCATTCTCAATAACCAATAGAGGTCTTCTTAGCCTACCACCGTCGCAATTCACTCTAACCTCATCTAAGTAATCCCTGCGTATCCTGGCAACATTAATCTCATGACTTATCTGACCCCTCCTCCTCATTTCCCTTATTGTACTTACTAATTTATCAGGGTCTTCATGCATACCGATTAATCTACCATTTAGGTAAACCTCAACACCCCTAACACCCTCCTTCCTAGCCTTAAGGATTGGAACTACGCCAAGCTCGTAAAGCATGTTCTCAACATCCTTCTCATTAACACCAACAGTGATTGTGGATAGGAGGGCTAGATTCTTCACTAAACCGCAATTCTGGCCCTCAGGGGTCTCAATGGCGCAAAGCCTACCCCACTGAGTTGGGTGTAAGTCCCTCGCTTCAAAATGAGGTTGTGCCCTGCTTAGGTTAGAAACTACCCTCCTTAGGTGGCTTAGTGTTGACAACATGTTAGTCCTATCCAACATCTGTGAGACTCCTGTTCTACCGCCTACCCAGTTCCCCGTGGCTAGGGCGTGCTTTATTCTCTCTGTTATTATGTCAGCCCTAACCAATGTGACGAGGCTTGGCACTTTACCTCTCTCGTGGTACTTCTCGAGTTGGTGCCTAATATCCTGAATTACTTGCCTAAGAACGACTCTGAATAATTGAGCCATTAGGTCTCCAACGAGTCTGATCCTCTTGTTTGCGGTGTGGTCTTTATCATCGGGTTGTCTGCGGCCTAGGTACATTTCTATGAGTCCCTTTACTATTTGTCCAATCATTAATGCCTTTGTTAATCTATCCTCCTCAGTGGAGCCTAGGTGTGGTAGGAAGTACCTATCGAGGACTTGCTTTGCCTTTTCAATCCTAATCTCCCTTGGCTGTCCAATGGCGACCTTACTTCCTATGAAGTCTAGGGCGTCGTCGACTGTGCTTGCTATTTGCATTGAGAATTGTAGTGAGGGTAATAATTCATTTTGTATGGCTGGGTCGTCACTTACGGCGAGGACTACGTCCTCATCCGTCTCGAGGCCTAGGGCTCTCATTATTATTGGGAATGGTATTCTCGTAGCCACTGCTGGGAAGGTTACGTATATTATGCCGTCCTTATGCATCTCCACAGTCACTGTGGTCTTGAACCCAGCGCCTATGGAGATTACCTTAGCTGTATATGGGATGCTTGATTTATCGCCCTTATCATAGAATGGCTTATTAGGTGATAAATCCTCCTGTGATATAATTACTCTCTCACTACCATTAATTATGAAGTAACCACCTGGGTCATCAGGATCCTCAAGCTTACCCACTAAGTCCTGCCGCTTAAGTCCATACAGGTTGCAGTATTTGGATCTCACCATTATTGGTAAATCACCAATGTAAACCTTCTGCCTATCAACCTCCTCGTCATTGATGTATAACGTCATTGTTAAATAAAGTGGAGCAGCGTAGGTCAGGTTCCTCAGCCTAGCCTCCATTGGGTATAGCACATGTTCACTAGCATCAGCCTCCCTAACCCTAGGTTTACCCACTTCAATCCTCTCGAGCCTTATGTACAAACCCTTATCGCTAGTCTCAATAATATTATTCTCATTTATAATCTCCTGCAATTTCTTTTCAACAAAGTCATTAAAAGAATCAAGCTGATGCTTAACCAAACCACTCTCCCTAATGAATGCCTCAACCAAAGCCCACCTATCCTCAGACATTGGGCCAACCTGCCCAGACCTCCTTATCGGTATTGGCATTGAGTCTAATACCTTGCCATCACTACCAGGATTGCTTACTGCCATGATTACCACTCCATATCTAAATCAATATTTAAACCCTTTCCAATCCTAGCCATCACCATAAATCTTGCCAATCAACCAGGCACGACAAACCTATAAGTAACAAACTCCCCAGCCGTGTCAGACTTCCTAATAATCCTAATGACATTACCAGGCTTAGCCCCAAGAGCCCTAGCCAAGGGATCACTGGCTCTTATCCAGGGTAGTTGGAAAACCTTAGCATTTAATTGCTTAAGTATTTCCTTAGCCTCCTCCTTAGGCACGATCTCGGCCTTAGGCATGTACTCATGCTCGAGAACCCTCCTGAACCGTTCATCAGTCTTACTTCTCTTGGGTGCCACGGTGATTCCTTAATGTTGGGTAAATATAAACCTTAATAATCATTCACCATCACGGTATTAAAAACACTTAATAAAGGCATAGATTATTAATTCACCACATAATGAGTAGCCCATATGGTGAAGTAATTAAGGAGGTACATAAACTCCTCGAGGCATTAAGCCAAGAATTAGGTAAAGACGTAACTAAACAAATCAATAACATAATCAAAGCCCCATCACAGTACGGTTACATTGCCATACCAATGCATGGTATATTGAGAGAGCACGGGGACTTAAGCACGGCCATAAGTAAGGCTCTCCAAGGCCTTAGATTATTAGGTAAGGCTTCATTGATTAATGGTTACTTAAATATTGACATTAATATTAATGAGTATGCAAGCCTCGTCCTAAACACAATAAGTAATCTAGGCAATAAGTACGGCATAACTGAGGAATGCCCTAGGGGCAATTACATAATTGAGCACACAAGTGCAAATCCGGCGAAGCCGATGCATATTGGGCATGGTAGGAATGCCGTGCTCGGTGACTCCCTGGCTAGGCTACTGCGTTTTTGCGGTGTGTCTGTTAGGGTTCATTTTTATGTTAATGATTGTGGTGATCAAATGCCCTATGTGGGTATTG
Organism: Vulcanisaeta sp. AZ3; assembly: GCA_000960865.2. Taxonomy (GTDB): domain Archaea; phylum Thermoproteota; class Thermoprotei; order Thermoproteales; family Thermocladiaceae; genus Vulcanisaeta. The sequence continues at coordinate 10,503 of JZWU02000018.1, read as the reverse complement.
GTTTTGATGCTGCTAGGGATGTTGTGATGAGGAGGATTGATGGTGGTATGAAGCCTGATGAGGTGATGGGTATTGTTTACTCTGTGACGTATGCCGTTGAGGAGATTAAGAGATTGACTGGGCAGATTGAGAGGTTGGGTGGTGAGGGTAATTATGATGAGGCGAATAAATTAATTGGCGAGAGGGATGAGTGGGTCTCAGTAATAAAGAACTTTATGGATAAGGATAAGGAGCTTACAGAGGCATTACTAAGTGGTCTTAGTAGGTTTGAGAATTTGCCGTCGATGGTTAAGGAGTGGTCTAGGGCGTATGAGGAGGGTGATGAGTATGTGAGGAAGGTGATTAGGGAGGCTGTGGACATAGTCCTTAGGGGGTTTAGAATAACTCTAGATAGGCTTGGTATATCCTTTGATTCTTGGGATTTTGAGAGTACGGTTGCTGTGGATTCTGGTGGTGTTTCTATGGTTGTGAGTGGGTTATTGTTGAGGGTTCCGCAGTACATGGAGAGGGAGGGCGGGGCTGTCATATTTAGGGCTGATAAGTATGTTCAAGACATGAACCTTTGGGACGAACTTAAACTACCTAGGTACATACCTAAGGCGACTCTAATTAGGAGTGATGGAACAAGCCTATACCTAACGAGGGATATAGCCTATGCACTTTGGTATCAAGAGAATTTCAAGTTTGATAAGTTAATAAGAGTGATAGGTTCAGAGCAGGCACACCCACAGGCTCAGCTTAGGCTAGCCCTATATGCCATGGGTTACCAGGAACTCGCGAGGAAGTTAATCCCATACTTCTATGAGATGGTTAATCTAGCTGGTGTGAAGATGAGTGGTAGGAGGGGTGTGTATGTGTCTCTTGATGATGTTATTAATGAGGCTAAGGCACGGGTCATGAACATAGTGAAGGATAGATTCCCACAGGAGGAGGCTGATAAGGTTGCGGAGGCCGTTGCTGTGGGGGCTATTAGGTATACATTCCTATCAATAAGCCCAAGTAAACCCCTAACCTTCTCATGGGACAAGGCACTAAACCTAAGGCAAAACAGTGGGCCCTTCATACAATACACATACGTAAGAACAAACGGAATACTAGAAAAGGCAGGTAGTGTGCCGGGATTGACCCAAGTGCCGAGTAATATTGCGAGTGAGGAGAGGGAGTTAATATTAATGCTTGGTGAGTACCCAGAGGTCATTACTAAGGCGGCTCAGGAGTTGAGGCTTGAGTACATTATTGATTACATAAATAAGTTATCCCTAATGTTCAATAGTTACTACGAGAAATACCCAGTATTGAATGCTGAGCCGGGCATTAGGGAGTTTAGGATAAACCTCGTGAATGCGGTAAGGACGGTGCTCGGTAATACCATGGACATACTTGGAATACCAAGGCTAAGTAGGATGTGATAATAATTACTTTGATATATAAATCCTAACCACAGCCCTATGCCAAAGCTTGGAATTCACACCAAGCCTCCTACCACTAATTGCATCAATACCAGTCACAGCCTTCTCAGCAATCTCACTATGAATCTCCCTAGCCAAATCAAGCGCAGTCGCATCCCTAGGCAGTAACAAAACGTCTGGGAGTACATTACCCTCAGTATCAGTGAATTTCTTCTCATCAGCCACGGGGTAAACAGCAATCATGCCAAGCACATCAAATACGGCAGTGTTTAACGCCTTAATAACACCAGTACCACCCCACTTATGCATGAAATCCCTAATTCTCTCCAAAGCATCCCTCTGAGCCTTGGTTAGGCTTGTGGATGTCACTTCGAAGTCCTCATCACCAGGCACATACTTAATTAAGCCAGCCTTCGAAGCCCTCCTCAAGGCTAACTCATAATCCGCACCCACGGGGATAACCCTATACTTACCACCCACCTCCTTAACAACCCTCTTATAATTATCCTCAGCCTCAGGAATATCCATCTTATTCGCAGCTATAACCATAGGCTTACTCAACTCCCTAAGCGTACCCACGAAACCCTTAATATCACCCTCACTCCACCTAGACAAGGGCTTCTTATCTAAGTCAAGCTTCACCAAGGCATCATTAACCTGCGCCTGAGTCACACCAAGACCACTAAACCTCTCATACAACATATCAAGGAGGGGCTTCTTAGCATAATCAACAAGCCTTACCAACTTATCCCAATCCTTACTTAACATCTGCACCATCCACATAGTAACCTCACCCTCAAGAAACTCAACATCAACCAAAGGATCATGAGAACCAGGCTTAACCAACCTACCCTCCTCATCAGTAGCCCCCGCCATATCAACCACGTGAATAAGCACAGGAGCCCTCCTCAAATGATCAAGAAACTGATTACCCAAACCCCTACCCTGCCAAGCCCCGGGGACTAGACCAGCCACGTCAATAAGCTCAACAGGTATGAATCTATTACCATCAATACAAATAGAATTCCTAGGATTATCCCTAACCCCCAAATCCCTACACACACAGGGGATCCTCACATAACCAACACCAACATTAGGCTCAATGGTAGTGAATGGGTAAGGAGCAATCTTAACATCAATCATAGTAGCAGCGGCAAAAAACGTAGACTTACCCACATTAGGCTTCCCAACCACACCAACCTGAACATGACTCTGCAACGGCACAAAAAACACACAAACAATACCTTAATAAGCATATTTAACGTAAGCCAAGATCATGAATTCTCCCACGCAGCCACGAAAGCCTTAGCCATCTCCACAGGATTCTTCGCCGCAAGTATCCCCGAAATAACAGCCGCACCCCACGCCCCAGTAGTCTTTATCGCAGGTATTGACTCAAGCGTTATACCACCAATGGCATACACAGGTATACCCACAGCCCTAACAATACTCCTCAAACCATCAATCCCAGTAACCCTATAATCCGGCCTAGTGGGGCTTGGAAAAACAGAACCAGCCCCTATGTAATCTGCACCAGCCCTCTGCCCATCGAGGGCCTCCTCAACAGTACTAGCACTAGCCCCAATTATTAAACCACCAAACTTACTCCTCAAAACATCCACAGGGGCATCCTCAAGACCAACATGCACACCATCAGCATCACTAAGCACTGCAATATCAACCCTATCATCAACAATAAAAACAGCACCAAACTCATTACAAAGCCTCCTAATAGCCCTAGCCTCCTCAAGCATAACCCTAATACTACCCTCCTTACGCCTATACTGAACAACCCTAACACCACCCTCTAGGAAAGCCCTAGCAGCCTCCACATGATCCTTAATCGTATAACCCGTATCAGTTATCCCATAAATACCCCTAGGCAACCTCATCATAAGAACTATAAATCACCACCTAATAAACACAACTCATCAAACGTAAACCACAGTCCTGTTCCACAACTCAATGATCTGCAAATACTTACTATCTTGCCTACTCTATAATATTAATAGATAATTATGACTATTATAGATAAGTAAACATGTTTTTACTTCTTTTACCCATACGACATAAAACATTTATATCTTCTAAGAAAATAAGAATTACGATTATGAAAGAGGGCACTGTAAGAGTTGTTGTTAGGAACGTAACTAAGGTTTTCAAAAGAGGTTCCGTCGTCGCCTTAGATAACGTCAGTCTAACCGTCGAACGCGGCTCCAGATTCGGCGTCCTAGGCCCCAGCGGTGCCGGCAAGACCACACTCATGAGAATCATTGCCGGTCTAGACGTCCCCACAAGCGGTGAGGTTTTGTTCGATGATACGATCGTAGCCGCTAATGGCAAGCTCATTATTCCCCCCGAAGATAGAAGAATCGGCATGGTTTTCCAAACCTGGGCCCTATACCCTAACCTCACAGCCTTTGAGAATATTGCCTTCCCCTTGACTAACATGAAGCTTAGTAAAGATGAGATCAAGAAAAGAGTTCATGAGATCGCAGAGATCCTAGACATCTCCCATGTCTTAAATCATTATCCCAGGGAGTTGTCCGGCGGTCAACAACAGAGAGTTGCTTTGGCTAGAGCCTTGGTTAAGGAGCCTTCATTGCTTTTATTAGATGAGCCCTTTAGTAATTTAGACGCTAGGATAAGGGATAGCGCTAGGGCTTTAGTTAAGGATGTTCAGGAGAGATTAGGAGTTACTTTACTTATTGTTAGTCATGATCCTGCCGACATTTTCTCAATAGCTGATAATGTTGGTGTTTTAGTTAAGGGGAAGCTTGTTCAGGTTGGTAAGCCTGATGATGTTTATAATAATCCTGTTTCTGCCGAGGCTGCTAGGTTGATTGGCGAGATTAATGAGTTAGAGGGTAAGGTTACTGATGAGTTCATCGCCGTTGATAATTTGAAATTCCCACTTGTTGGAGAATATAGTGAGCATAAAGGGGAGAAGGTTACTGTTGGTATTAGACCTGAAGATGTTAAATTATCTAGAGACGCCTTGAATCTAGACGGTTGGGTTTTAGTCGGTAAGGGTAGGGTTAGGGTTGTTGGTTATCAAGGCGGCATGTTTAGGATCACCGTTACACCCACTGAGGGCAATAGTGAAATCGTTACATACGTTGATCATCCTTGGAGAAGAGATGAGGAGGTTTTAATATATGTTAGGAAGGATTCGATAAAAATATGGAAAGAATAAGAAAGTTTTAATTTTAATTAAAGTTTAAGTAAAAATCATTTACCACCTAACCCATACGCCGCTGGATCCGTCGCCCACGGTGGGTAATAACCTGCAAATGGGTGTCCGGGGAATCCCATGTAGCCTAAACCTAGTTTTTCTGCCTCTAGCCATTCACTCTCCTCCTCATGCATTGCTGATGCTAATGTTGAGTGCCAGGTTGGTAAGTAGGCAGGACCAACCTCCTGTAGTGTTAATAAGGCAGAGTTTATTTCTGCGAAAACATCATCAAATACTCCACCATCAGATAATTGATATACAAAGACCTGAGGATACTTAGAATCATTTATTAATTGCTCATAATCATACCATTGAGCAGGAGTATTGAAGTAATCAGTAGCATTAATATAGTATGTTACAGCCTTCCACTTAGTCCATATCTCCTGCCCCTGATATGATGACCAGAAGTGAACTGCCTGCAAAGCCTGTTGCTCCTGAGGACCAACCGGTATACCTACGGAGTCAATTACTAGTGCAAAGTAGTTTTGTGTCCCTGGGAATGGCTCTTCTATCAACACTACGCTTGGGTTGCTTATGTATTGTGGCAATGGCGGATATGCCGATGTGTTTAGAAAGTCATATGCATAGTTGACCCATGAGTTTACATTTTCTTCGAATGCTACTTTTCCTTCTACGAGTAGTGTTATTCCCTGTGTCCACGTCATTGATTGCCAACCTGGGTAATCATAGGATGTGAAGTTTAAGAACCAATAATCAGTCTCATTAATTAATTCTTGAACTGTAGGATTGGTCAAGTTTATAGTTCCATACATTAATTCATTGTATAATTGTGGCCCAGCCAGGGATAAGAATATGTCCTCCCATAGGTTAAATTGATCCCATCCTCCATCCGCCCCTGGCACCATCCATGGGTAAACTCCATGCTTTGCTAACTGTACCGTATCATAAACTAACTCACTAAAGGTGTATGGGAATGGTAAATTATACTCCCTTAATAATTGAACATTGACATATAATAAAGCTCCTCTATGAACATTTACCGGAACGGATAGTAAGGTTCCATTAAACGCTCCAGCTTCGAGTACTTCAGGTACTGCATATTCAAATAACCCCCACTGTTGAGCATATGGTGTAACGTTAACAAATGAATTTACACCCTTAGGCGCAGCCTCAACATAACTAATCATCTCTGGGCCATAATGCACCTGGAACATTGCTGGTGGTTTTCCAGCCTCTATTAGAGCTATTATTGCATACTTAGCCTCTGTTCCGCCAGCTCCAGGTATAATATAGGGTTCCACCGTTATTCCAGTAGCTTTATAAATTGCTGGCATTTCATGCTGTAGTGCGATTTTTCCCTCTGTTGCCCACCATGTATAGAATATTATTGTTTTTGACACTGGTGTTGGTGGTTTATATGTTACAGCGAAATACCCACCTATTGCTACGACCACCACTACAACCACTATTATTGCTATAAGAAGGGTTCTAGAGATGCCGGTCTTAATTAGTCTAGTCACATTCATCATTCAATATAGAGAATCTAACACTTAATAAGCTTTATCTGTTTATAGTTTTAAAAAATTTTTATGTTAAATAATTTTTACTATTTATATAACTCGATTCCACATCATATATTAGATATATTAAATAACAATATACTATAAAGCAATATATAACCAACATAACTAAATACGGAGAAGGTTAGTATTGTTTTAGGAGTTCATTATACTGTTTGCCCTCGCTTCATCTTTGATTGTATAATCGAGTAAATCCTCATTAGGAGAAAGTAGAGAGTAAAGCTTTTAAGTAAAAAGATTTTCATGTGTATTCATCATGAAGAAAGGTACTATAATTTTAGTTATTCCCACTGCAATATTTTCTGTACTACTATTGTATCTGATTTTATGGAATGCAGTGCTATCATTTATGAATTGGTCTCTCTTCAATCCTAAGCCTGTATTCGTTGGGTTGGAGACTTTTGCAACGGTTATGAGTTCATTTGCGTTTAAGAATTCCTTGGTTCATTCTTTGGAGTTGTCGGCTATTTTGGTTGTGGTGGGTAATGTTTTGGGTATATTATTTACGGGTTTGTTATTCTTTCTAGCGTCGAATAAGGCTAGGTCAGTGTTTCTTTCAATCATAATATACCCTCTTGCCATATCAATGGCTGTGAATGCATTGATTTGGTTGTGGTTGTTTAATATTCATATAGGTTTAGATTGGTTGTTCGTTAGATTGGGGTTACCGCAATTTCCCTGGTTGTCGTCGACTTCTACGATGTTTCCAAGTTTAATTGTAGTAGCGATATGGGCTTACACTGGGTTAGCGACGTTGTTCTACTTGGCTGGTTTTATGAATATTGATAGGACTGTGATTGAGGCGGCTAGGTTGGATAGGGCTAGTTCTTTTAAGATTTTGTATAAGTTCTTGATTCCTAATTCTATGAATTCATTCATTATATCGACTGCCTTATTGTTCCTGTTTTCATTTAGGATATTTAGTTTGCCTATCATATTATCTGGGGGGCCTACTAATGTTTATCTTCAGACTTTAGTGGTCTATATGTATTACTTATTCTGGGTAGAATATTTCTCTCAGGCTACGGCGGTTGCTACGATAGTAACTGTGATAGCTATAATAGTTATAATACCCTACGCATTAATAATAATTAGGAGGTGGATAAGGGTATGAGGCCTGTAGTAAAGGCCACATTACATTACCTGGCGTTGGTAGTAATAAGTGTAGTGTGGTTAGTGCCAGTCTATGCAATGATCATAAATGGGTTTAAGAGTAACTTAGAGGTGTCATCTAGTCCGGCATTGGTGCCTCCGACTAAGTTTTCATTAAGTGCTTATATTACAGTTATTAGTGCGTTATCGAGGCCTTTGCTTAATAGTTTAATAGTTGTAATCCCAACTGCATTAGTATCAGCGTTTCTAGGTGCTATGGGTGCGTATTTCTTTTACGCACTCTCCTATTCCTTTAGTAGGTTTTCCTCAACATTAAGTGATGCGTTGTTTTCCTTAATATCATTAGCGACATTCATACCTTATCAGGCTACCTTAATACCTCTAACAAGGCTAATAGTAAGTATGAATCTTATGAATACTTATATCGGGATTATTTTTGCCATGTTAATATTCTACATACCCACTGGGGCGTTGTTAATGTCGATGTTTATCTCCGTAATACCTAGGAGTATAATAGAGGCTGCTAAGATGGATGGGACTGGGGATTTAAAGACGTTCGTGAGGTTGGTACTCCCTCTATCTCTTCCGGGCTTTATATCAACGTTAATATTCATTATAATACAGGCATGGAATAATTTCTTCATACCACTAGTTTTAGTTACGACTCCAGACATGAGGTTAGTCTCCATAGCTGTGCAATCATATACTGGGGGGTATGGTACGTTATATAATGATACATTTGCTGCCGCTATGTTGGCGAGTGTGATACCATTGGCGATATTTATATTCCTTGGGAGGTACTTTATAAGGGGGTTAATTGCCTTAGGAGGAGGGAGTAAGGGAGTGTGATGCTTTGTTTAATTCTTCAAAAGCCTTAACTACCATCCTCAATGATGGTGGAAAGTCCTAGGAGGATTGCGAATTCAGTAAGTTCATGAACGAACTCACCGTATACTATGACCCTATGCCAACCTGACCTCCAGACCCAATTCTTCACGGCGTTGCTTGGTGAGCCTTTGGCGATGAGTTTTGTTGAGCATGCTTGTGGTGAGTATTCATTGTTTATTGCCTTTGATGTTTGTATTGTTAGTACCTTATTGTTTGGGTCGAAGCCCATGGCCGTGATTGGTTCATTTGTGGGTAGTTTGACGTGTATTGAGGCATGCTTAGCGCCTAGGTGGGCCTTGGTTATTATGTAGGGGGCCTCGGGCTTTTCACTACCGTGTGGGTTTGTTGGTGCGTAACAGTGGTGGTATATGTACTCATTCCTTGTCTCGTCCATGCCTACATTAACTACAAAACCATTCCTATTAAGTAGGTATTTACTGATGAGTATTGGTATTGCTGAGTATGGATCAGCCTCGCACACTGGCATTATTCCGTCATACCAAAGCTGCATATAGCCTAGGCAGGGCCATGCCTTCAGTAGGCCTGTGTTGTATAGTGTTATGCAGTCTAGGGCTATGGCGTCAACGCTTAGTTCTCTGGCTGCGTTTTTCATGGCTATGTAGAGCTTAGCCGCGTTTAGTAATTCCTCCTCATTATCATCATTAACAGCCTCCGCACCCCTAACCCAATTATTGAGTACTTCCCTAGCCTCGTTCAAATTCACATTATCGAAGAACCTCCTCCTAAACTCCTCCGCATCCATGATTATTGGCGTAACCCCAGTCAACGCCTGTATAGTCCTAAAGAGTGAATAAAGATCAGTACCCAGGGGGAATTGCCAAATCGCGTGCGACTTAGTGCTTGGCGCAACAACAAAGAGTACTTTCGAGTTCCTCAGCCTTGCCAGGGCTATTAAGTACCTAACCTTACCCAAAACACTCTCATCTGCTAGGTTCCTTGTGGAAATGCCAAGTACTGGGTAACCCTCAGCCCTAGCCCTAGATACTGCGAGTACATACTCACCAGCCCCCGCGTATGCCTCTGCAATGACTATTACGGGCTTGCCACTCCTCACTATTGGGTCTAGGTAACCCACTATTGAGTTTAAGGCAATGACCAAGTAACCCACTGCACTGCCCTCGGCCTTTAGGAGACTCGCAATATCAACCACATCCCTAATATCATAAACCCTAAAATCAACGTTAGGATATAAACGCCTCAATCCATCCATAACCTCAGCCTTAACCCTCTCAATCCACTCCACTGAGTTTGGCGGTGAGCCTAAGTCGCCAATTAACGGATCAATAAACACCACTGGAATGCTAATACTTGGCATACCCCGGCTTCGCTCGATGATTTATATGTATTGCTGGGTTTACTCATTACAGAAGCTCTTTTGGGTATTACGTTTCCCTTGGATGTGATTTAATTAATAATGTTGGGCTTAGTTCCCCCATTACTCCTCAAAACCCACAATGTATTACTCATTAGTACTCTCATGAGGAGGGAATGAGAATGATATTGTTTTAAGAGGATACCTAATTAATAGTGGTTTGTTAACTCAATGATGAGGCAGTTCTTCTTCCGCGTCTAGTAATAATGAGGACAACTATAATAATTATGACTATTACGACTATGATTAGAGGCGTTAGTGGTATTGTTGTTTCAGTGATTGTGCATTGATTGGTTGGTGGGTTAGTAATGCTTAGGGTTAGTGTTGATATGAATGAGCCACTTGTGGTAGTCATTGCTGAGCCGCATTTCATGGTTGCTGTGGCGTAGAGGGCTGGTAGGCCCCAGGAAACTGTGTTTACATTAGCACTCGCCTCGTAATTAATTGCCACACTTAAAGGCTCATTAACAGTTAATGAGCCTATGGGCTTTGCCTGCCCATTCACGTTCATGCCCATTGGCGTGAATAATACGCCATTCACCACTTGACTAGTGGCGTTTGGCGTGATTTGCCCACCAGCATTGATCCAGGATTGGCTTGAACCAAAGATGCTGCTCACTGTGACTAGGTATTGTTTTGTGTATGTGATGGTTAATGATGTTGGCTCATAAATAGTCAAGGTTGTGGGTAAAGTAGCACCATTGAGGGTTGGGTTGATTAATCTGGTGCCGTTGCCTAGATTAATCACGCTAGGCTCATTAATCACAATACTCGACCCAGCATTAAACCAACTACCAGTTATATTCTCATCGGTATATGAAGTTCCCGTCCTGATTTCCTCGCCATCTATATCACTTAACGTCTTTACAGTACCTCCGCAGGTGTTCCCAGGCTATTACGATGTAAGAGTGGAGGCTGTAGTAC
>JZWU02000017.1:0-31890 GCA_000960865.2 Vulcanisaeta sp. AZ3 | reverse complement strand
TGGATTGTTAATATGCTTAACAAGTTCATTAACGTTAACCTCCCTCCCATCAATCACAACTCTATACTCACTCATTAACAAATATATGAGTTCAATAGTCCTTAATACATAAAGCGCTCCTCTCCTCTCACCAATACCTCTCTCCTCAAGGCTCTTCACGTAATTGGGGCCGGGCTTAACGAGACTATACTCATCATCACCTTCCCTCACAACCTCGAGAACTCTCTCCTCACTACCCATGTTAGTGATGGTAATAATGTAAATGTTTAAAAACCCACACCCGCCACTCATAACGGGATTAACCGTGGGTAAGAAAATACTAGTACAAAGACGCGGAAGGGGTAATACACAATTCAGAAACCCAGGCTGGACTAAGGAGGGACCCGTTAGGTACCCATCAATGAATGAAGCTGAAATTAACGGTACCATTAAGGGAGTTGTTAAGGAACTCATGCATGTACCAGGACTAAACGCACCCATAGCTAGAATTACGCTTGAGGATGGCAGAGAATTCCTAAACTACGCCACTGAAGGTATGTACGTTGGACAGCTAATCGAGATCGGCGCAGCAGCAAAACCAGCACCGGGCAATGTACTGCCGATTGGTGAGGTGCCCGAGGGCATGATGATTTACAACATAGAGAAGAGAATCAATGATGGAGGTAAGTTCGTGAGATCTAGCGGCACATACGCCGTGGTCCTCTCGCACAAGGATGAAACGACAGTCGTACAATTACCCAGTGGTAAAGTGATGGAGATTGACTCCAGAGCTAGGGCAACAGTTGGTATTGTAGCTGGTGGTGGTAGAATTGAGAAGCCCATGCTTAAGGCAAGCAATAAGTACTATAGAGCCAAGGCAAAGTCCTGGAAATACCCAACAGTTAGAGGTAAAGCCATGAACCCCTATGCGCATCCCCACGGTGGTGGTAGTCATCAGAAGGGTGGGACCCCAGTGCCTAGGAACGCACCACCTGGCCAAAAAGTTGGTATTATTGCACCACGCTGCACCGGTAGGCGTTGCCCACAGTTAGTACCAAGGAGTAAGAGGGTCTGGGCCTCAGGATATCCTAAGAAGGCAAGGCTCAGGAATAAGAGATCGAGTGCGCTTCCCTCTGAGTAACTTACTTAGCCATTAACTCCCTACACCTGCCCAACTCAGAATTAAGCCTTACGTATTCATTCACATCCCTATACCTGATCTCCTCTAAGTACCTCTTCATGCCTATGATCACTACCTTAATAATTTCACGTGTTGTTAAGACCTTACCATACATCTCCTGAACCTTACTAATAATATCATCACAATCATCCATGCCATCCTCTAATAACCTCCTCACATAATTAATGGCATCCTCCATCAACTTCTTAACCTCAGTCCAATGAAACTCACCAGCCCTCGTACTCACCAGACCCTGGGCCGGTAAGCTCGGCGACCACGTGTATCCACAGTCCATGCACTTAAACGTTAATGCATTAGAAACAACAATACTAATTCTCCTAGAACCACACTTAGGACACGCAATGCCTTGAACGCTCATTAAAAATAATAACTAATCACACGTATAAAACACTTATTTGCAGGTAAACACATAACTTACTCATAATGCCTACACCTGACACCCCTCTGACTTAGCCAAGACATTATTGTCGGCCCAAGCACAACAGGAACCTTATGCAACCCCTCAACATTCCTAGAACCCGTTAAAAACATGGCAATCCTAAACTCCCTAAACAACTTAATTATAAAGTTCTTAGTCTCATCATAACCCTTAAGAGCTGTTATTAATAATGGCCTCGACATTATGAATACATCGGCACCCAAAGCCAACGCCTTAGCACCATCAAGCCCGCTCCTAACACCACCAGAAGCAAACACCAAGCCATTATAGACAGACCTAACCTCACATATCGACAACACAGTCGGTATACCCCAACCCCTAAACACATAAGCAAGATCCGTAGCCCCAGCCCTGATGCTCTCAATACGTATAAAGGACGTACCACCAACACCACCAACATCGATCGCATCAGGGTTTACCCCAATGGCCAACGCCTTGGCCACCTCCATGGATATCCCATTACCAACCTCCTTAACTATTAACGGCCTATTAGCAACCTTCTTAATAAACCTCAACTTATCAAGAACACCCCTAAACCAAGGCTCACCCTCAGGCTGAAAAACCTCCTGAGCCGGATTTAAGTGTATAGCCAACGCATCAGCATTAATCATATCAATAGCCTGCGAAACCCAATCACCCAACACCTTCTCATCAAGCCTAGAAACCTGGGGGGCACCAAGATTCGCAATCTTCAAAGCCGTTGGTGCATTCTCAGCAACAACCCTAAAACTCCTGGTGGTCTCAGGCTTAACAATAGCAACCCTCTGAGACCCAACATACATACCAATGCCAAACTCCTCAGCACACCTAGAGAGCACAGAGTTAATCCTCTCCGCAACCTCAGTACCCCCAGTCATCGCACCGATAATGAATGGAAATGAAAGCCTCTTACCAAATACCATGACTGATGAATCAACATCATCAAAATCAATCTCAGGCAATGCGTCATGCACAAGATAAACCTCATCAAAAAGACTATTACCCTCCTCAACATCCTGCCCAGCAGCGATCTTAATATGATCGTTCTTCCTATCCTCAATCATCTCACTCGGTATTAATCACGAAAATAAAAACTTAATCTAATAAAGAAGATGAATATAACCTATATATAAATCAAGAATAAATATAGTGATTACACCCACATCACTATATAAATTTATTAACAGAACAAGCCATTTAATGGTTCGGTGATAGGAAAATGTCCACCATAAGGAAAAATCAGTACGAGAAAACAAATAGTAGGAAAATAATATATAAAGGCTACGTAGCTATTGAGTACCTCAACGATGGAGGAATGATTATCTGGAGCGGTGGAAAACCATACATTGCCTAAGACAACATAAAAAGGCCATTTGCTGCACCTAAAATCGTTTTACTTAATATTGTTTTTATTCTCATTCGAGTAATTAATCTTTATCCAACCATTAACCAAATCATTCACCCAATCTGGCGGCTTTAAGTAATTCGTTAATAAAGATATTACCTTGATATCTAAGTTACAATCATTCATATTCTTAACAAAATCAATAAACCAATCTGGAGCATGCGATGTAGCAGCTATCGTATATACTAACTCCTTAACTGATAATGCCCTAATAACAGTCTCACTAATCTCCGTATTCATCAATAAGTATGCCGCATAAGCCTTACGCAACACAGGATCATTCTTTAAATCTAAATCTCCCCTATAATCATTGACAGGATCATCAGCAACCTTACCAACCCTCCTCTCAACAACCTGGACCTGCTCCTGCATTACATGAAACGCCTCCTTACCTCTTAAGTAGGAGAATGCCGCAGCTGCAAATGCAAAAATCGCGGCCATATGATACGCCAGATGGAAGCCCAATTGCATTGCGGGAGCTATGGCACTTGGGAAGAATGTTATGTTCTCAATATTAGCAAACACAGATGGACTTAGGGATATGTGAGCCTGTTCTATTAAAGTCTTTATCGGATCAAACCCCAGAAAAGCTGCGAACAATGCATAAACTGGCGGTATTGATACAAGAGTGCGTGCATCACTCATGGGAACACCAGCATTAATTAACGCCCTATACAAGGCAACCGGTAATGCAGCTGCAGACCCAGTGATTATTAACGTTAAGAATAAGGCAAAGCTCATTAATGAGCCTATGTTTTGCATTGAGGCCCTTAGCCCAGAGGCTGCGGCCCTATCGCTCGAAGGCACAGCACTGAGTATTGAGACTATGTTAGGTGATTGGAACAACCCTGAACCTATACCAGTTATAACTAGTATTGCTGCGAACTCAACGTAGTTAAAATTCATTGGTAATAACGCAAGTAATTCAAAGCCCACGCCAAAGAGTATAGCACCTAACGTAGAGACTACCCTAGCACCCAACTTATTCAATAACTTACCACCTATTGGAGCAAATATGGCATTAGCTATACTACTGGGTATTAGAAATATCCCAGCCCATAACGGCGTCTCTGAATACGGTATTTTATAAACTAAAGGCAAGTATATTGCCTGTAGGAGTAACGACAATACGAATATATTAGCACCCATCGCCATGAAAAGAAAGAAAGAACTAAATACGCCATAAGTAAACTGTCTAATACCAAATAAATTAATCTTAAGCATTGGTTCCCTAATCCTCCTCTCCACAAATATGAGCGCGCCAAATAATACTATACCTATGACGAGGCTAATCCAAACCATGGGATTACCCCAACCCAGTGATGATCCTCCGTAGGGCATCATCGATAATAACAACCCCATTAACACAAAGATGAGCGATGCAGACAATAGAACCGCACCAACATAATCAATACTAACCCTACTAAATCCCGTAGGTAACCTATAAACACTCCTCAAAGCCCACAATGTACTCACAAGACCTATCGGCACATTGAATAGAAAAACCAACCTCCAATTAATGATCGCCAATAAACCACCCACCACAAGCCCACTCACACTACCAGCACTAAAGGCTATACCAACAATACCTTGAGCCACACCTCTCCTCTCTGGCGGATACACATCGGTTATTAACGCAGCACTATTACTAAACATCATTGAGCCAGCAATACCCTGAATAAACCTATATGCCACTAATTGCAATCCAGCGATAATACCATAACCAGGTACTAAACCCATCAATAATGATATCGCAGTGAATAAGGCATCACCAATAGTGAACACCCTACCCCTGCCAAACATGTCAGAGAGCCTACCAATTATAGGCACAGTCACGGCAGTCACCAGTGGGTATGAGAACATTAACCACATCATTACGATAAAGCCTAATGATGATGTTGGGTTTATACCAACACCCTTCAGTATAGCAGGTAATGCAATTACTATGGAGGCCATATTCATAGATCCAAGCAGCGATCCAAGGAGAGCATTTATCAAGACGGCCCTTCTCTGACCCTCATTTATTGATGACCAAAGTTCGGTTCTCATACGATTGCGATTTATGGAGGCCTTACCTTTATAAAACCTTCTTTGTTACTGATATCGACTATTTATACTATTAATTTTTAAAAATTAATCTCTCAAGTCATAAATGAGACAATATGGAGCAAGTATTAATAATGGGACTAGGCTTCATAGCAACGAACCTAGCCAAGCACTTAACAAACAGAGGTTTTGAAGTCCACGTCACATACAGATCAACTAATGGAAGCAAGGCTTTGATGATTAAGGACCTCATGGACCTAAACGTGAGGTTACATAAGCTTGACCCAGGCAATTATGACGAAGTGTTAAGATTAATGAATGAAATCAAACCCAAGTATGTATTTAACACAGTCGGCTTACTAGGTGGCTCCTGGAATGAGTTGTGGCAAGCCCACGTTGAGGTTCCTAGGAATATTGCAAGAGCAATAATCAACACCGACAAATCAATAAAGTTCATACACATAAGCGCCTCAGCAGCCGCAGGTAAAATTGGTAATTTCATTAAGGAGGAACCTGATCACTGCAATTATACCTACGTCAAGCCAAGTGGAGATTACGAGAGGTCTAAGTGCGATGGCGAAAGAGCAATAAGTGGATTAGGCTCTGAGGGTCTTAATTACGTAATCGTGAGACCCACGTTGGTCTATGGGTATTATAATGATCACGACCAATTCCTAACACTCTATAAGGCCATCAAGAGAGGCCTTGTGCCCATCATAAGGGGTTACTTAAACGCCATATACGTAGGCTATCTGGTCAAGCTCCTTGAGTCTATTGCTGTGAATAATGAGGTCAAGAACACATTCCTTTACGCAACTGAATGCACAATGTACAGCCTAAGCGATTTCTCACAATTAATGGCTAATTACCTCGGAGTTAAAGGCATTAAGCTACCGATACCTACTGGATTAATTAGTTTATTCCTACCTAGCAGCGCTCGTGGATTACTCAAGTACCTTGGTGTCCAATATAGTTGTGAATTTATGAGAAAGTTCATAGGCGATGTTGAGCCCGCAATAAGTATTGGAGTTAAGGAGATGGTTGATTGGATTAAGAGGGTGCATGGCTAAAAGAAATATAATTACTACCAGTAGTAAAGCCCAATGAGCGAGCCAAGGGTTGCCGGCATACTAATGCTCATCACAGGAGCCTTCCTACTCATACCGGCCTTATTGCTTGGGCTTACCTCAATAATATTAATACCAATACCTGGATTAACAACGGCAATAATGTGGGCATTAACCCTAATAATCATCGCACTAGCAATACTAAACATTGGAGTAGGGGCACTACTAATCTCAAGGTCAAACGATAATGAGGTCAGGACCCTAGGCATAATAGTCTCAGTAATAAATCTTGCCCTAACCTGGTGGACAATAATCGGCGCGGTCTTCGCAGCACTCGAACTAGCCTTCTTAATATAAAAACGTGTACAGAAAGCTTAATACTAAATAAAACCACGACCTACAGCGTGAAGGTAACACCACTAGGAATTGGCGGTTGGATCTCCAACCCACTGCTCGGCAATGTCTCATTATTTGTGGAGGTTAGTAATGCAAGGGTCCTCATTGATGCCGGCGAGGGAACATATAGAGCATTGAGGATGTGCGGTTATGACGTTAATGACATAGACCTAATCCTCATATCTCACAAACACGGCGACCACCTAATGGGCCTAACAACCCTAGCTCTCTACGCAAAGGCACTCGGAAAGGCACTCAAGGTCTATGGGCCAAACGACATAGACTTAGGAAAGCTCTTCGAAGCCCTGGGCATACCTCAATACCTAGAGGCAATTGAATTCAACCCAATAGAACCAAGCCCTGAACCCCAGGTAATAACTACAAATGATAATTTTAAGATTAGCGCAGTCGCTGCGGACCACACAGTATCCACACTCGCATATAGAATTGATGATTCAAACGGCACATGCATCACCTATAGCAGTGATACAAGACCAACAAACAACATAATAAACCTAGCCAAAAACTGCACACTACTAATACACGAAGCCTCAGGAAACCCAGGCACCGAAGAAGCCTCCCATCAACATGGGCACTCGACAACTAACGAGGCCGTGGATATCGCAAGAAAAGCTGGCGTTAAGTACCTAATGCCTATACACTACTATATTGAATCACCAATAATTACAAACAATATTGATGTGAGCCTAATCCTACCAATACAATGCACAACGATTAACCTGGAAAAATTGAAACAATCATAAAAATAATAATTCAATAATAATGTGAACATATTGTAAACAACAAACTTAATGAGAGTTATTAAGAAGGATATGAAAATCGCAGAGAACCCAAGGATTAATAATGTCTTTTTAGCAATTAAGGTTGAGATATATAGAATTAATGACAAAGGTTGCCTAAAACCCAACCTTAACTGTCTCATTTTTAGGTTCTCATGATAAATCTAACCATGAATACAACACACCGACAGTTAAACGCATTAAAGTCATAACGCTCTTAAACAATAAATAGGCATTAATTTAACAATGACAAGTAATTTTGAAGGCACCTCATGAACTCAGACCTACATCTTTTACAATTATCAGTATACCACGGCCTTAGGCATTGGAACATTGCGCTTTGGTAAATCTTCTCTACGTAATTAAATCCTTGCCCTAGCACAGCTTATTCTTAGAAACAAAAGTATTTTAGGGCAATAATTAAGTATTAGGAAGCTATATGCATGTTGTTTAATTATTCTTTATGTTCGGTTTCTAAATTTATTAGCAATAGAAAGCATGATGACTACCGCAGGATAAAAGACCTATATTGTTAAAGCATTATCTCTTTAATACATTATCCTTAATTGCAATATTCCTTGCAATTAATAATTTCGTATCTATCACAGCCACAACCTCACCCTTCTGATTCCTAACCTCATGCCTAAACGTTACAACACCACCATTATACTTATCACTTGGCTTTTTATCCACAACCTCAATCTCCACGTATATTGTATCACCAATTCTAACGGGCTTTAAGAACTTAGAATCCACCTCAAGCAGGGCTATCGCCGTACCCGCAACCAGAGATGCAAATAAACCCACGGCTAGGGATAACGTTAGTAACCCATGAGCAACCCTACCTCCAAATATTGAATCTTTGGCAAACACCTCATCAACATGTAGCGGATTATAATCACCCGTTAACCCAGCAAATTGAGTTATGTGAGACTCAGTTACAGTTAGTCCTTGGGATTTTAATTTCATACCAACCTGGAAATCATCATACGTATACGGTGGTAACTTCATATCCATAGGGAATGTGCTCTTCCTAATTCTTATATTTAAAAATAAAGCGTCATTGTTAGAATTAAAATCACCATTAAGCAATAGTATCTCCTAAATATTATCCTTAGCGATTTTCAACTAGGGAAAAGACTAGAATTGCTTATTAATTTATGTCTATTTTTGATAAAAACATTTGTTAAGTGTAATATATGCCAGCAAATCATGTGTCCCTTTGTGAAAGCCTCACAATCACATTTACCGCGTATAAGAGCCTCACCATTAACCCATTTGATCCTAACCTCGACATTATGCCAAACCCCTGGCTTAGTCCTAGACCTAACCCTACCCTTAATAATCCAAGTGTTATCAATTCTCTCAATATTACTGAAGACAACATCCCTACTGACCATAATAACTCACCAAGTAATTAATCATGTGTTTTAAGTTTAAGAAACTTTTTCACCTAGTTTCATAAGCATTAATTAGTGCCCAGTCAGTTCCAGGCTATTTTCCTCATTTATCGGCGGAGGTGCATATCATCATCCGCCCAAGTTTATTATTACTATGAGTTATAGAAAGGCTTATTAAATGTGAATATCGTTGGGTTCTGATTATCGATGTCTGTTAGGATTGTTGAGAAGAAAATTGAGGAAATACTAGAGTTAATGCGAAATCCAGCCCAGGTTAGGAATGCAGGTACGCTGGCCCATGTTGATCATGGTAAAACCACAACTACAGACTCACTATTAATGGGCGCCGGTTTACTAAGCCCTAAGGTTGCTGGCAAGGCCTTGGCCATGGATTACGTAGAGATCGAGCAATTAAGACAAATGACTGTTAAGGCCGCTAACATAAGCCTATACTTTGAGTATGAGGGTAAGCCCTACATAATAAACTTCGTCGATACACCTGGTCACGTGGACTTCACGGGTCATGTAACGAGGTCGCTTAGGGTTATGGATGGTGCGTTAGTCGTTGTTGATGCTGTTGAGGGTGTTATGACACAGACTGAGACTGTGGTTAGGCAGGCCATGGAGGAGATGGTTAGGCCTGTCCTATTCATAAACAAAATCGATAGATTAATCAAGGAGTTAAGGTTAAGCCCCAATGAGATTCAACAGAGGATTATTGAGATTGTTAAGGATTTCAACAACCTAATAGACATGTACGCAGACCCAGAGTTCAAGGATAAGTGGAAGGTTGACCCAGCCAAAGGTCAAGTAGCCCTAGGTTCTGCACTATATAAGTGGGGCGTTACAATACCCCAGGCCACCAAGGCAGGGCTTAAGTTCAGTAATATTGTTGATGCCTATGAGAAGAATTATGTGGATGAGTTAGCTCAAGAGTTCCCGCTATATAGGGCTATACTAAACATGATTGTTGAGCACGTACCACCACCAAACGTAGCCCAAAAGTACAGAATACCAAGGGTTTGGAAGGGCGACATAAACTCACCACTTGGGAAGGCACTGCTAGAGGCTGATCCTGATGGTCCAACTGTAATAGCCATTAGCAAGATGAATAAGGACCCACATGCAGGATTAATAGCCACTGGTAGGGTATTCAGCGGAACAATTAGGGAGGGCGATGAGGTTTACTTAATAAACGCAAAGACTGTAAAGAGAGTACTACAGACGTACTTATACATGGGTCCTAATAGAATTGTAATCCCTGAGGTTCTTGCGGGAAATATAGTGGCTCTCCTCGGTGTTGATGATGCCAGGGCTGGAGAGACAATAGTTGCATCCTCAATTAAGGATATAGCTGCACCCTTCGAGAGGATGAAGTACATAAGTGAGCCGGTGGTTACAGTTGCAATAGAGCCCAATAATCCAAACGACCTAGCTAAGCTAGTTGAGGGGCTTAAGGAGTTAACTATTGAGGACCCAACCCTAAGTCTAAAGATTGATGAGGAGACAGGGCAAGTATTACTCAGTGGTGTTGGTACGTTGCATCTGGAAATAGCTACGTGGATGCTTAAGGAGAGAACAAAGCTTGACTTCACAGTATCTCAACCACTAGTTAGATTTAGGGAAACAGTTAGGGCATTATCACAAACCTTCGAGGGCAAGTCACCAAATAAGCACAATAGACTATACATAAGTGTTGAACCGCTTGATGAGGAGACAATAAGGTTAATACAACTTGGTGAGGTAACTGATGACCAGGACCCAAGGGATAGAGCTAAGATACTAAGGGAGAGGGCTGGTTGGGATACTGATGAAGCCAGGGGCATCTGGACTGTGGATGAGCAGTACATAAATGTCTTTGTTGATAAAACCACAGGCATACAATACCTAAGGGAGATTAGGGATTACATAATCCAAGGCTTTAGGTGGGCAGTGCAAGCCGGGCCGCTGGCTCAGGAACCTGTTAGGGGTGTAAAGGTTATACTTCATGATGCGGTGGTTCATGAGGACCCAGCCCATAGAGGTCCTGCGCAAATAATGCCAGCCGCCAAGAACGCAATAATGGCTGGAATACTTGGGGGTAAACCAACGCTGCTTGAGCCTATGCTCTCCATAGAGGCAAAGACAACGCAGGAGAATATAGGTTCAGTGATTGGTGTTTTGAATAGGCATAGGGGTAGGGTTATTGATATGGTGCAGAGTGAGTACATGGTTACGATTAAGGGCGAAATACCCGTAATAGAATCATTCACCCTAAGCGACGAGTTAAGAAGTGCCACAGCAGGTAGAGTCTTCTGGAGTCTCCAATTCTCAAGATGGTCACCAATACCTGAGAACATGTTAGTTGATATGGTAATGAAGATTAGAGAAAAGAAGGGATTACCGAAGGAAATACCGAGGGTTGAGGACTTCATATCACAATACTAAAACTCAATAAAAATACATACAGCGACTGATTTTTAAATGCCTTAGGATCATATGTAAAATGCATGTCGTCAAGCACCCAAGGCGGTAAGGTAAAAGTCTCAGTACAGAAGGCCGGCCCCCTAGACACAGGCGCAATCGCTGAGGCAATGAAACATATTAAAACAAAATTCGCAATAATGAGCGGCAAAGGCGGCGTGGGCAAAAGCTTTGTTACAGCCAGCCTAGCCCTAGGATTCGCCATGAGAGGCTACAAAGTTGGTGTACTAGACGCTGATGTCTACGGACCAACAATACCAAAACTGCTCGGCCTAGTTGGTGCTAACTTATACCTTAGTGAGGATGAGAAGATAATACCAGCCGAGGGACCCTTCGGTATAAAGGTGGTTTCGATGGACTTCCTACTACCAACAGAGGACACAGCAGTGATTTGGAGAGGAGCATTAGTTGATAGAGCAATCAGGGATTTCCTAAGCAGCGTGCTTTGGGGCGAGTTAGATGTATTATTTATTGATTTACCACCTGGCACTGGCGATGCACCATTAACCATAGCCCAAGCCTTAGCTAATGAATTAACAGGAAGCATAATAGTCACAGCTCCAAGTGACGTATCCAGGAGAATCGTTCAAAAAGCCCTCGACTTCTCGAGGAAAGTCAAGGTATCAATCACAGGCGTAATAGAGAACATGTGCTGCTTTTACTGCCCTGAGTCAAGTAAGACCTATTACATCTTTGGGAGATTGATTGGTAAAGAGATGGCTGATAAGTATGGAGTACCATACCTAGGCATGATACCGCTCGACCCAAGGATCGGGGAATCCAACGATCAAGGCGAGCCCTTCCTCATGAAGTACTCAACTACAGAAACAGCGAAGGCAATTATGAGCATAGTCGACACAATAATAGCCATGTATAAGGATAAACTCGAGGCAGGCATGACCACAACGCCTAAGAAGCAGATAAAATCATTAATGAAACTACCAGGTGAGGAGGAAGATGAGAATGAATCATAGGTACTTTCGTAAAGTCCTAACCGTATTAACAATCGCCTCAAAATCACCCGGCGCAGATAAATAAACACCTGGAAAATAATTAAGCAACTCCCTAGCCCTCCTAACCGTATCATCGATTGGATCTACAGGCACCGAAACATTCATATTGAGTATCTTACTTATGGTCCTCACAGACCTATTAGTAATTATAAGCAATGGTGGATATAAATCAACATTGAAATCCTTATTCACATCAACAACTCTTAACAAATCATCCATAGACATAGTGTACTGAAGCATAGCGAAATCAGGCATAGCCCTCAACCTATCCCTAATGTAATCAACATTAAAACTTGAAATCGAAATACCAAGCCTAACCCCCCTAACCTGATCCAAACCCCTAAGATACTCAATAGCACCCGTCGGTGTCAAATCAGGTACAGCAGTAACCCCAGGCCCCAAATCTCCTCTCATGAATAAGTAACTCCTAACATTATTAATTAAACCACCCATTATTAATGCAGCAAGACCAACCTTATTATGATCAGCAACCCTAACATTAGCAATCACCTCAACATTAAACCTATGCCTAATCAATGAACCTATAAGTACGGCATTAGCCGATGGATTTGCAAATGTAGAATCTGGCACATCGACGTAGGTTGCATAATCAATAATCTCACCAACCATGTGCAGGTAATCATCTAAATTATCAATCCTCCTCAACGGAGGCAACTCGACAATTAATGTTGCCATTAATCCACGCATTAATGCATATAATTAAAATTTATGCTATCACTCCCTTAAGCCAATCAATATTTATGCCGGAGTTATAAGGACGAGTCATTAAGCAATCTATCACTCTCAGTGCAAACGTTCATCCTCGTGAGAATAGCAATACCGTGCATATTTATCACACATATAAAAGTTCACCAGAACTTATCCCGCATTATACATATAATTTCTCAACTACTCAATAAAGATCTATAATTAATATAAAAATTGAAGATTAATTTGATAGATATTCCTTAATTGTTAGGGAGAGTCTCCTTATGCCCTCAAATATCTGCTCCGGAGTTGGATATGTGAAGTTCAACCTCATGTCATTATGTCTCTCCTCATTCGGATAGAAGGACTTACCAGGCACGTAGGCAACACCATACTTCTTAATGGCCACACTGAGCATATCACCGGTATCAATGCTCTCAGGCACCGTTAACCAAATAAACATACCAGCTGAAGGCCTTGTCCAACTAACATTCTCAGGCATGTACTCGCTCAATGCCTGGAGCATGAGGTCTCTCTTAGTCCTATAAATTTCCTTAATCCTCGGTATATTCCTCTCAATAATACCTCTCTTAAGTAGCTCTGCTGCTATGTATTGAGCCAGGGTCGACGTGTGCAAATCTATTGATTGTTTAGCTAATTCAAACCACCTAATTATGTCCCTACTCGCCGTAACCCAACCAAGTCTTAAGCCAGGAGCCGCTATCTTACTGAAGGTGGATAAGTATATGACCCTACCCTCAGAATCCATAGCCTTGAGTCTTTCCGGCGGATCTCCATCACCAAAATATATGTAACCGTATGGATCATCCTCAATTACCAATAAGTCATACCTACTCGCAACATCAAGTAATGCCTTCCTTCTCTCCATACTCATGGTTATGCCACTCGGGTTTTGCCCCGTGGGTATTACGTATATGAACTTAACACGACCACCACCATCCATGATCTTCCTTATGGTATCCTCAAGCACATCAACCCTAATACCCTCACTATCCATTGGAATACCAACAAGCCTAGGTCCATAAACTCTAAAGGCCTGAAGTGCAGCTAAGTACGTGGGACTCTCGGTAATTACATAATCACCAGGATTTATGAATAGCCTACCCACTATGTCGAGAGCCTCCTGACTACCCACGGTAATTATAATATCTTCAGGGCCTTCAACTTTAATCCCAACCTTACCCATGAATTTAATCAATTCTTCCCTTAACTCATCAACACCACCAGTAGCCCCATATTGAAGTGCCTTATCCACCTTTGTTGATAAAACGTAATTCGTCACCTCAATAATATCCTTAACAGGAAATGATGATGGATCAGGCATACCACCACCAAATGAGATCACGTTCTGAGTAACCCACTTGAGAAGTTCTCTTATTTCTGAGGCCTTCATCAATTTGGATCTATCAGATAGGAATTTACTGGGATCCATAGCGATCATGGATGAACTGAATAAGGGTATTTATATTGCTTTCCCTAGGTTAAAAATAAATATATTGAATAAATACTAATCTTTAGATATCTCAATCATCAAAATAGTCTTTCAATATCATCAAGGTAATTAATCACATCTTTCGCGAAATACGTTATTATTAAATCAGCCCCAGCCCTCCTAATAGCTATTAAGGACTCAAGCACAGCCTTTCTCTCATCAAGCCACCCATTCATAATAGCCGCCTTAAGCATCGCATACTCACCACTAACCTGATAAGCCGCCAAGGGAACCTCAGGGAAATTCTCCTTAACAAGCCTAATCACATCCAAGTAAAACGTAGCCGGCTTAACCATGACTATATCAGCACCCTCACTTATATCCATAGCCGCCTCCTTAATAGCCTCATGAGCATTCCTAGGATCCATCTGATAACTCCTCCTATCACCAAACTTAGGCGCACTGGCGGCCGCCTCCCTGAATGGTCCATAGAATGAACTAGCATACTTAGCACTATACGCCATTATAGCAACATTACTGAAACCAGCCCTATCAAGAGCCTCCCTAATAGCCCTTACCTGTCCATCCATCATACCACTTGGAGCCACAACATCAACACCAGCCTCGGCATAAGTCACCGCGGTCTTCGCATAAAGCCCAATAGTCGTGTCATTATCGATTACATAATCACCATTAGGCAACTTCTTAACAACACCGCAATGCCCATGGTCAGTGTACTCACATAGACATACATCAGCCATAACGATTAACTTATCCTCAAAAGAATCCTTAAGAAACCTAATAGTCCTCTGTATTATGCCATGCTCATCATAAGCAGAACTACCCCACTCATCCTTATGCTCAGGAATCCCAAAGAGTATTACAGACTTAACACCAGAACTCACAAGTTGATCCACAAAATTCACCAACTTATCATTAAGCGGCCACCTATATTGACCTGGCATAGGCCCAATAGGCTCAGGCTCATTAATATCCTCCCTAACAAAAATAGGCATTACAAAATCATCAGGCCTAAGCACAGTCTCCGCAACTAAATTCCTAATCAACCCACTCGACCTAAGCCTCCTAGGCCTAATCGTGGGATAAGTAAACAATGAACTCCCCAACCTAATAGTTTCAGTCGAAACCACAAGGGTAAACAAACATAACTGACTTATAAATAATGCTTCACTAATAAAGCCAAAGAATTAAGACAATAGCATTACATAAGTTTTAGATTTCACTAATGGATCTATATAAACACAAGAAATAAATCTATGAAAGGGGGTCAGGAGATAAGGTATGCCACTGGATCCAAACGTAAGGAGAATTCTTGAACAACTAAGCAAAATGCCAACAATAACTAAAGTACCAATCGAGGAGTACAGGAAACTCTTTAAGGCATTTTTTACAAGTCAACCAAGAGCATCCGTGCATAGAATATTTGACATAATAATACAGGGCACCGAAGCCAGGATACCAGCGAGGGTATATGTACCAGGGGAGGGTGAGAATTATGGAGTACTCGTTTATGCACATGGTGGGGGTTTCGTACTTGGTGATGTAGAAACATACGACCCACTCTGCAGAGAGCTAACAAATGCATGTAATTGCATAGTAGTCTCTGTAGACTATCGATTAGCACCTGAGCATAAGTTCCCAGCTGCAGTGACTGATTTCTACGATGCTACCAAGTGGGTATTGGAGCATGCAAAGGAATTGGGTGGGGATCCAGAGCGAGTGGCTGTTGGTGGTGATAGTGCGGGAGGTAATTTAGCTGCTGTAATATCAATAATGGCTAGAGATCAGGGATTGAAACCAAGCCTCAAATACCAAATCCTCATAAATCCGTTCGTAGGAGTGGATGTAACCTCACACACAGCTAGTGAATACGCCACAGGGTTCTTTCTTGAGGCAGAGGCAATGACTTACTTCAGTAGAGCCTACTTAAGAAGCCCGACGGATGCCTTTGATTGGCGCTTCTCACCAATACTAAGGAACGATCTAGAGAACCTACCGCCAGCCCTAATAATAACCTCAGAATACGATCCACTTAGGGATTCAGCAGAGACGTATGCAGCCAAGCTAGCTGAAGCAGGAGTTCCCACAGTGGCTGTGAGGTTCAACGGAGTAACTCATGGGTTCTATGGATTCCCAATACCACATGCAAAGGCGGCAGTGGGCCTAGTTGGAATGACATTAAGGCAAGTCTTCTACAACAAATACTAAGCTCAAAATTATCATGAAGAAAAGCATAAAAATTAGGTGAAGCAATAATACAATCGGGCCCGTAGCTCAGCCAGGTAGAGCGGCAGTGGTGAAAACCGCCGTAGCTCCAGACCTGTAGGCCGTGGGTTCAAGTCCCACCGGGCCCACCACTGTTCAACGATTTTAATCCTCGGCCTAACAGACCTACCTCAATGAGCGTGTCTGGAATACTTTAATATTGTGTTTCTGACTATAACTCAATGAGTGCGGATGAGAGTGTTCTTAGCAAGGCCGTGGATTTAGCCTTAAGCATGGGTTCTACGTATGCTGAAGCAAGGTTCCAAGTTGACTCTAATAGATTTGTCAATGTTAGGAATAGTGCATTACAATCCATCGGTAATTACTCCTATGGTGGCCTTTCCATTAGAGTCTTAGTTGATGGCATGTGGGGTTTCGCAGCCACCAGCGACGCCTCTTGGGACTCGATTAGGGATGCGGTGAGTAAGGCTGTGGCTAGTGCTAGGGCTGTAGCTAGGATTAGAGTTAGGAAGATCTCACTTGGTCATGAGAGGTTGGCCAGGGTTTCCTACGAGGTTGATGGAAAAGTCAAGGTTGAGGACATTAGCGATGATTACCTAATCAAGTACCTAACTGAGTTAGACTCCCACGCCAAGGCCGAGCCTAGGATTAGGGTTAGGAACCTATTCCTCAATGTCAAGATTACAGAGAAGACAGTAGTAACTAGCGATGGAGCCTATGTAAGGAGTAAAGTCCCAAGGACTTACCTCTTCGGTTCATTAATAGCCTATGACCCACAGAAGGGTAGTGCTCAGAGGAACGTGGAGGTTGGTGGTTCAGGTGGGTTTGAGGTTATCGATGGAACAGTAGATACAATTGATAGAGAGGTTAATGCAATTAAGGATGTTCTTGATAAAGCAAAGCCGCTTCCTCATGATGATGTAATGGACGTAATCCTAAGCCCCGAATTAGCAGGCATAATGGTTCACGAATCAGTAGGCCACCCATCAGAATTAGATAGAATTATGGGTAGGGAGGGCGCTGAGGCTGGCGAATCCTACATGAGGATTGATTACCTAGGCACCTTTAAGTTAGGTAGTGACTACGTGACCATAATAGACGACCCAACAATACCAAACAGCTACGGTTATTACCTAGTAGATGAGGAAGGAGTACAGGCTAGACCTAGGTACTTGATTAAGAATGGGTACGTGAACGAATTCCTAATTAATAGGGAATACGCAAAATACATTAGCCGTGAGAGTAATGCCGCAGCCAGAGCCAGCGAGTTCGATAAAGAACCAATACCTAGAATGGCAAATACCTACCTAGCACCAGGTAATTGGAAACCCGAGGAAATAATCAGGGAAACCAAGAGAGGGTTATTCATAATCTCCTACACTGAGTGGAACATTGATGATAAGCGTTGGTTCGGTAGGTATGGCGGCTTCGAAGCATATTATGTAGAGAATGGGGATCTAAAGTACATGGTTAGGAACCCATTCATTGAGGTTGATACTAAGACCCTCTGGAGCAATGTTGATGCGGTAGCCAACGATCTAACCTTTTACCCAGGAACCTGCGGTAAGGGTAACCCCGAACAAGGCGTCCCGGTATTCCTCGGCGGGCCAACATTTAGAGTTAATAACATTAGGGTTTTGAAAGCACCAACTAACCCTTAGTTATGTTCAAATCCTTAACCAATACGTAAGGCGCAGTCCCAGGTATTGGCAAATCCCACCAATAAACCTGCCTAGCCTCCCTACTTGAATCCACAAAATTCCTAAGCAACGCCCTAAAGGAATCCGCAATCCTCAACCCACGCAATCTAGCAACAAGCCTCCCATCACGGACTAAGAGAGCCGCATCCCTAATCACCGTTGAGAACAATCCCTCCTTAATGTTTTGGAACCTCGTATACCAATTATTCGTGAGCACCAAACCATTACCCAACTCCGTAATCAACGAATTAATATCACTAGACAAACCGCCAGTGCCTATCCTAACATGCCTAGGCCTCGGCCTAACCCAATTATCCACAGCATGACCAGTACTACTAACATTAAACCTACCCGCAGTCCTATTATTATGAAGAACGTTTGCAAGCACTCCCTTATTAACCACGGTAAGGTTCGCTGTGGCATTACCCTCATAATCAAAAGACTCAGAACCAAGCACAGAACCCTCACCTGACAAATCCTCAATCACTAACCCCTCACTAGCCACAACCTTACCCAAATCCTCCCTACCAATCCCAGACATCTCAGTAATTATCGAATAAGCATTAAACCAACTAGAAACCATTAAACCATAAAGATGAGCTGCAACCAACGGCCCAAGCACAACATTATAACGACCACTCTCAACACTACCCTCAGGGAGCCCCCTAGCCAGGGAAACCAAGAACCCAGCATCCCTACCAGCATCCCTAGGCTTAAAATCACTCAAGGTCCTCGACACAGATACGGAGGTCGCCGAGACATCATCAGCAAAAGCCCTAATAGTGAGGGTTATGAACGACGACTTATCCTCAAGCTCAAGCCCAGTACTATCAACATAAAACCTCTCCTCAACACCAAAGGTTAATGCACCAGCATTCCTAACAGAACCCTCACTGAGAGAAGCTTGTATCGCCTCATTCAACCCATCAACAACCCTATCAACACTAGACTCAATACTCGGATCGTAAGACCCAGACAACTGCCTCGGCCTACCCACGTGAGTCAATGGCACATACAATTCATCCTCAGGTAATCCACCTAACCTCTTCACAGACTCCTGAATAGCCCTACTTAGATCCTCAGCCCTAACTGACGATAACGAAGTAGTGATAAACCTCCTCGACTTAGTCAAGTACACCGTTGAATCAGACGTAACCCAATTATTCACTACCGTCGGTTCATTATTCGCAAACCTAATCATTGACCACCTAAACACCCTAGCCACAATAACAGCCTCATCAACAAGACCACTAACACCCCTAATTACACCATCTAAATCCCCCAACAAACTCATTAAGCCAAAATAATAATAACCCTAATAAGCATTCCCACAAACAATACTTATAAAGAGAATCACTAATTAAGAGAATATAATGGAGGCCATAACAGAAACTAAGGGCAAGGGTTGCATTACATTAAACAGAAAATTAATGAAAGCATTAGCAATAACCCAACTAGGCCTCGCAGGAGTACTAGCATTATTCTCAACGATTATCGACCCACCATCAATCATAGACATATCAATAATAACCGCAACACTCAGCATTGAAGGGACAGCAATAAGCATCATGATTAAGTACCTAAGGCAGGGCTGTCTAGCCTCCTCGCAATAGCCATTATTAACGGAAACCTACGCCTAATCACCACATCAAAATAAGGCGACAACGCATCAAGAAGGCACTTAGCACTACATGAATGACCCATAGACCAACCAACCCGATCTCCATCAAACTCAACCACTATAAAAGCCGCATGCCTCCTCAAAACCCTATAGAGACTCCTCAAGGAGGTATCATAATCACCCCAGTGATGCAAAGTAAACATTGCCACAGCAGCATCAAAATAATCATCAACCAGCGGTAACGACAAACTAACGCCATTAATTATGTCGGGCTTCCAAAGCCTCCTAGCCCTCCTAAGCATTGGTAAACTCGCATCAACACCAATAACATAATAACCCGAGGCACTAAGCATATTCATTAAAACACCAGTACCTGGACCAACCTCCAGGACCCTGGCAGGACTAGGCACAGCACTTCTCACAATCCTAGCCGTTAATGAGTAAGCCCAACGCAATGCAAGCTCCGCAAACCTATACATCCTAGCAACTCCCTCATTAAACTCTTCGAACCGCCCATGCCACTGCATATAAGCCATAATTAAAACTTAAATTAAAAACATTGACATTTTGAGTTTACACATTAGAGAACTTATCGAAGCATTGCATCTCATTAAGACCTTAATAAAGGTTTATATTTTCTCTCAAGGATTATCCTTGGTACTGATGGAGAGTATTAACGAGGTTGCGAAGACATCCCTTAAGTACCATAACATTGAGGAAGTTAATGGTAAAGTTAGATTGAGAATTATCGAGGAGGCCAAAGCAAAACTAATGAAGGCAAGCTATGGAATCTATAATCACGCAACTGTCGAACTCTGCCACTGGACCAGAAGCGCCCTAACCCAAAACCAGAGTTGCTATAAGTTTAGATTCTACGGAGCCCCAGCCGGTGGTTCGCATAGATGTGTTGAGTTCAGCCCTGTTGGTATGATATGCAGCAATAGGTGTGTTTATTGCTGGAGACTAACAGACTCCTTTGACTCCATAATACCCACGGAGGATATGGTTGACGACCCTGAAGACATAGTCAGAGGCGTACTCCTCGAGAGGTATAGATTATTGACAGGTTACTTTGGACACTCAAAGGGTAAGGATAGAGCTAAGGAGGCCTTAACACCAACTCACTGGTCCATATCCCTATCCGGAGAACCAACACTATACCCGAAACTCCCACAACTAGTCAAATACCTCAAGAGCCTACCCACTACTAAATCAGTCTTCATAGTAACCAATGGCCAACACCCAGAAATGCTTGAGAAACTTGAGCGTGAGGATGCATTACCAACACAGTTATACCTATCCTGCAATGCATCAAATAGGGATTTGTTCTATAGAATCAACGTACCCGTAATGCATAGAGAGGATGCTTGGGAGAGGTGGTTAAGAAGTCTTGAATTATTGAGTAAGCTTAACACTAGGACTGTGATTAGGATAACACTAATCAGAAGCCTAAATTACGACACCAAATACATACCCGAATTCGCAAAACTCATGATAATAGGAAACCCCCACTTCATAGAAGTTAAATCATACATGCACCTAGGCCACTCAACCTATAGACTCAAAAGAAACGACATGTTAAGACACGAGGAAGTCAAAGAATGGGCACTCAAGTTACTTGAGGAGATCAATAGACAGGGCGGGAATTTCAAGTACATGGATGAAGACCCACCCAGCAGAATAGTAGTCCTACAAAACATGAACAGGTATATAAATAGGTGGATAGTAAAGCCCGAAGAGCAACCAAACACCCTAAGCGAAGCCGACAAGAAAAAACTAGAAATGGCCGTTAAGAATGAGTTAGAACAAGTGTGATGCGCACAAGGAGTCCAAGGCATTATAATCACCACTCCTAAGATAACCACTAACCCTTCTCTTCAACTCATTAGCCTCCCTATGAGAGTGAAGTATGGGGATTGGCATTTGAGAACCAACACAAAGCCTCCTCACCAACCCAACAGCACTACTTAACGAAATACCATGACCAACACTCACATATGTAAGCTTACTCGGAGCACACTGTAAGGACCAACCAATCACTTCATTAGTTACAGGATCTAAAATAGCCCCCTCACCACTCACCCTACCATAAAGCAAAGACTTAGCAACCCCAATAGTCGGCACACCCAAACAAACACCAAAATGACTCGCTATACCCAACCTAAAGGGATGCGCCCTACCATGACCATCAATCAACACCACCTGAGGCCTAACCCTAAGTCTAAGATAAGCACCAACCATAGGCTTCAACTCCCTAAAAGAAAGCAAAGTAGGCACGTAGGGAAAAGCAACACGACCAACCCAACAACTCCACTCAACAACTGAAGACTTACTCAAAGAATACGTACTAGCCACAGAAACACCAAACTCCTGACCACCAACACTCACATAAGCAACATCAATACCCGTCACCAAATCAACATCATCAACACTAACCAAATCCCTCTCAACAACCCTACCCGCCAACACCCGCTGCACTGCCCTAGCCACCTCAAGATGAAATCCAGGAGGCACCCTAGACCTAACGTAAGCCTCACTAGGCCCCCTTGACACCCTCATACCTCCTCAACCTATCAATACCTATTGAGAAAGCCCTAACACCAAGACCCCTAAGCTTAAGAGCACCCCACTTACTACTCAAACCCTTACTACAATAAAGTACGTAAGTCTTATCCCTACCCATAGACTCCACAACCCTAGGCAAATCCTCAAGAGTAACATTCACAGCACCTGGATAATGCCAAGCCTCATAATCCTCCCTACTCCTTAAATCTATAACAACGGAATCACTAGGCACGTGATCAATATCAACATCATCAAAACCCTGAGTCAACGAACCCAAAACACTAGGTACTGCACTCACCCTAATAGTAACCATCGTAGACAAAATATCCCTAACTAAATCAGGACTTAACTTCTTAACCTCACCCTCCAACTCCTCAACACTAACCTCCGTCCTAGGCTTCTCAGAAAATATGGCACAAAACTCCTCATTCCTCATTGACTCCTCATAAGTCCCTATAAGCCTCGCATAATTAACAATATCATCCTTATCAAGACCAATCAACGGCCTATAAATAGGCATATCAACACCATGCTCAATAGCCATTAAATTATGCAAAGTCTGGGACGAAACTTGCCCAAGAGACTCACCCGTAACAAGACCAAGAGCACCCACAGACCTAGCAACCTCAGCACCAAGCATGTATAAAATACGCTTAAAAACAACACCCCAAAGATGCGGATTAACCCTAGCCCTAAGCTCATTAACAAGCCTCGAACAATTAAGAATAAAGAGCCTAGCATCATAACCAATAGACCACCTACTAAAAAGAGCCCAAGAAACCCTAAGAAAATTAACAACATCCACAGGATAAGCAAGAGAACAATGAAGCGCATCAACATAAGAACCCCTACGCATCATAAACCAAGCAGCAACCGGCGAATCAAAACCACCAGACACCAAAGCCAACAACCTACCCTCAGAACCAAGAGGCAAACCACCAGGACCCCTAACAACCTCAGTAAATAAATACACCCTATCCCCCCTAACCTCCATAAACAACTCAACATCAGGCTTCTCAAGATCAACACCAGCACTAAAAGGCTTCAAAGCAGCACCAACAGCCCTAGCCACATCCAACGAAGTAAACGGATGATTACCAACCCTACGAACCCTAACAGCAAAAAGCCTACCCCTAACCAAACCACCCCACTCCCCAACAGCAACCCTCACCAAATCATCCAAACCCTTAAACTCAAAAGCCTTAGCAGGAGACAAAGACTTAACACCAAACACCCTACTAATCGCATCAACACCCTCCCTAACCCCATCATCAGGAACCTCCACAAACAACCTACCCTGAGACCTCCAAACCCTAACCCCAAAACCCCTAAGCCCAACAAATATATTATGCACTAAAAGCCTCTCCATCCTAACCCTAGCCCCTGGTCCCTTAATCGCAACCTCACCAAACCTAACAAGCAAAACAACCATCTAAACCAAGGAAACCATGTATAGAATTAAAAACCAATCAGCAAAGACCAACCTCATCAAAACTCAGCCCAGTGGAGGAACATCACACCAAAAACACAAAGAAAAGAATTAATTTACCTAACCCCATAATAACACAACCCCGCAGGCGTGGGTCGGCCGAGAAAGGGCACAGCCCATCAATGAGGACCGACTCCTCCAAAGCGGGGGATAAGCACTCAAACCCTCAACGACTGAAGTGGTATTGTCTCCTCTGTAGCACCACTATTAGTTATTGTTAGTATATCAATACCATCACCAGAGACAGGATCCCTAGAAATACTCTGATTAATCGCCCTAACAGCCAAATCCCTAGCCTCCTTAACACTCATGCCCTGCCTATAACCACTCTCAAGAATCGCAATAGCAAGCTTAGTACCCGTACCAACAGCCGCATAATCATCCTCAATCAAAGAACCAAGCGAATCCATAATAAAAAGATGCGGACCATCATCATCCACACCACCAACAATAACCTCAACAAAGTAAGGAAGAATCCTATTAGAGAATAATACATAGGAAAGAAGCTTAGCCGCAGACCTAATACTAGGCCTAGTCTTAGTATCCAAGGCATAAAGGGACATGTAAGCCTTAGCAGTCTTAGTCAAAACCTGCATATCAGCAAGTATACCTATCGAAGCAATACCAATATTATCATTAACCCTAAACACCTTCCTACCAGACCTACTAAACATAGTAAACCCATACGCAACCCTCTTCTCAGCAGCCAAAACAACACCATCACCAGCCCTAACACCAACCGCCGTCCCCGTAATCAACTCCTCAATAGACGACATCAAACTACAAACCACAAACCCCTTAAAAGACTTACCCAAAACCAAGACGCCATAACCCTTAAAAACAACACAACAACATGCAATCAAATGCGTATTAGTGTTGTTGTTACTACTTTTCGTCGTGGTTGGGCTCTTAGGTATAGTCTTGGTAGTTTGGTTGATCAGATTAGGTCTCCTGATGAGGTTTTAATTGTTTTGAAGCCTTCTGGTGATGGTAGTGAGGAGGTGATTAGGAGTTTTGAGGATAAACTGCCGATTAGAGTGATTTATCAAAGTAGTGGTGGTAATGTGGTTGACGCCGCCGAACTAGGCATTAAGAATGCCAAGGGGGATATTGTGTTATTCTTAGATGATGATGCAATAGCACCAAGAGATTGGATAAGTAAATACGAAGAATTATTCAATAAATTAAATGATGCAGGAGGAATAAGTGGAGTAGGCAAGTACGCATACTTAAAAGGCAATGAAGTAATACTAATCCAGGAACAACGACCAGAAACATATCCTACTAAAACTACTAATTGGTTTCATAGGAAACCACTACCCGAATACACTGATTACTGCGAATGGGTGACAATATCTGGTATACCAGTAAGTGCTGGTAATAAATGTCATGGAGATCTCATTAAGAGCGCTCGTTTACGGGGTGCTAATATGGGTTTTAGGAGGAATTTACTACTCGACTGCCCAGTATCCTCATTGTATAGGCACAGTAAAAAGGGATTTCTCTATGAGCCATTATTAGCTTACTGCGTTAGACGAAAAGGATACCACACGTATAAGGCATTAAACCTATTCGTATGGCACATACAAAACATAAACTCACTAACCAGGGACCACGGATTCTGGCACGACTTCTGGATACACTATGATAAAGTAGCCAACTATTGGAGGTATAAAAAGCTAGGAGCAAAAGTATCATTAACAGCGTATTTGGTATCATTGATGGCACTCGCACGTAAAGGGGTGATCCCACGATTAATGGCAACAATATACGGACTAATAGTAAAGACATAACCTCTCAACAAGTAAATAATTACATTGCAATAATTTAGAATAAAAATAAAAGAAAATAGAACAAAGGGTCCTAATAATTCATGAAACTAGGCATCGTTAGCTATATACCTTTGAGAATTGGAGGCGGCGGTGATATACACGCACTTAATGTCATTAAAGGAATAGCCAGGGTCGCCGAAGATTTCGAAATAACACTATTCCCAAGCACAAACACACTATCCTACATAAAAAGCAATGAAGACAAAGAATCACTACTAAAAAACCTAGACGAATTCTCTAAACTTGGCATTAAAACAGCCAACGGCTTCACAGAAATCCTCAATAACTACAAACCCATGCCACTAATTAAATGGAGATACCAAACACTCACATTCAATTTAACCAAGGAATTAACGAGGCACTACATCAAAACCAACTCACAGGAGATGTACGACTTTATGTACGACCCAAACCTAGCATCACCAGACGTGATGATGCTAAGTAAATTAAGTAATGGAAAGTACGGCTTCCACATAACCTCTGATTACCCACTATCAATCACATGGTTCTGGAAGCTTATGAGGACCGCTGAATCATTATCACTTTACGCCTTAAGAAGACCAGCAAAACTATTCATACAAAAATTAATATCAAAGACTCAATTAAGATTTTTCATGAGAATTTACGGCAAGCCCAGGTTCGTAGATTTCGTCAGTGAGGGGGACGCCAGACTAGCAGGTGCCGATAAGTGGGGTGTTCCTTACTATGTTTTTAGGCCTGCCAATGCTATTGATCCTGTGTTGCTTAGTTATAGGGGTGTGGGTAAGGGTGATTATTTAGTATTCTATGCTAGGCTAGTTCCTGATAAGGGTATTTATGAACTACCAAAAATAATTAAAGTCATTAAGGATGAGTATGATAAGAATATTAAGCTTAAGGTCATGGGACGATTTGGCTTTCACGGCTATAAACAATTATTCTTCAACCTAATTAAAAAATACAACGTTGAAGACAACATTGAATACCTAGGCTTCAGGAGTGGAAAGGAACTTTACGATATTGTTGCCAGGGCGAAGATATTCATTTACCCTACGCACTTCGACTCATTCTCGATTGCCATCCTCGAGTCCTTGGCTCTAGGCACACCCGTAATTGCCTATGATATTCCAGGTCCATACATGGTATTTAATGGTTTGCCTGGCATTGAGTTTGTGAGGGAATTCGATTACAAGGCAATGGCGAGGGCGGCAATAAGGATCCTTAAGAATTATGATGAATATTTGGGGCAGTTGATTGATGAGAGGTTGATTGATTTTGTGAGGCAGCATTCATCATGGGATTTAGTTGCGAAGCAAGTAGTAGAATTAATACGAAAACACAGCAGGTAATAGAAACCTACTTAAGCAATGCATAAACACCATTCAATAATTGAGCCAACTTATACCTAGCGAAGTACCACAATGCCCTCCTATCCCTCTTAATTCTAACTAATTCCCTACCTAACCTAGCATGTGCCGTAGCCACCAAAGTCTTAATTATTGGACGTTCCGTGCCTCTCATCGAACCATGGTATCTATGATGACTCCACACTATGAATGGTGTAACCCCAATACCGGAGTAGTAAAGGAGGATCCCTAGGGTTATCTCATCACTTATATAATTCCTAATACTAGGCTCAACACGCTGCAACGCATTCATTAACTTATTCAGAAAATCAACATCTATATGTTTAAGCAACCAAGGGCTCAACCTAACACCTTGCTTAGGCCCAATAAAGTAAATGCCTTTAGTGAGACCAACTATCTTATAGCCATAAACCCTCACCTCCCTACCATTAACGCTTACAACACCTAAGTTCATAACCCTGGGTGAAGCAAGCAAACCAGCGGCTTCATTATTGAGTATTGTGTAAAAACCATAACTACTAATAAGCTGATCATCAATCATCTGTAAATCTGGCCAAACCTCATTGTCACTATCTACGACTAGAGCATTATCACCATGCTCAATGGCATCCCTAATTATTGTGAGGAAGCATGTATTCCTATCCCTCCAGTTGCCAGGCACAACCTCAACACCACTAGGCAGGACCTTACTTAGGACTGCCTTCTGTCTATCCGTGTAGACATTATCCACATAAACCACAGCCCTCCTCACACCTATAACCTCAACATTCTTCAAGAAGTAATCTTCAACCTCATGAATCCTATAGAAGGGTAAATACGTAATTAACGCGTCAATCACGGCTCTATAAATTCAATACCTTTAATAAGCCTTTACCAACATGGCTATGAATTACGTTACCATTAATCACTACTTTTAGAGAAATCATCAGTCTAATGGCATTGCGGCACAAGTTAGGAATTACATTATTGATTGTTAAGGAATGATACCCAAAGTTATTGAAATCCTTAAGCCTAATATGGAAAGAACTCATCAAAGAAGACATGAAAATCATCCAAATGGATACAGACGAGAAGTAACAGTATTTCTTCTCCTAAATGCCTCTTTCATAGTGGCGCTAACACCATTATATGTTGAATGAATAATACAGCATCAAGAATACATGATGTTAAGCATCTAAAATAGCATGCACCATAATTTTGCCAGGGATTTATTACCTATAAAAATTCCGTTCAGGTCCTAAAGATCCAAGCATATAATGTTGCAAGCAATCTAGGTAAGGGCCTCCTACGTAATGTAGCTACGCATGCCATTAAGTATAATAGTGGCGATACATCTGCACCTAACTCCTTAAATCGCCAATAATCAGCAACGCAATCGTAATGCATCCAAAATTCATGCCAAAAGCCTCTGTCTCTTGTTAAAGATGCCATATTGATTATATGCCATACCCTAGGCGCTAGCTCTCCTCTCACCTTGTAAGTATCATAACCTCTCCTCCTGGCACAATAGGCTAACAATACCTCGTTGTGAAAACCTTTCTTACTCCTTCTGTATAGTCGTGCCAATGGACAATCACGCACAGCCTCTATACGCCACGCCATATTTGCCCCTATCAAAAAGGCACTTTTAAAGGCACCATCAGAGGCGCCTCTCTTGCCCCCATAAATCCTGAACGGGATATCCACTCTACATAATCTATATATTCTGGAAGTGGGGCCCTATAGATTACTTTTCTAGTCGGTGTCCTAAAAGATCTTTCATTAGTCTTTCTTAAGCCGTTGTTTAGGTATGCCTTATAGACATCTCCACTTATGTCTCCTGCGTTGGGTAACGTGGAGAATAGGTTTACGTACTTCTAGATGAATTGAGGCTCGGTCACGGCATCATCATCCATAAATATTAACAAGTCACTTCCTGCGTTATCTAATGCCATCTGTATAGCGTCAACGAAATTCCCCCTCTGCTGAATTACCACCCTTATGGGGAGTTTAGATGAGTACTTAGAAATCACTTCTTCACTACCGTCGCCAGAGGGCTTAAGGACTATGAGGACCTCATCTGGCTGCCTAACTTGCTCTGTAATGCTTGAGAGTGAATATGGTAAGGCCCATGCTCTCTTGTAAGTCACTATGGCCACTGTAACCTTCACAGGAGTCAAATGAAGACTATATTTTTAAAAGTTCATTAACTTTAGTGTTATTCATAACGTACTTATTCAGTATTAACATTCTGGTCCTATCGATACTGAATGCTCCCTAGGCATGGAAGGCTATGTATAGCTAACGTAGGCTATTTACCAGCGATACTATCATATCCTCGTCGAGAGGTGAAGGAGGATGAGGTCTAAGGCTTGGTATTTTAGGCTCTCAGTAAGAGGACTATACTTGATGAGACGGCTGTGTACCTATAAAGGTTTGCGTACTTCATCATGCTGCTCGTATTGATGCTCCTTGAAGAATTCACGATCTCACGAATCCTTATAAGAAGAATCACGAGTGTTGTGAATTAAATATTTTAATAGAGGTTTTGTTTTGTGTTTGTTGTACATGGATTTCGTTGTTGTTGGTCATCATTTTTGGGGATCTCCTGGTGGTGGGCAGCTTGTTTGTGCTTCTGTTGCTAAGTCTTTTGAGCGATTGGGTTTTGGTCCTGTGTTAAGTGGTGTGTTTAGGTTTGATTCTAGGAGGTATGTTGAGTGGTATGGTATTGACTTAACGAAGTATCCCACGGTTACATTACCCCTTGGGCTTAGGGCTTTTGGTCTTTGGGGTAGGCTTTTTGTTTGGCTTCCTCTTAGGCATGCTATTGATAGGTATAAGCCATTTCTCGTATTCCTCGATGAGGTTACGTACAGGCCAATACTATCCCGTAAGGCTAGGTATGGATTTAAGCTTATTGAGTATATTCACTTCCCATTCGAGGTTGTTTATCAGCCTAGGTTTAGGGGGAGTGGTCTTCATTATGGTGAGGATCCATACATAATGGAGAGGTATGGCAAGTTCCCAATGAATATTTACTGGAGGGTCTTCACATGGGGTTTGGGTCGTGTTGCTAGGGATAATCCATTCCATGCAGCTGATTTTGTACTCGTGAATTCTAGGTGGACTGCTAATGTGGCTAAGATTGTTTATGGTGAGGAACCCACTGTTCTTAACCCACCGTTGCCGCCGAATATTGATGTTGTTAAGGAGCCTAGGTCTTTTGATGTGCGTGAGCCAGTAATAGTTATGGTTGGTAGGTTTTCTGAGGAGAAGCGTTATCATTGGGTTGTTACGGAATTAATGCCTAAACTAATCAAGGAGGTTCCTGGGACTAGGTTAGTAATTTTTGGCGGCGCGAACACACCAACTCAGAGGGCTTACTTGGGTAGGGTTAGGGCGTTGGCTGAGGGTTCTGGGCTTAGGGTGGCTGTGGGGCTTGGTAGTGACGCCGATGTTTTTCTTGTACCTAATGCTCCTAGGCGTGTTATTAATGAGGTTATGGATAATGCTAGGGTGTTTTTGCATGCTACGATTAATGAGCATTGGGGCATTGTGGTTGCTGAGGCAATGGCTAGGGCATTACCACCCGTGGTCCACAGGTCCGGTGGGGCTTGGACTGATCTTGTTGAGGAGGGTAGGTATGGGTTGGGTTATGAGTCTGTGGATGAGGCAGTAAATGCCTTGGCAAAGCTACTAACTGATGGTAGGGCTTGGCAGTCCCTGGCCTCTGCAATACCAGGTAGGGTTTTGGAGTTAACTCTTGATAAATTCACTGAGAAATTGGGCAAATATATACGATGAGTTGTATGGGATACGGGTTTATTAGATGTTGTGGAGATTACGGTGAGCATTGTCCTTAGTCGTGTCGAGGGATAAATGATTTAAGGTTATGGTTTTTGTGCGTTGTTGATGGGTGGTTTGTCGAGGTTTTCCTTTGTTGTTAGGTGGTTGGTTCTTGGTGTCTTGATTGGTGTTGGTATTGGGTTGGTTTCTGTGGCCTTTAATTTATTGCTTCGTGTGTTTGAGGATATTGTGTTGGGAATTATTGTTGGTGTTCCTTATCCTCATCCGTTGGGTGAGGGTGGTTCATTGAGTATTTTGCTTAATCATCCTAGGCTTTACTTAATTCCCATGGTCACTGCCTTGGGTGGTTTATTGTGTGGAGTTATTGTTTATAACCTGGCGCCTGAGGCTGGTGGTTCTGGTACTCCTGAGGTTGTTAGGTCTTTTAGTAGGGGTTTTAGGGTTAGGCCTGTTGTGGTTCCTGTGAAGGTTCTTGTCTCTGCGATAACTATTGGTTTTGGTGGTAGTGGTGGTAAGGAAGGGCCTGCTGCTCAGTATTCTGCGGGTCTTGGTTCATTTATTACTGAGCTTCTTGGTTTGTCCCCTGAGGATAGGAGGGTGGCTATTGCTGTGGGTTTGGGTGCGGGTATTGGTACGATACTTAAGTCGCCGATTGGTGGTGTTGTGTTTGCGGTTGAGTTGCTTCGTAGGAGGGGCTTTAGTATTAAGATTCTTTACCCAGCCTTAATAGCGTCTTTGGTTGGTAGTGTGGTGTTTGATCTTGTTTTTAGTTTCAAGCCGTATCTCGGCCTCTATAGGGGTTCTGTGAGTTTATTTGAATTGCCTCTTTTTGCAGTTCTTGGCATGGCTACTGGTTTTATTGGGATTCTCTTCTCCAAGTCCTTTCGTTGGTTTTCGATAGTCTTTAGTAGGTTTGGGGTTCCAGGGTTTTTGAAGCCGATGATTGGTGGTTTTC
>JZWU02000016.1:0-32977 GCA_000960865.2 Vulcanisaeta sp. AZ3 | reverse complement strand
AAGTGGTTTGGTGAGAGTGAGAGGGCGATTAGAGAGATATTCAAGAAGGCAAGAATGGCAGCACCATGCGTAGTATTCTTCGACGAAATAGACGCACTAGCACCAGCAAGAGGCTATGCCTCTGAAGAATCACCAGCAATGGATAGAATAGTAGCTCAATTACTGGCTGAGGTGGATGGAATATCGAGGCTCGACAATGTCGTTGTTATAGCAGCAACGAATAGGCCTGATATTGTAGACCCAGCCCTACTTAGGCCTGGCAGATTCGACAGAATAGTCTACGTACCACCACCAAACCAAAAAGCAAGATACGAAATACTAAAGATACATACAAAGAACATGCCCCTCGCCAGAGATGTAGACCTCGAGGAATTAGCTAAGATGACAGAGGGATACACAGGCGCCGATATAGAGTTATTAGCTAGAGAGGCCGGCCTATTGGCCATGAGAGAGGCTAATGGAGCTGATGAGGTATCCATGAAACACTTCATCGAAGCTATGAAGAAAGTAAAGCCCTCAGTGACACCTGAGATGATTAAGTTCTACGAGACCTGGTACGACAGAATAAAGCAGACAATATCACGCGAGAGACAGAGAGCAGCCACACTGTACGTGTAATTATGGGATTAAGATTATTAACTCATAACATAACTGGCCTATGAATCATTATGAAAAGACCAGTACCTGTTGAGGCATTGGTACTAGGCTTAGTCAGGGAGAAGGGCGATATATGGTTTAATGACTTATTACAGGCGCTCAAGGCTTGGTATCCAGACATAACGGAGAAGGAAGTTTTAAGAGCATTAATGCGGCTTGAGCTTAGCAGGCTTATCATAGTTCAAAAGGTAGTTAAAAAAGAAAGTGTAAATTATCACATTAGGGCAATTAAAGAATGATGAAGAAAAAGGGATAAAGAGATAAGTAATCTCACTTTATGGGTAATTAAATGGGTGTTACCGAACTTGGCAAGTTAATACCCGACAATATAAGAAAGACCGTGGAATTCACACAACTATCAAACAGAACCATAGCCCTAGACGCCTATAACGCCCTATACCAATTCCTAGCCTCGATAAGGCAGCCAGATGGAACACCACTCATGGACTCAAAGGGAAGAGTAACAAGCCATCTAAGCGGACTCCTCTATAGAACCATAAATCTACTCGAGAATAAGATATGGCCTGTATACGTGTTTGATGGAAAACCACCAGAAGAAAAAGCCCTGGAGATAACAAGAAGAAGGAAGGTTAGGGAGGAGGCAAAGGATAAGTGGATAAAACTACTTGAGAATGGTAAGAAGGAAGAGGCAAAGAAATATGCTCAAAGGGCCCTATTCCTAACTGATGATATAGTCAATGACGCAAAGAGATTATTAACCCTAATGGGCATACCTGTAGTACAGGCAGTGGCCGATGGAGAAGCTCAAGCCGCATTAATTGCTAAAAATAGCAGAGCATGGGCAGCTGGTAGTCAGGACTATGACTCATTATTATTCGGAGCTCCCCGATTGGTTAGGAACCTAGCAATTACTGGGCGTAGAAAACTTCCCAATAGAGATGAGTATATCGAAATTAAGCCTGAGATTTTAGAGCTAAACGACGTACTCAAGGCACTGAAGCTCAAGGATAGAACACAATTAATAGACCTATCCATATTATTAGGCACAGACCTAAACCCAGACGGAGTACCCGGTATAGGTCCACAAAAAGCATTAAAATTAATACAAGAATTCGGAGAACTTGAGAAATTACTCCAGGGACCTCTGAAAAATATTCAATTCTCCACAGACCCACTAAAAATACGTGACTACTTCCTAAACCCACCATACAACCCAAACTATACAATAGAATTTAAACAACCAGACGAAAGAGGAATAATTGAGTTCCTCGTACACGAGCATGATTTCAATGAAGACAGGGTTAAAAACGCCGTAGAGAGACTGAGGAAGGCCATGAGTAAGAAAGGAGAATCAACCCTAGACTCCTTCTTCGGCTAGGTTAAAGCTTAAAACCTCCACGGCATTGTTAATGCCGGGTTAATCCCATGAAGATTGCATTATCAATAATTAGCTGGGCATCCAGCCTAATATCAAGCACAATAACATCAGCAATAAGACTACTATACTCAATAATACAATACATATTAACAAGACCTGAGGTAAATATACCATTCCTAAGCCCAATAATTAACTTCCTAAATAAGGTACCCATCATTAACATAATCGTACACCTAATACTCTGGAGACCAATATTCGACCTACTCTTTGTGCCAGGACTTGTATCAGTCACCATAGCCCTAATATACATAATATGGTTCGAAAGAAAAATAACCGCAAAAGTTCAATGGAGAATTGGACCCCTAGAGGTCTCTAGATCCATAGGAGGCTTCTTACAACCATTCGCTGACCT
This sequence comes from Vulcanisaeta sp. AZ3, assembly GCA_000960865.2. GTDB lineage: Archaea > Thermoproteota > Thermoprotei > Thermoproteales > Thermocladiaceae > Vulcanisaeta. Next base: position 30,569 of record JZWU02000016.1, on the reverse strand, counting down.
ATTTAGATATACATTTCAGGAATTCGTGGTACCACAACAAGCTGATAAGAATTACTTCATACACGCACCAGCCCTAGTATTCATACTATCCACATTACCCATCTTCTTCATACCAATAGGACCCCTTGAGACAAATGGAATTGTGAATGGAATTTACGGAATCTACACAGGGTATGATGTACTCATAGCAATAGCCCTAATAACCCTCTTCAACATAGGCATAATACTACTCGGGTGGGCAAGCAATGATAGATTCACATACATAGGCACCGTGAGAGAAGCCCTATTATACACAGGCTACGAAGCAATACTAATACTATCCGTAGTAGCCATCCTAGTAATATACGGAACAGCAAACCCATTCGAAATAGTTAATTGGCAGACAACCCACCTACCTGGAATAATAGCAAATCCACTAGCATTCCTAGCCTTCTTCATAGCCACACTAATGGCAACATCTAGGTTCCCCTTCGAAATACCAGAGGCTGATACAGAGATAGTACTTGGACCATACACAGAGTACAGCGGCATCACCTATGGCTTAGTCATGACAATGAGCTACGAAAAACTATACATACTAAGCCTACTAATGGTCCTACTATTCCTAAATGGCTGGGCAGGACCCTACATACCACCACTCGGAGCCCTCTCATACGCAATATGGTTTGGAATAAAAACATACATAGTAATGATGATTCTAGTATTCACCAGAGCAGTCTACGGCAGATACAGACCAGACCAAGCATTGAAGATGGGTTGGTCATCACTCCTGGGCCTAGTAATAGCAAGCCTAATACTCTCCCTAATAATCAAACTGCTCTAATTATTCTAAATTTAAACATAATTCATATATTCAGCACAAAATTAAGCATTGTTTACACAGAAACTGACATAATTATGGGAATGTGCACTTCATAACTCAATAATCATTAATAATTAAGCTAACCACTAAATTAATAAGGAGGACCCATCATGGACAAACCCAATGGTCTTTTGCCCCGTATGCGGAAGGGAATATGCAAACTCAAGTTCACTACTTAAACACGTAAAATTAAAGAGCAGATATGATACGGCGCACATGACATTCTGGCTAGAGTTCCAAAAATACATGAGTGTGCCAAAAGAAGAGTGGTCCATGTTAACCAAGACAGACCTCTTTAGAGAATTCCTACGTGAAAGAGGACTTCTCTAAAAATTTCGATCAGCCCCACAGAAGAAACTTAACTAATAATCTAATTAATAATAAAGCAAAACCTATGGCGTGATTAAGAGGAAAGCCCAAGAAACAACCCAGGAAATCATAAACTATCAATTAAACTGGCCGATTAGGTTAAGGGAATTATCAATTAGATTAAAGGATGAGTCCCATAAGATCGTTAGGGATACATTAAAACTATACGTAAATGGGAAGATCGATGAGGAGAGCCTTAGGGAGATAATAAGGCTAAGCGGGATACAATTAAGCAAATACGTGAACTCTAGAAATTACGAGGAATACGATAATGAAGAAATCGCAGAGGAAGCAATAGAGAACATAGTTCATGACGAGGAAGCTATTGAAGATAAAACAATTAGAGTTGAGGAGGAATACGTGGGAGAAAGCATCATAAGGAGGTTGATCGAAAAATGATCGACGAGTTAATAAGAAAGTACGGTAGATACATGGGTGGTATTGATTATGAGAAAGTATTAAACCAATTAATGACAGAGGAGGAGACTTTAAGAGAAATAGAGAGAAGACTTGCGGGAATAGACACAGGGCAACAAATACAGAAAGAAAGAGACGTAAGGCTCCAAATAAGGCAATTACTCACTAAGTACGTAGAATTAAAGAACCAGGAAAGCCAGGTATTGGAATTAATAAAGGAATTAAAACTAACAAACCACACAAGACCCGAAGTAATAAAAGCCATAAAAAGGCTAAGAAGAATTAGAAGACAAATACGACTAATAAAACAACAACTAAAGGCCCTGACAAGCAACATACAATAAGCACCCAAAACAAGAAGGGACCCACTAATAACAAGGGAATAATAAATTACTCATAACGATAATCCAAATAAAAGAAAAACTTAAAACGCCATAAACCATAAACAACACGAGCCCCGGTCGTATAGCCCGGTCAAGTATGCGGGCCTCTCGAGCCCGTGACCCGGGTTCAAATCCCGGCCGGGGCACCACAAAATTATTCCTTACCAAGGTATATAGAGTTAAAACTTAAAAAGTCGATATTAAAGATAGTATAAGTATGGCTGAAACTAACCCCGTTCAGTCCCAAGTTAGACTTAGAAGGTCTCTAACTATGCTTGATTACTTTATGCTTGCTTTCACAGGTATGGTTGGTAGTGGTTGGTTATTTGCGGCATTAGGTGCATCTGGTGCTATGGGCCCTGCGTCATTGCTTTCCTGGGTCATAGCAGGCATTTTCTTCATATTCATGGTGTATCCCTTCGCTGAATTAGGCGGTTTATTCCCATTCACTGGTTCCCTGGCTAGGTATAATCATTATAGCCATGGTATCATTAGTAATTACTTCTTAGCATGGGCGTATACAATCGGCGCCATCACAACGGTTACGGTTGAGGCTGTGGCCATTGTGGAGTACGCAAGCTTTTACGTACCTGCCTTTTGGAACTCAACCCTCAACGTTCTAACGCCACTTGGTCTCCTAGTTGCGGCTCTATTAATTTTAGTATTCTTCGCCATACAATTAGTTGGTGTTAATGTTTTTGGTTGGTTTAATAGGTTTATAACGGCTTGGAAGATACTGATACCAGGCCTAACAATAATTCTCCTAATGGCTTTATACTTCCATCCAGATTACGTTATTGGCAAATTACCCGGCGGATTTGCACCCTATGGTTACTCAGCAATATTTGCAGGTATGATTACCACAGGCATTGTTTGGGCTTATGAAGGCTTCAGACAAGGCCTCGACTATGCAGGTGAGGGTAAGAATCCACAGAGGGACGTCCCATTAGGTACAATACTAGCTCTAATCGTTACAATAATACTTTACATACTGCTTGAGACTGCGTTCATAGGCGCCATTAATTGGAAGGCTGCTGGGGTCTCTCCTGGTGATTGGCAGGCACTGGCTAGTAGTGATTGGACTGCTCACCCATTTGCTAGCGAGGCCATGGCTACTGGGATACCAGTATTAATGGGGTTAGCAGTATTGCTTTTAATAGATGCCATTATCTCGCCTGCTGGTACGTTGGCTGTTTATTTTGGTACAAGTGGTAGGAATATTTACGGTCTCTCGAGGGTTGGCTACATACCTAAGTTCTTCTCGCAATTACATAGGAAGTTTCAAACGCCTTGGATAGCCTTTGTTGTAGCGGCAATTCTCGGTATCGCTTTCCTAGCCCCATTCCCAACCTGGTATGCTATAATGTCATACTCAGCAGTAATGACGGTATATGGTTATTTACAAGTTGGAATAACAAACCATGTATTAAGGAGAGTAGCACCAGACCTAAAGAGACCATTTAAACCACCTGCATGGTACATATTCTATCCATTAAGCTTCATAGTCGCCTCACTACTTATCTATTGGTCTGGTTGGTCCTACGTAAATGCAATAATAGAGGGAGTTATACTTGGATTTCCACTCCTAATCTTAGGACCATACAGAAAGGAAATAAACTTCACATCAATCTCTTCGGCCACCTTTGCCACAGTGTATTGGGTAGTGTCCGTACTAACAATAGTTGGTTGGTACTTAGGTTGGTTCTCAGGGTTAGGCGTAATGATGTCGTTCATAATCTACTGGACCATAATAACGCTAATTCAAGTACTAAGCCTCATATACATCTGGGTGAGGTCTAAACATCCAGATGCAAAGGCGGCACTTTGGATACCAATATACAATTTATTCTTGGGCGTAACATCATACATAGGTTCTCTGGGACCATTATCAACACCGTTAATACCGTACCCATATGACTACATAACAATGGCGATACTAAGCCTTATCGCCTACTTCATAGCCGTGGAATTAGGTTATGAAGTTAAGGATCTAAAGGAGATAAAGGAGAAGGGATTACCCATAGAATAATTAATTTATTTCAAAATAATTCATGAAATATTTAAAAATATCTTTATATCGTGAAATTCTACATCGTATTTTTAAAAACCTCATTATAGGATCCTTCTAAGCACTATTAATACCATACTTATGAGACTAATAATCACGTTGTATTTACATTGACCATATAGTTAATTGAGGACTTGATTATTAGAGCATATAGCAGCACTTGATAGATTAAGCATTTATTTAAAACTATTTAAATATAATTACTTCAATGCATTTTAATGCCAAATTTGTGACAATAAAATAAATAAATATGTGACAATAATGCGATTGTCGTGCTTAGTAAATATCCCTCATATCCACCAACAGACCCTGAGTTTGAGGACCCTCCGAAATTTAGTAGTTATGATGTTGTTGTGATTGGCGGTGGAGGTGGTGGTTATCATGGAGCCTTTGAGTTAAGTAAGGGTGGTTATAGGGTTTTGATGATTGATGATAAGGGTAACCTAGGTGGTAATTGCCTTTATGAAGGTTGTATACCGTCAAAGTCAGTCTCATTAGTGATATACCTAATGGAGAAGCTGAGAGGTATACTTAGTAGTGTTGGTAATTTAGATATAAATAAGGTTAGGATTCTCTGGGAGAATGTAATTGATCATAAAGATAATGTACAATACAATAGGTACTTACAACACATTAGAGAGATTAAGGAATATGAGAATGTGGATTTCGTTAAGGGCATAGCAAGGGTTGTTGATCCTCATAAGGTTGTTGTTGAGGCATTGGATGGATCATGGAGGAGGGAGGTTGAGGGTAAGTACTTATTGATAGCAACTGGTTCAGTACCAATAAAAATACCCGTACCTGGGGCGGACTTGACTGTGGGTAGTGAGGAATTGTTTGGTTATAGGACTGGTTATAGGAAGATCCCGGATGATGTTATTATTATTGGTGGTGGTTACATAGGTGTTGAGGTTGCTTCGGCATTATCAAGCCTTGGTGTTAAGGCAACAATAGTGGAGATGTTACCTAGAATATTGAGCGGTTGGGATCAGAGTATTGTGGAGAAGATTGAGGAGAAACTTACGAATAAGGGCGTTAAGATACTAACAAACTCAAAGGTTACAGGCATTAGGGAGGAGTCAGGGCAAAAGGTTGTTGAGTATGAGGGACCCAATGGTAAGGGTTATGTGACTGGTTCTGAGGTTATAATGGCTGTGGGTAGGAAGCCATATGTTGAGGGACTTGATGTGCTTGGTATTGTTGATAGAGGGCATGTGGATGTTGACTCATCAATGAGAACTAAAGTTCCTAATGTATATGCTGCTGGTGATGTAATTGGCAAGTATATGCTCTATCATGCTGCCGTCAAGGAGTCGGTAATAGCATCATGGAACATAATGCATGGGTACCCAATATATGAGACTAATTTCAGCACAATACCAATGAGCATATTTACAGAGCCTGAAGCTGCCATGGTAGGATTAAGTGAGGATGCAGCTAGGGCTAGGGGTATTAATTATGCTGTGGTTCAATACCCATTGGCCGATGATTCGTATGCTCAAATAATTGGTGTTAAGGATGGTTGGGTTAAGTTAATTATTGAGAAGGAGAGCCAGAGAATAATTGGTGGTGTGATTTATGGTGAGGCTGCCTCGATGTTGATTAATGAGGTTGCTCTTGCAATAGCAGTGAATGCTAGAGTGAAGGATTTAGCTCTGTTACCGCATGCGCATCCGACAATATTCGAGTCTATAGATAGGGCAGCAATTAGATTCTCCCTCTAATGTCTAGGTATGTGTAGATTGTAGATTATAATAGTGGGAACGTTTAAATTATAGGTAATTAAAAGAATTACTTGTGATTGAGGAGGCATATGGTAGGATTAGGAATGTTTATTATAAATTGAATAGTATGTTCTTTAAGTACGAGGATGAGGTGTTGGGAACTCTCGTTGCAACACTATCCAGGGAGAATTATTTATTGGTTGGTCCGCCCGGCACTGCTAAGACAACGCTGATTTACGCATTATCAAGATTACTAAATGCTAGGTGGTTCTATAGGCAGTTAACAAAGTTTACAGACCTGGAGGAGATATTGGGTCCAATAAACATAGCCAAGCTCTTGGACGGTAAGGTGGAAAGGATGTACACGAATTCAATTGTGGAAAGTGAATTTGCATTACTCGATGAGATCTTCAACGCGTCTAGCGCCATACTTAACACATTACTCTCAATATTGAATGAGAGAGTTGTTTACGATGGCGAGAAGGTAGTTCCTGTGAAGACTTGGACGGTCTTCGGCGCTAGCAATAGGATTCCTGATGAGGAGGAGTTACAGGCTCTCTATGATAGATTCCCGCTGAGGGTATTTACAGAGTGGGTTAGTCCTGATGATACTGAGCCGCTCATAGTTAAGGGTTGGGAGTTGAGGATGGATTTAGAGAGGATCGAGCCTTTGGCGACTATGGATGATGTGCAGACTGTGAATAAGGTCTTAGTTCAGTATGTCTATGAGCATGTAAAGGATATATCTAAGGTCATAAGTCCAATAGTTGGTAATTATGTGGAACACATACCAATTAGTAATAGGACGAGGGTTAAGGTACCCATGTACGTAGCCACTTACCTACTACTTAATGGTATAGACATAGGCAGGTCAGAATTAACTCCAGCCCTCCTCAGGGTTGGAACAATAAAGGTGCTAAAGTACCTAGTAAATAACAAGGAACAATTGAGTGAGTATAATTCCTTCGCCACTGTGCACATGCCCGAGGATCTACTGAGACTTACTGAATTTCTAAGTGAGGCTAAGGCTTTAATAAATAACGAGGTCTATGACGAGGCTAGGCAAAGGATTAGAGACGCTAAGGAGTTACTAAGCCAGATAAGGAGCAAGTGGGATTATGTGATGGTTAGGTTATACGAAGCAGAAATAAATGAATTAGAAGAATTATTAAAAAAGCTCGAGGAAGCATTAAGCACGGAGAGAAGGTAGGTGGAGAATATCACGAGCAATATTAATAATTGCCAGAAATAGGTTGGGCGGTGCATCATAAAGCCTAAGGTCAGTAATGATATCACTAATCAACTCATTAACACCCGTAACCACAACATATGAAGAATCAAGCTCACTAAGCTCAAGACGCAAAACCTTGAGATAAATATATGAGATTACAAAGAACCTAATTTTAAAATCATCACTCGCACTAGGCGGACACTTCAAACCACTAACGGGTTCGTCATTGCAAAGCTCATTAATATCAAGCCCAAGCCCCCTAACATAATTAACCAAAAGGCTTGGGTCCCTAACCATGGACCAGAAGACCTCACGAACATTAACCAACTAGATCACCTCAGGGGTTTCTCTCTCATTAACTTAATTGCATCATCAATAGTGAACACGCGGCCGCGCCAATTAATACTCCTAGTAAACATAGTCTTAATTATGACAAGCCAGGAGAAGTATACATTGATTATTGATGTAAATGCCAGGAGAATTACGAACCCTTTACTAATTCTCTCACGGTAGAATTCATCTAGACCTCTAATACTGTTGATCCTAATATAATCCTTGATTACGCCAAAAAGAAACGGTAAGAGACCGAGGAGTAAGAACCAGGGGTTGAGGCTTAGTAGGAATAGGGTGATGGCTAATGGCAGGGTAATTACGTATAGAGTGTAAGAGACAGCATATAGTAGGAAACCATTAAAACCATAAACCCTGACATACCACAACTGCCTAACGGCCCAGGAGAAGGCCTCCTTAATATCAGCATCCTCGTAGGTGAGTACTAGAGATTCAGGTGTAAATGCTATGGGTAAGCCCTCCTTATGTACGAAGTGAGTCACTACGTAATCATCACTTAGGTAGTGTGGTAGGTAATAATGTATTGAGTATTTATTAATAAGCCAAGACCAGACTGCGGAGGAACCTCCCCACGTAAACCTAGCCGTTGAATTTTGCATTGCTGTAAAACCAATCATATTAAAGCTTGCCCTAAGTAAAGTACCGAGGTTAAGATGCCTTAGGGGTAGGTAAAACCTATATGTCGTGGACGCGCCAGAACCATTAAGGAGATGAGTAATTAAATTCCTAAGCCAGTGCCTGTGAACATAGGCATCACTATCAACAAAGACCGCAACATCACCAACAGCCCTAGAAAGCCCGGCGGCTAAGGCATCACCCTTGCCTCGACCACTCTTGTTAATTATTACTAATGCATCGACATTAACGTGGTTAAGAATCTCATTAACCACAGAGTAGGCCGGGTCAGTATCACTATCAACAACAAAAACATACCTCCTATGGCCAGGATAATCCTGATCAAGAACACTAAGTAGATTATCCCTTAAATTTTGATCCAATCCCCTAAGGGGCATAATCACAGTCACGCTAGGAAACGTAGAAGCAACAAGTCGCATACGAGGTAGGGTATTCCAAAACCTAGCTTCAAAAATTAAAGATAGTAAGGAGGCTAATAAGGCAGTAACCAAGATCAACAACCCAAAGACAATCAGCACAAGCATTGATAAGCTCAAGACATTCTGAAATAAAAGTAAAATCCCAATAAGAATTGGTGCGGGGCCATCATCTGGTAGCTTAGCCTCCCTTAACGGGATGGGGCCCGGATTTGAACCGGGGACCTCGGGGTTATGAGCCCCGCAGGCTACCTGGCTACCCTACCCCGCTGGGCTTGATTTTCACTACCTCATTTTTAAGGCTTTTCTCATTCGCATACCCCCAGATTAATTAATAAACATAAAAAGACCCCATATCCGTTAACGTGAAATATAGTTAACTAAAGTAGTATAGACAGGATGCGCTTAACGAGCCAATAAAGAAAAGCATAAAAACCATGAAAGTCAAGGAATCCCTGGGCCCGTAGTCTAGCCTGGTAGGATGCCCAGGGGTTAAAAGCCCCGTGAAAGCCTTACAAGGCACCGCGCCAACAATAACCTAAGTGCGCGGGAGATCCCGGGTTCAAATCCCGGCGGGCCCACCAGAGTGATGAATCTTTTAACTTAATTTAATGCAAATATTTAAATTTCATAAATCCTTAAACCGTACTTAATGACTATTAAGGGTATTAATGGGGTTGTGGGCTTTGTCAACCTCTCAACAGGCGAGGTGAAGAAGATACAGATTCCTGAGGAGGCCTATAGGGATTTCCTTGGTGGTTATGGTCTTGGTGCTTGGTTTTTGTATAGGAATATGAGGCCGCGAGTTGATCCACTGGGTCCTGATAATATCCTCGGTATAGTGTCCGGGCTTCTAAATGCGAGTGGTATTCCCATGACTGGTAGATCCATGGCTGTGGGTAAATCCCCATTAACAGGTGGTTGGGGTGATTCTAATGCGGGTGGTAGGTTTGGTCCTAAGCTCTTAGAGGCTGGGCTTGATGCGATATTTGTGACTGGGATTGCTGAGAAGCCAGTCTATATACTTATTGATAATGGTAATATACATATTGAACCAGCCACAGACCTCTGGGGCAAGACCACTGGTGAGACTGAGGATGAGCTTAGGCGTAGGTATAAGGGTTCTCAAGTCGTTAGTATAGGTCCAGCTGGTGAGAGACTGCAATTAATTGCTGCTATTATTAATGAGCATGGTAGGGCATACGGTAGATCCGGCCTCGGTGCTGTAATGGGCAGTAAGAAGCTAAAGGCTATTGTTGCTGTTGGTGATAAGAAGCCCGAGATCCATGATAAGGACCTACTTAGGCAGAAGATCAAGGGGATGCTAGATTTACTCAGAGGCCCTAGGGCTAGGGCTTATGATATTTGGCATAAGTACGGTACAATATCCACCCTAGATAGCAGTGTATTGTCTGGCGATACACCCATTAAGAATTGGGCGGGCATTGGCGTTAGAGATTATGGAACTAAGAATCTTGAGCTCTTCGGTACAAATACCGTGATTAAGGACAATGTTAAATCCTACGGCTGTGCCAGCTGCCCGGTAGCCTGCGGTGCTTGGATTAGAAGACAAACGAGGTATGGGCTTGTGGAGAATGGGCATAGGCTTGAGTATGAAACTGCATCATTATTCGGACCTGCACTTCTAAATGCCGACCAAGATTCAGTGGTTTATGTTGGTGAGTTATGCAATATGTATGGTCTCGACACAATATCCACAGCCAATGTTGTAGGCTTCGCCTTTGAGTTATACGAGAAGGGCATAATCACAGAGAAAGACGTTGGATTCCCACTCAAGTGGGGTGATCCAGATGCTGTGGTTAGGCTCGTGGAGTTAATCGGTAAGGGTGAAGGTATTGGTAAGGTGCTTGGGCAAGGCGTTAAGAGAGCTACGGAGATTATCGGTAAGGGTGCCGAGCAATATGCAATACATGTTGGTGGCCAGGAATTACCAGCTCATCACCCACAGTTCTTACCTGGCCTCGCCATAGTATACACTGGCGACCCAACACCAGGTAGACACACGACTGGTGGTGTTCATTGGTGGGGTGAGGGTAGTAAGAAGTTATGGACAACATTCGATATAGGCATGGATTTAGGCGCCTTGCCTAAGTATGATTACTCAGAGAAGGGTCGTAAGGCTGCAATAATAACTATGACTACGCAGGTCGAGAATTCTCTAGGCTTCTGCCAATTCTCTTCCCAGGTTATCTATAGGACTTTACCATACATAGACTTAATATATGCCGTGACTGGCATTAAGTATACACCGCAGGAGTTAGTGAAGACTGGACATAGAATCCAAACACTTAGGCAGTTATTCAATGTCAGGGAGGGCATAAACCCAGCGCGCGATTTTAAGTTACCAAAACGTGTCCTAGAACCATTCCCAGAGGGGCCTTTAGCCAATGTTAAGTTGACGGAGGAGGATGTAGAGAGGATGAGAATGGAATACTGGGAGACCCTTGGTTGGGATCCAAGTACAGGTTACCCAAGGAGGAGTACGGTGATTGAGTTAGGGTTAGCTGAAATTGCTAGCGATATTATGAACGTTCTACCTCCATGATTATTTTACTTAATTATTACGACAACTTTAAAAGTATTACACACAGATTTCTAGCACGTGCTTCGCGGTAGCATTATTACAGTACTCTCATCAGATGAGAAATATGCCTTTGAGATAGCCTCAATGCTTGGTAAGAGGGATAGAGGTGAGGAGAGGGTTTATTATAGGAAGGTTGGCGATCTCGTTAGGAGCGTATTGATACCTAATATCAATAATGTCCTTGATACTGCCAGGGCATTGTCGATATCAAGCTCCTTTTACTTAGGCATAAAGGATATTACCTGGATTGACGGTGAATTAGCACTACTTGCCGAGGCAACCGCCCTACCTGGTATTATACTCACAAACGACACTAATACATTCATGAAGTACTTCAGCGAACTTAGCATATCGAGATTTGTCTCTGAGTTTAGAGAGTTAGATACGGATGTCCCTGATAGAGGGCTTGTTTATGTGGATAGGGCATTTAATGTAAGGGGTGTTGGTGTCGTTGTCCTCGGCTATGCATTAACACAAGTCTCTGTTCATGACAAGTTCATAGCCTACCCAATGAATAAGGAGGTAGAGATTAGGAGCATTCAAGTGCTTGATGAGGACCAGGAATCAGTATTGCCTGGCACTCGTGTTGGCTTAGCCCTTAGGAACGTTAAGCTTGAGGAAATAGAGGGCATTCAAGCCTTAATCAGGCCTGGTGTAAGGTTCATTAATCACATTGACGGCTTTACCAGGTTTAAGTGGGGTGATGAGGCTAGGGAAGTTCATGTTATCCTCAACGGTATTAAGGTCATGGGTGAGGTTAAGGATGAAACCATAAGATTGAACGAGGAATTGCCTCAAGTAAGCGGTAGGGCATTAATAATTAATGTTAATGCCAAGCCTAGGAGACCAAGGATATTGGGTTATGCCATGCTCAATGCTTAATTGCATAATCAATAATTTTCCTAAGTCCCATCTCACCTTCTCTAAATATGACTTCATCCATAGGCCTTAAATTCCTGGATACCTTAGGCTTAAACTCCATCTTATTTAATATATCCCTCTCAATATCGATACCAGGCGCGTATTCCTCAAGCATTAAGCCCTCGCCAGTTAGCTTAAAGACTGCTCTTTCAGTTACGTAGAGAACTTCCTTACCCATCTTAAGACCAAGCTCTGCATTAAAGCCAACCTTGTATGGCTTACTCACGAACTTCATTATAGGTCCATCCCTCATTATCATCAACCTACCATTAACTACTGAAATCTCCCTCTTACCAGCAGTGAAGGCACCTGCAAAGTAAAGCCTCGGTGATCCATGAGCAATCACAGGGAAACCTCCTGGCCCTGTAACTCTCTCCGGTAAGAAACTTGGGTTAACATCACCATTGGAGCCCACTTGCATAAATCCGAGGGATGCAGCATCTATTATACCGCCTTCATAAAATATGAATTGGTCAGGCATTGGCACTATGGCCCTAGGCGATACAGCCACACCGAAATCATCATCACTAAGGGCTATTCCACCCCATGGACCTGATTCTATGGTCGTTACTATATAATCCTCAAGACCCTCACTCATTATTACCTTAGCAGCAAGAGCTGGTATTCCAATACCCAGGTTAATGGCTATTGGCCTACCCAACCTCTCCACTAGACTTACGAACTCAAGCACAATCCTCCTAGCAATAACATACTCGAAATCAAGCCTATCATAAGCAGGCAGACACACATTACTAATCAGAACCCTACCGCACACACTAGAATCATACCTAATGCTAGCTGATTGAGTGTGGTACTCCGGTGGAGACATCACGATCTCATCAATGAGTGGAGCAGGTACATGAACATCCCTAGGGCTTAAGAACTTACTAATATTAAGTACTTGAGCAATGACAATACCTGGGTTAGGCTGAGCCTTAACCGCCTGTGTTATTGCCAGTACTGAACCGTAAATAGCCTCCTCTGCCATGGATAGGTTTCCTAACTCATCAGCCGTACTGCCTCTGATTAAACCTATGGTGGGCTTTGGACAATTATATACTAAGTACTCATCGTCATTTATATTAATGATATCTACAGAACACGTTCTCCTCTCTCTGGCTAAATCATTTAAGTAAATACCGTCCTGCCTAGGGTCAAGAAATGTTCCAAGACCAACCTTAGTGATTGTAGGAACGCCCGAAGCTATACTCCTAAACCATCTCGTGGCCACACCTATTGGAAACGCATAAGCCTCAACTTTATTCTCAGTAACAAGCCTCTGGAGGTTAGGTGCGACACCTAGGAAGGTGACCATTAGACCCCTCATGAACCCAAAGTCATTATCATCAATCATACGCTTGGCTATTAAGTCAAGAGCCCTATTCCTAGAGGCAGGTAATGAATCAGTTATAAAGAATAAATCCCTTGGGTGGCCAGTATCTCTATACGCGTCATATAACTTAACTAGGATGTACTCGGGGGTAGTTGCCATATTAAAGCCAGAAACCGCAATAATAGAACCATCTTTAATTCCATCAACGGCCTCATAAACATCCACAACCCTAACCATCGATTAAGCAATCGTGACTTTTGATATTAATATTTTTGTAAAGATGCAATTTTTGCATAATCCCTAGACAAATTACATATGACTAAAGATATATAAATATTTAAATGAATATAAAAGAAAATACTTCACTGAGGATACTAGGACGAAAGTTAGCAGTTCACAAAAATAATAAGCCGTAGTATTCCTTCTGAATAAATGCAGATCGCGTAATATATATTGATTTTTGTTGCACAAGGTTACTAAAATATGCCTATGAAGATGAATTTGGCACCACTGGTATGGAAATTTCTCCCTAATACTTGTTTTTGACGATGTTCTCTACGAAATTATTAAGTATATCGTATGTATCTGGATGTATGTGAAGGTAATGGGCGTAGGCATTGTTAATTAGTATTCCATCAAAACCATTAATACCAAAACCCCTCTCATACCTAATCACAAAATCATACCTACCCCTAAGCACTATTGTAGAGTAATGAAACTCATGGCCCTTAATTATCGTACCAGCACCACCTATTATTGAATCCCTAATTACCCTAGCCGTGGCATACCCATACCACACAGGCCTCTTATGCATTATCGTGATTGCATCTATGGCACCCACCATCTCGTACTCCTCATTATTATAAACTATGGAATCCGTGAGGTACATCAAACCCCCACACTCAGCATATACATAACCACCCCTGTCTATAAAACTCCTCAAACTACTCCTAAACGACCTGTTCCTCTCTAGGTATCGACCATAAATCTCAGGAAAACCACCACCAATCACTACCAAATCAACATCACCAACGTCTTGATCAACCTCGGGATCAAGGAACCTAACATCACCAATCTCCTGCGCCCTTTCTATCACCTCTGGGTAATAGAAGGTAAATACTCTGCCAGTAACGATACCAATCCTAACTCGCTTAGGGTAATTAATATCCGTGTTTCGTGAGTAATCCTGTACGAATTCTACCGGCTCGCTTTCCTTAGCAATGCTCAGTACCTTATTAACATCAATGTAGATAGACGCCTCATTAATTACCGAGATTATCCTTGACCTATCAACTTCTTGAGCATGTACAAGACCTAAATGCCTGTACTGCATTAGCTCCTCAATATCATCACTCCTCAGTATATAACCAATGGTTTCAAGACCCTCCTCCTCAACGGCCTTAACCAGCTTATCAACCTGCCTCTTATTAACATTCGTAAACACCACACCCCTAATCCTAACCTCAGGATCAAAGACCCTCAACCCCCTAACTAATGCCCTCACGGTCCTATTAATTCTCTCCCCATTAATCACAAGAATTACCGGAGCCTTTAACAACTTAGCCACCTGAGCTGTACTACCAACCTCACTAACCCCATCAACACTATCATAAAGACCAGAGACACCCTCAATAATCGCTACGTCTGAACCAATTGAGTACCTATGGAATCTCGTAAGTATTCCTTGATCGCCCATCAATACATAATCTAAATTCCTGCTTGGCCTATTCATCATTGCTGCATGATAACTGGGATCTATGAAGTCAGGACCTACCTTAAACATAGACACCCTATACCCAGCCTTAATTAATGCCATAGATATTGCCAAAGACGCTGTTGTCTTACCCACCTTACCCTTATACGATGCCACGACAACCCTAGGTACTGTGCTCAGCACTCTCATCCTCAACACCACGACGCCTAATTATCACCAACGATGGAGACTTAACATCCACATTTGGGTCATAATCCCTACTTAACTTAACCATACTCTCGTCGGGGTACGTAACTCTACTCACTATTATTGCCTCCTCATCTTCATCAAGCATATTCATTAGGTCTTTAATTATGCCCGTACCCATGAATATTACCTTCGTATCAGCCTCAACATCAAGCCTAATATTAGGATACGCCATAAGAACCACAATACCACTTAAGCTGATTAAGTACCTAGCCGCCGCAGCCGTAAAACTACTAACCCCTGGAATCACCTCACACGGTATTCCATTACTAATTGCCTCCTTACAAATCTCAATACCCCTACCAAATATTACTGGATCACCATTCTTAAGGAAAACAACATTCAAACCCCTCCCTGCCAACTCGAGGGCTTGCTTAACGAAAACTTTATGATCATTACCACGTACGTGTCCCATGTATATTTTCCGAGCCTTTGGTGCATATGCATTTATAATCTCCTCATTAACTAATGAACCATAGTAAACGACATCAGCATTCTTTAGAATCCTAATTGCCTTGAGCGTCATCAACTCAGGATCCCACGGACCAGCACCAACCACATAAATTGGTATAATGATCACCCATTAGTTACTCAATATATTTTGTTTTTCATAATTATTTCACATACCACGTAGAACCCCTCAATGTGAATCTTAAGATATTCTTAGATGCTATTAATATTCATTAATTTCTCAATCTTAGGGATAAGTATACATTGTTCTTTCATTAAATGATCCTCTGCTGGTAAGTATGTAGCGGTACAATGCTTATTACATAACATACACGTGTAGATATAGACATGACCATCAGGATTGAGGTTAATTGCAAATTTTTCATTGCTAATTAATAATGAAGGCTTTATAATTACTGAAACATTAAGAGATAACCTATTAACTAGATAATGTGTGATTGACCTTGTTAACTCATCAAGTAAATCCGTATTGAGCAAACCCCTTAATTCATTTAAGTTATTGAGCATGCACATCATGAGAGCCTCTGGCTCCTCAATTATCATTTTTATATCCGGGTTAATTTTAAATAGAACGGGAAGGACGCTAATAAGCGTGTGTACCCTTTGACAACAATAATTACCCATTCTCCATTTACGGCAAAGCTTACTCAATAATAACCCATCATCGACACAGCCGTGAGCAAGGCAAGTAAGTAGACCCTTAACTGTTACCTCATAAATACATCTATCACCTCCATTATTAATAACTCTTATTAAGTAATCCTTAACCATCCTTCTTGCCTTCTTATAAACTGTCGAGATACTATAGGGTGTGTCTCGAGATACCCTATAAAGTGTTGTAGGTCCTTTGACTATTATATAAGCCAACATTTCGTTTATAGTTTCATCAAACTCCACATGCAATGCCTCTCTAAGTTCCGTCCTTAACTTTTCAGGTATTAAGCACGCATTTACTAAACCCTTAGTTACTGACACAGATAAAATGATGTTATTCAACACTATAAAAGGCGATTGATTGGTGCATTAGATGCCTAGTGCATTTCATAATTTAAATGAAATACTTATATCATATAATTATTTGAATGATTAGGTAATTATTTAAATGACTAGGGCCCTATATACGAGGTCCATAAGCCCCGAATACTTAATGCTCTTACCATACATCTTATTTAAATGAGGAACCACATGGCTTAACTGAGCCTTGCATATAGAGCAGGGTCTAACAACCCACTGAGCTCCATGATTTATGGCATCCTCGTACCAAAGCCTCGCATATTGTATTGCCAATGGCAACAACTCATCTGCTAACATACCCCCCTGACCGCCGCAACACCAAGTCTTCGCCCTACTATACTCTGGATCAATCCATTTCTTAACCACATGATTCATTATGAATCTGGGTTCCTCAGTGAGATCACCACCTCTGGCGTAGTAGTCAGGGTCCTGGTATATGTAGACAATGTCACCATTAGCCTCTGGGTTTAGTTTTATCATGTCCTTCTTAATGGCGTCAACGACTAGGTGGAATATGTGCATTCCCTCTATTCCGTATTTCCTCAGTCTTGGAATCACGTAATTCTTAAATACATGCCACCCATGCCCGCATTCACCGAATACAACTAACTTAACATTAAGCTCCCTGGCGGTATTAACGTAAATATCACCTATGTACCTCAGGTGTCTTGGGTCTAGGAAGAGACCGAAGTTAGCCACCTCTGTGGCTTTTGTACTTATTGTATAATCCATGCCTATGGCGTGCATAAAGAGTAGGTGACCCTTGAGCGTTTCTATATTCACAAAAAAGTCGGCTGACGATGGTAAGAATAGAGCGTAGGCCTCCTCGTCAACCTTGACCTTAATCTCAACGCCCTTCTCCTCCTTAATCTCCTTAATTACAAAATCAAGTATATTCCTTATGGCAGCTGGTGTTAATGCCATGTTATTGCCCGTGCACTCCATACTATCTATTGTCATAGTTACAAACCTGGATGCCATGCCTAATTCATAGAGTATTGATCTAACGGTCCTAGTGAGGGTTGCTTGATCCACACCGAAGGGGCATACTGTAGCGCAACGCCTGCATAATAGGCACTGCCAGTAGTAGGTATAGAGCATTTCTAGGTAATTCTCATCGAAATTCCTCATGGCATTTACCGCCTTTCCAAAGATCTTACCGCTAGGCTTCTCATTCTTTATGATAGCCCTTATTAACTCAGCCCTCCCCACTGGTGAGTTTCTGATGTCGCCAGTGGTTATGTAGGTTGGGCATGCAGCAATACATGCACCGCAATGAACGCAGGTCTCTATTGCTAACTTAACATTCCTATTACTATCGAACTCCTCTAAAAGCCTCTTTTTGAAATAAGCAACCTTATTTACGTCTGGTGAGACACGGAGACCAATCCTATTATTTAGATTCGCGAGTAACTTAGCATCAGCCTTGTGAGGCCTTATGTTTGAGGTATCACCGTACTTAAACTCAGGTAGTTTATGGGACATGCTCATCACCTCGATATTGACCTCACCCTTATTCTTATTGATGGTCTTGCGATTGTTGGTGATATGTATATGAATGAGAATGGATGCATCATCTTACTCCATGGGAAGTAAGTTATGAATATCATAGCTAATATAATGTGGACCTGTGTAATGAGGGGTGCAGCCATGATATAGGATACCTTTGGAGCAAAGCTGGCTAATGACCATATCCAAGGCGATACAGTCGCTTCAAAGTTGGGTTGTATCCACAATGTTTGTAATAAGCCAAGGATTATTATTAATAGGAGAAGTGTGTCTGCGAAGTAATCATCGAGAAAGCTAAACATCCTCATGGGTATCCTAACGCTACGACTCATGACCTTAACCTCCCTCGTAACGAACCTCCTAGCCAATAATATTAACATCCCAACCAACGCCATAGAACCCCCTAAACCACCCACCACATGCGCTATTAGGTAATGTTCCTGAGTCGTTATGTGGAGCCATGATGATGGAATCACAAGACCTAAATGCCCAATTAGGGCGATCCATATACCCCAATGGAATAGTAATGAGCCTACGAATAATGTATTGTCCGTGCCTGGCAATGTATAAAAGAGAAATATCCTCTTGAGGATCTCCACCGTTATCTTCCCATAAGTATCGTCACCAACTGTAGTATTTACGTTATAGAGCCCCGTAAGTCCCTTCGGCATTAACCACCTAACAATCCTATACACTATGCCAGCTAGGAATATAAACATCACGGCATAGGGTACGTAGCCGAAGACCACGAGGTATGCATAATTCATAGTTAATCCTAATCGCCATATGTACATGTGATAATAAGGGTTATTTCACATAATACGTAAAAGTAATCTAACACGCCTAGTTAAGTAAAGAGCCACTGGAGATTGCTAAGACATGCAACTGAGATCTTCGGCGTCTTTTGCATCATTATATGTTAGTTTTGTTATCACAAGTAAACTCACTCCGCTGAGCAGTTGCAGGAAAGGATATTAAGTTATCAAAAGACTCATGAACTTGCTGCTTATGTTCACGGAAGCATGTTTCACTCTTTATAAATGTCCATACTTTAAATTAGCCTTAAATAATCACTCTTGACCCCTCATTAGTACTTGCTGCTTCTTTTAAGTATTGCTCATCTATCTGTACGCAATTCCTCAGGGTATTTAGATTAGAAATTATTAAAATACATAAAGTTATTCTGCACAAAAATTATGAATATTATAAGTAAATTTTTAAGTCTTTTGTCAATCATATGCACCAACAAATGGAATTATAGTGAAAAATTGAGGTTAGATACCCCTTTTAGTGTTCCACATTTAATGTGGAATAAGCTATATTTAATGAATCTTAGGCATTTCATGAGTATGAAGAGGATAGTAGTACTCGGTGGTAACTTCTCAGGCGTCGTTGTCGCTAATAAATTAGCGAAAAAATTGAAGTGGGAAATTGCAAAGGGTGATGTGGAAATACTTCTTTTTGATAAGAACGAGAAATATCAGGTTCAGGCGATGTTTACTCTTATACCATTTGGAGCTATGAGTGAGGAGTATGCGGTGGGCCCTAAGACCGAGATCCTAGACTCTAGGATCAAGCCGATATTTGGAACATCTGGTGAAGTAACTAATGTGGACCTTGAAAATAGGACCTTAACCTTTGCAGATGGCAAAAATACACGTATGATTATTTAGTGATAGCAACAGGTGCCGATTACGCGCCAGAGGAGGTGCCTGGATTATTGAGGGATTACCATACGTATTATACACTTGAGGGTGCTCTAGAGCTTAGGAATGTATTTCAGGGTTTTAGTAAGGGTACTATTGTGGAGTTGTTTATAGAGCCTCCGATAAAGTGTCCAGGTGCGCCACTTAAGTTTATGCTTATGCTTGATGACTTCCTTAGGGAGAGAGGCGTGCGTGATAATGTTGACATGATATTAATATATCCAACTGATAAATTCCATGCACAACCCGCTATTAATGAATTAACTAAGCAGTTGTTTGAGGAGCGTGGTATTAAGTATGAATTCTTCTTCATGACTTCTGAAATAAATCCGGAGGAAAAGGTTGTAGTTAGTGAGGATGGAAGCAAGATTAAGTACGACTTATTAATAACAATACCGCCGCACAGAGGTGCCAAGGCAATGAAGGATTCGGGAATTGGCGATGACTATGGCTTTGTACCTTGTGATAGATATACGTTACAGTACCGTAAGGGTAAGACTAGTTATGATAATGTTTATGTAATTGGCGATGCAGCAGCAATAGAGACAGCTAAGGCTGCAGCAGTGGCTCATTATCAATCTGATGTTGTTGTGGATAACATAGTCAGTGACATAACTGGTGTAGGTTCGCATAAAATATATAGAGGTGAGACCATTTGTCCTGCAATCACCGACTTATATACACAACACGGGAGAGGTAGAGCTTGGTTGCCTTGGTGGGATTATAAGGTTAATGAACAGCCATTTATAACCACTAGGTTTGGTTGGTGGTTCATTAGGGCATTTTACTTTTCGTTACCAATTAGCATGAGGGGATTGATATGAGCATCGAAATACCTTCCAAGAGGGTTGAGAAGATAGTTGAAGGTGTAAATAAGGATGAAGCGATGATAGATATGATTAATAAGTCATTGCTACTTTATCAGTCCGGGGCTTTTGATACTGCCATTGACTTACTTATGACTATTAAGAATGTATCTAGCGTAATAACTGATGATATGGTCGATCGCATAGCATTGATGATTAGGGAGTTAGCACCTCTGATAGATGGAGTTGTTAATAGTTCATTAATGAAGGTAATCGGCGAGACCATGAATGATGTGGAGATAGATAAGGCTATATTAAAGGTTAAGGCTAAGAACGCAAGTCTTGCGGATGTGATTAAGTTAAGTAGGGATAGTGATGTAATTAATGGCCTATACATATTCCTAACAATTATGAAGGTACTAGGTAGGAGAGTTAGAGAACTCAATATGAAATAATGTTAAAAGGATATTGAGTAGAACTCAAATAATGTGAATGTTATGAATAAGGGTAATCGAATCTAATTATTCCGCATCCAGCAATAACCTCTGTCTCTCGTTAGCACGAAGCGTTATGAAACGTTAAACCTAAAAATAAGGTGCGTAAGGTAGACGCGCCTTAATACATGTGGATTCTGCGGCCTTGAGTCTATACTGCTGCTTAACGTAACGGCCTCTAAATAGCTTTGAGGATTCCTCCATCATTTATTAAGATTTCTTATTATCAATACCTTGGGTAATAAAGTACTTATTAAATGAGGCATTAGGAGCTTCGTATGTCAGCACCTCCAGGTTTACCGCCGCCTGATGAATTATTGAAGAAGGCTGAGGATATGCTTAAGGAGTTAGAGAAGGGGCCTTGGCCTAGCCACGTGAGGGAGCTTAGGAAAACTCGTTATCCTCTTCATGTATATGGTGTGGGGCTTGTGGCGAGGAAGTCTCCGTGGGGTCCTGGCACCGTGACTGTTAAGTATGTGAACACGGGCGTTTTATCTAGGTGGGCTAGGGATTGGGTGCCTAATGGTGGTGAGGAGACTCATTTCCGTGTGTTCCATACGCCAGGTAAGTTCTGGAAGACAGACTTTATTAGACAAATTACTAAGATATCTAAAGAGCTCGGTGTAGGGCTTATTGAGATAGTTGGTCAGACAGGTGCTTTTGTTATTAACTTAACCAAGGATAAGGCAGAGGAAATGGTAGATGCACTACGCGCTATTGGAACAGATGTGGGCGGTAGCGGTGACGCAATAAGGGCGCTTAATGCTTGCGTAGGGCCTGCCCTCTGTGAATATGCATTGTTTGATACGTTAAAGTGGTATGCAGAGTTTCATAAGGATAAGAGGGTTAATGATGCTATAGCTACTCCTGGCTTCCCGTATAAGTTTAAGATTAAATTCTCCGGTTGCCCCATGGATTGTGCAAGGGCTAATAGGGCGGATGTGGGGTTCATAGGTGTTTGGGAGGGTGCTCCAGAGGTTGATCAAGAGCTTTTGAAGAAGAAGATTGAGGCTGGTGAGGTTGATCCTAAGGAGTTAGCTGCTAGGTGTCCTAGTGGGGCAATTAGCTGGGATGGAAAAGAACTGAGGATAGATGGAGATAAATGTAAAAAGTCAATGGAGTGCATTAAGAGAGCCTTCCCCGCAATAAAGCCGGGCAAGAGGATAAAAGTTGCTGTGGTGATGGGTGGTGGGGTAAAAGGGCGTTTTGGGCCAAAGCTTGGTAATTTTATAGGTTATCTAGGACCGAATGATATACCGAAGGCAATAGATCTCGTGTTTAAGGCCATCGAGCCGTGGAACAACGAGGCTATGCCGAAGTGCAGATTGGGTGATTACATTATGATTACGGGTATTGAGAATTTCCTAAAGAAGGCCGACATAAAGCTTGAGGGAATGCCAGAGATGGCAAGGATAGGCGACGAGGTACCCTACGCCGTGTTAAGTAAGGAGGAGAGGGAGGAGTATCTAAATTTTGTAAAGGAGCTTAAGGGTGAGGCATAATGGCAGATCCCAAGGCTGCAAGATTACGAAAGGTCTTCCCTGTCGATCTGGATAAGTTTTTGCCAGATATAATAAGGAGGAATTATGGCAAGTGGGTGGATAGGAAGTTCCACGGCAACGGCATCATAGAGCACATAAGTGAGACGGGTGAGAGAGTATTTACGGTTAAGGCGGCTATGCCGCCTAACGCCCGTCTCAGTGCAGACACGCTAGAGAAGTTTGCAGATATTGCGGATAAGTTAGGTGTAGGGGCATTGCGAGTGACTATGGCTGGTAACCTAGAGTTCTTAACAGACTCCTTGGACAAGGCACTTAAGATAAAGGAGGAGACAGAGAACATGGGCTTCCCAGTGGGCGGCTGGGGACCTGCCATGTGGGGTATTAACAGTTGCACTGCTTACTTAACCTGTACCACTAGTGTCGTGGACTCTCCATCAGTCACTAAAGCGTTAGGAGACGCCCTTAAGCCCTACTTCACCGGAGAGGAGAAACTACCGGCGAAGCTTAGGATCTTCGTGTCTGGATGCCCAGCCATGTGCGCTGGGGGCACTGCTATGGACATAGCTATTGTGGGTCAATGGGGCGCCCCACCAAAGATTAGAGAGGAGGCTTTGAGTTATTGCCTTCCACCGCCTAAGGCTCTTGAGAAGATCCCAGAGTCGCAAGTATTTTTAGTGCAGGTCTGCCCGACAGGAGCTCTCTCAATGAGAAGGGAGGGAGACAAGGTCAAGTTAACATTGATACCAGAGAAGTGTATTAATTGTGCACGTTGTAAGGAGAACTGTGATGCATTTGATTATGATCCTGAGAATGTGGGAGTGGCCATACTGGTTGGCGGTAAGATATCTAATACGGGAAGAGGACCGAGGCTAGGTAGGGTGCTTATACCTTGGCTTCCGGCAATTCCGCCTAGGTATGAGGAGATTGTGGTTGTGGTGAGGCGTGTGATTGATGCGTGGAGGGAGCATGCCCAGCCGGGAGAGAGGATTGCAGAGTTTATAGATAGGATTGGTTGGCAGAGGTTTGTGGGTTTGGTGGGTCTTGAGAAGGTCCATGCCGTTTATCAGAGAATACCTGATAATGTTAGGACGTTTATGTACTTTAGACAGAGGTATGAGGCGTGGCGTAGGTTTAGGGAGGGGATTTAAAGGAGGGGGAATTTCGTGAAACCTCTTAAAATAAAATCTGCTGAACTTCAAGGTTTCTTAATTTTACAGGAGAAGGGTCTTCAGACTTTTTACCTAGAGGATGTTGATTTTTATGTTATTTCTCGTTTTGATGGAGAGATTTACCGTTTGGGATTTATAGATCTTAGGACTAGGATTAGCTTAAGGGCAAATTGCGAAACCGTGGAGGATGAGACGTCCGCTGCGGTGGAGTTGAGGGATGTGCCGTGGAATGGCATGAGGTCGAGAGTAGTGTTTTCTCTTTATCCCTTGAGGTGTTTAGAGGATCGGGTAGAGGGGGCCTTGGCTTTGAAGTTAAATTTTGAACCGCATTGGGCCATGTATGACTGGGCTAAGATTGCGCAGATTGTTATGAGTAGGTATGTAGAGGGTTACGTTAAATGGCTTATGGAGAGGTTCGGTCCAGTGGATGCCGTGAGGATCGTTTAAACTGACAATACTGCTAAGTAGTCTTGAATTACCCTAGAATTAATAATAGACTAAGTCATGGGAAGGACTTAGTAATTCTCTCTACGTAATCCTTAGGTCTAGAATACTGAGAGAGTAATAAGTAAACGCATTACGTAAGAGTAACACATCTGTTATTATTAAGGAAGCATATACCGCATTAATTTCTACGTACAATGTGTAATAACTCTTTTTAGTAAACAATGACGATGCATAATCGGTGATAGAATGCCTACGATAACTTGCCCAGGTGAGTATGAGGTTAATGGAAAAAGATCATTTTGGATGAGGATTGCTTCCTTCAGAACACCGAGGTTTGGGATGAGAGTATTGCTGAGTGGATGGCTAAGAATCTCGAGGGAGTTCAACAAATGACAGAGAGGCATTGGAAGGTCGTGAAGTACTTGAGAGATTACTGGGAGACTTATGGATCATGCCCACCAGTAAGGATGCTCCTAAAGGAGACTAAAG
Source organism: Vulcanisaeta sp. AZ3 (assembly GCA_000960865.2). Lineage (GTDB taxonomy): Archaea > Thermoproteota > Thermoprotei > Thermoproteales > Thermocladiaceae > Vulcanisaeta. The sequence continues at coordinate 5,686 of JZWU02000016.1, read as the reverse complement.
AGACGCTTGAGGGGATATATGAGTTATTCCCGAGTGGGCCAGCTCTTGGGGCGTGTAAGGTGGCGGGGGCACCAAAACCAACAGGTTGTGTGTAAGGCTTAGGGTTTTCTACAATGCAATTAACACGATAAATTCATCTTAAAAAAATAATTCAATTTCTATGTACATGTGCATTTAATTACACGGCAGGGTTTCTAGACTTTAAATTCTTCATTGAATATCGAATAACAATGCCTTATAAATAGGGTATTAGATGGTGAAATTGTGATGGGTATGCCGTTAGCTAGGGATACTAAGTACATAAAGTCAATAGGTAGGAGTGTATCTGTCATTGGGATGGGTACGTGGGGCATTGGTGGTGGATTTTGGAGTAGGGATGATAGTATGGATAGTGATTGGGTTAGAACTTTGAGGAGGGGTATTGAACTTGGTATGACATTGATCGACACGGCTGAGATGTATGGTAATGGTCATGCTGAGGAACTTATTGGTGAGGCTATAAGGGGTTTTCCACGTGATGAATTGTTCATTATTACTAAGGTTTGGCCTAACCATGCTAGATATGATGATGTTATTAAATCAGTCAAGGCAAGCATGGGTAGGTTGGGCACGTACATTGACCTATACCTACTGCATTGGCCTGCCCCTGAGGTTCCTATTTGTGAGACTATGAGGGCTATGGAGAGACTTGTGGATGATGGTGTGGTTAGGTTTTTCGGTTTGAGTAATTTTGATGTTAAGGGTATTGAGGAGGCTAGGTCGTGCCTTAGTAAGTATGATGTTGCTGCTGTGGAGAATAGGTATAGTTTGCTTCGTAGGGCTGATGAGACTTCTGTAATACCCTATGTGCAGAGGAATGGTATGCTCTTCCTGGCCTATACACCAATTGAGAAGGGTGCCTTTAAGAATGATGAGTTTCTGCAGAGCATTGGTAGAAAGTATGGTAAGACGGCTGTACAGGTTGTGCTTAACTGGTATGTTGGTATTGATAATCTAGTTCCAATACCCAAGGCCGGGCGTATTGATCATGTGGAGGAGAATGCGGGTGCCATGGGTTGGAGATTGAGTAAGGAGGATTGGGAGGCAATAAGTAGGCACTTTAAGTAAGTATATCCTTAGGCGGTTGGGATTACAAAGCTTCTGGTAGTTCATTCTTTACCTCCTTAAACATGGGTATTAGTGGTGAGGAATTGATTTAAAGGTAGTCTCATTGTTTCTCGCTCGATGGAGAGATTAATGTTATTGATGGCAGCGGTTATATTAATTATTAGTATTGTCTTTCTTTTAATGTCTACGGGAAGCCGTAATATTGAGTATATATGTATTGATGGTGAGTTAAGAGGAAGTAGGACTTGTGTGTTGCCAGGCTATGCTGTTATTGTGAATAGGGTCTATGGTGAGGCATTAGTTTCAATAGATGGGGGTAAGCCTATACCGCTGGGTAATGGGTCCATAATCGCCCACATGATTACTTATACACCTGTGATGCACGTGGTGAATATTAATAATGAGAGTCAGGTTATGTTTAACGTACTTAATCCAATACCTAAGTGGGTTAATGTGTCATTACCTGGTGAATGCATTGTAACAATGAATGTAACAATACTTGGTAGTGGTTATGTCTCAATAATGGCAATCACTAACAATAGAACTATCGCCTACACGCCGTACACCTACTCCCTAGTGTCAACAATACCAGCCACAGATAATCTTAGTATTTTCATAAAGCCTGCCATAATTTTATCATGCCCATGCATAAATACAATAACGCTCGTGAGGATTAATGGAACATGCATAAGGCAAAGTAATGCCTACATAATTGCAACAGCTCATATTAATGAACAACACGTAGATGTACCATTACTCACATCATCACTAATGTTAATGATCATCGCAATAGTAATGCTTCTTACGAGCATTGCTAGGTATAAGTCATTTATGCAATAAAGTATATAAGGCGCATGGGTAAGCTAGTAGTGATGCCTAACATAAATGAACTCATTCAGGAGGAATCAAAGAGGATTGTGAACAAGTATCTTGAGCAGATAAATGAAAGAATCAATAAGGCTAGGGAGGAGCTAAGTAAGAAAATTGAGGAGATTAAGGAGATTAAATAACTGGGCTATAGAGCTTAATTACGAAATCCCTAGATAGACCTTCCAAAAAGGCATTCAATAATGCAATAACTAACTCACCTTCAACAAACTTAAAATGCACAGCAGCTAAAGCTGCACCAGGCGAGAATTCTGTGAATAACGAAATCATGCGCTCCTCTAGATACTTAGAGAATACATAATCAAATGGACCGAGATACTGAACTAAAGACCTTAGGTCTGATGATCCTGCAACTTTAATTAATTCATCAATTAATGGAAATACAGTCACTACATCCTCAAGAATCCTCGCAGCCGCCTCACCATAAACCTTCAATGCTATTGAAGCCACTGGACCTTCACGTATTATTAATTCATTGACCATCTCCTGAGGCAGTGACCATAATTTACTCCTTAGTAATATATTTACGTTGTAATAATCGACAAGGCTTTGTACGAATTTACTAACTGAATTATCAATCCTAATTAACCGGGATAAGAATTCTATGAACGCCTTATCAATCAAAGTATCAATAAGCATTATAGAGTACTGAGGAAACTGCTTATTGATTCTAAGGAAAGAGTCAAGTGCAGGACCTGCTGGATGCCTTATTTCTAATAACCTATTGCGTAAGTCCTCAATATCCCTAACTCCCATTATCATGGCCAATATATGTCTTCTACTAAGCTCTTCTTCAACGGCTATATTTATCAATCCTTCAATAGGCTTTCCTTCAAAGCCACTTATCAATGACCTTGCAATGACCTTAACATTCTCAAACTCAAGTCTCATTAGGTACGACCTTAAAACTGTCGATGCAGGCTCAGGCACTGAAGCTGCTAAGAGCGATATAAACTTGATTATGTGCGTCCTGACCTCATTGGCCACTTGGTCTTCACTTGCCACTTTCCCGAGCCTCTCAATGATTGCACCATAATCCGTACTCTTAAGTGCATTCATCGCATCATCAATTGTTTGGGCGTGTATTAGTGTGTTCAGCGCCTCTCTTGTTAAGTACCTGGCTCTTAACCCCCTTACTCTGGGTCCTAGTGCTGTTAACCTAACGATATAACTGCTTGACATTATTAATCACTAATTAACGTCTTAATTACCTCCTCAACTGTTTTATCAATGGCGTTCATTAACCTCTTCCTGAAACCCTCAACCTCCCCGCTTAAATTCTCTGAGTACTTGCGTACCTCCTCTTCAATTTCATTGCTTCTACTCTCCTTATACTCATTAATTAACTTCTTTATATAATCCTCAACCTCACCCTGAATCTTGACTCTAATCTCGCCTATTAACTTAGTTAGCTCAGCGTCCTCGCGATCCCTTAATTTATAAACCTCATCAACCTTACCATCAACCTTCTTAAGTATCTCGTAAAGGTGCTCCAACGACACAATGAACTAATGAGTAAGTCCTTAAAAACATTATTACATGCGATGATCGTAGTTATTCAATTAATTATAAATAAATTCAAAAAAATTACATATGCATGGATTTAATATTTTAAACCTTAGCTGTAGATTCATTAACGATGGATGTTAATTCAATATTGCGTGTGTTTAGGATAATGAGTGTTGTATTGTACATAATGATAATTATAATAACAATAACATTAGGCGGAGTAGCCCTCTACCTAGCAATTAAGGACTTGGTGGCTATGGCTCCGTTCTCCTCTGTGAGTGACGTAAAGATTCTAGGTACATTATCTGCCGTATTTCTCGTGGTCATTGCGCTTGAGTTTGTTGATATGTTTATAGAATACATAAAAACAAATACTGTGGTTGTAGACTTAGTCCTAGCCATCGTGCTCACAGCAATATCCAGAGAACTCTTACTCTATATAGCAACGCCCAATGAGCCTCTGTATTATGGCGTAATACTCGTAACCGGTATACTTGCACTTGCCGTCGCATATTGGCTAGTTAATAGGACTGGTAAAACCAAATGACCCAACTCCTTGAGTCATCTTACTCCAACTGCTTAAGCCTCGGCATTATTCCTTCATTAAGGCCTTATATTATTTCTCTTTATAAAGGCATTAAATACATTGGGCGTCAGTTATATCGAGTAATTAAACGCAAAATACCTTTAATTACTCAACTAATACTTCATCCGTGTTTGATAATAAAACCAAGGAATTATTAATGGAACTCCAATACAATTTCCCAATAGTCAAAAGACCATTTGGCGAGATTGCAGATAGTCTAGGCGTTAGTGAGGATTGGGTTCTGAGGAGGACTCGTGAATTAGTGATGAGTAAGGTTATCAGGAGGATTGGTGCTCTTGTTAATTACAGATCGAGGGGGTTGATTTCAGCGTTGGTTGGTGCTAACACTCCTGGTGAATTAATTGATAGGGTGGCCAGGGCTATTAACTCTGACGCCCAGGTATCACATAATTTCCTCAGGAGTCATTCGAGGTATAATATTTGGTTCGTAACTAAGGCAAGAAGTAAGGAGGAATTGTTGAATAAGGTATCAACAACGCTATCTAAGTTTGGTATAAATGATTATGTTGTTTTAACGGCAATTAGGACTTATAAGATTGATGTTAAGTTCGATCTATTTAGAGGATTATCTAGGGCAAAACTTAGTGTATTACCCAGTGAGGCGCCTGCCATAGAGTCCACGGGGTTGCCTATGGAATTCTTTAGGAGGTTAAGGTCGATAGCAGTTGAGCCTGAGCCATTCAATGAGGTTGCTAAGTTAGCAGGGACGAGCGTTGAGAGGTTAGGTGATTTGGTTCATGAATTAATGAAGTCTGGTATTATTAGGGACTTCTACGCAACTCTGGATCCAGAGAATATAGGATTTAGTGAGAATGCCATGGTAGTATTTAAGGCAACCCCAGAATTATGTGAGAAGGCTGCACATATTGAGGAAACAACGCACGTGGTACTAAGGGAAATAACTCTTGGTGAGTGGCCCTACAATGGGTATTTCATGATACATGGTGTGAGTAAGGACGTAATTAAGAGCGCAGTTTTGAATATAATGCGTGAGCTTGGGGTTAGTGGTTATGAAGTGCTGTATAGTATTAGGAATTTATTGCCTGAAATGCCCCGTAGGTTAGAACTAACCAATGTATAGTAGGAACTCGTAATTCTTCATTACTTATGTTCCTAGTGAGTAATTCCGTAGAGTATGCGGTACCTCCATTGGGTGTGGGTGAATAAGTGTTATTAAGGGATTTAATAAGTAAGACTATAATGGAGGGAGTTGATTCGAGGATTATTAAAGCTCTCGTGGATTTAATAAGTAAGTCCAGGGGGAGGAGAGTTACGATTAAGGCAAGGTCACTGCTTAAGTTTGCGGGTCTTGATAGTAAGCATTCTAACATACTAAAGACGGCTAAGGTCCTTGGAAGACTTGCTAATGATGGCTACGTGAGGGTTGAATATTCCAAACCAGATAAGTCTAGGTCAAGGATCCTTAAATACATAATTACTGAGAGTATGGAACTTTGGAAGGCTGCTAAGGAGAATCCTGAGGGTACTGTTAACGTATTGCTTAAGAGATTAAGGGATATGAGCAATCAAGCCTCCACAGTTAGGTCTAATTGAGAGAATGAGCAGTTATGGCGA
>JZWU02000015.1:0-33786 GCA_000960865.2 Vulcanisaeta sp. AZ3 | reverse complement strand
AGCAGATCCACACATTGTTACGTAGAACCATCCAGTGATATTTGCTGACTGTTCATTACTACTTGGGTTATAAACACTAACTCGGTACGTTGCTGGTCCACTCAACGTAACTGTGTATGTGGTGCCTATGAACTCTGTACTAGCCCCTGACTCCCAAACAGACTCACCACTAGGTGTGTATACGGCAATCTCCACAGGAACATTAGAAGTAATGTTGGCATAGATCTGCAACGACACAGGACCCAATATGGTTATGTTGTAATAATGATACCAACCAGGCTGAAGATTAATCACAGTCATGTTATAAATTGAGGAGACACAATTCGTACTCGTCAATGTAAAGCTCTCGGCATGAATTGGCACAGTTATGAGGAGGGCGCTGAGCAAGCCTAGGACTATGAATAAGATTTCTTTCTTCACAATGATTGTTAATATTTTTTATATTTTTAATTTTTATCTTCCATTGTGCGTTCGTATTTTGTAATTATTTTTGTGTTGGTTTGTGATTATGGTTGTTAGTAATGCCTTTATTTGCATAGCGTATTTTGTTTTTGATGGGTGTGGGTTTGGATTATGTTGTGGTTTTTGTGACTGTGCCAAGTAGGGAGGTTGGTTTGAGTATTGCGAGGGATTTGGTTAGTGCTAGGCTTGCTGCTTGTGTTAATGTGGTTGATGGTTTGAGGAGTGTTTATTTTTGGGAGGGGAGGGTTGAGGAGGATAATGAGGCTTTGTTGGTGATAAAGTCTAGGAGGGATAGGCTTGATGAGCTTGTTAGGTTTGTTAGGGAGAGGCATCCTTATAAGGTTCCTGAGGTTATTGCTTTGCCTGTGGTTGGTGGTTTTGTTGATTATTTGAGGTGGATTGATGAGGTTGTTGGTGTTGGGGGCAATGCTTTAGAATCTCGCGGTTTAGGTGGTGGTGATGCCTAGGGCTCTCTTGGTGATTCTGGATGGTTGTGGGGATAGGCCTGTTAGGGAGTTGGGTGGTAGGACTCCGTTGGAGGTTGCTGTTAAGCCTGGTATTGATAGGCTAGCTGCTGAGGGTTCCTGTGGTTTGATGAATCCAATATCGCCTGGTGTGAGGCCTGGTAGTGATGTTTCTCACTTGGCGATTTTTGGTTATGATCCGTATAAGTATTATCCTGGTAGGGGGCCTCTTGAGGCTTTTGGTGCTGGTTTGAGTCTTAGTCCTGGTGATGTGGCTTTTAGGACTAACGTGGCTACTGTTAGTGATGATTTTGTTGTTGTTGATAGGAGGGGTGGTAGGTACATAAGTCCTGATGAGGTTAGGGAGATAGAGAGTATTATAAATAATGATGTGATACCAGTGCTTAGGTCGAAGTATGGTATTGATGCTATTTATAAGCAGACTGTTGAGCATAGGGGTGTTCTTGTGCTTAGGGGTTCTGTGTCGCCTCATGTGAGTGATACTGATCCTCATGCCGTTGGTGCTAGGGTGCTTGAGGCTAGGGCTTTGAGTGGTGATGCGAAGGTTACTGCTGATTATATTAATGAGTTTACGAGGCTTGTCCATGAGAAGTTGGGTGGGGCTAAGTTTAATGAGGTTAGGAGGAGGGAGGGTAAGGGTGTTGTAAATATGGTTCTTCTTAGGGGTGCTGGTTCGATGAGGGTTTTCGAGCCGTTTAATGAGAGGTATAGGTTGAGGGCTGCCATGATAGCTGGGGTTGCCTTGATTAGGGGTATTGGTAGGGCGTTGGGTATGGAGGTTATTAATGTGGATAATTACATTGGGTCTAAGGATGATGACTTTAATGCCGCATTCCACGCGGCTGCCCTGGCGCTTAAGGATCATGACTTTGTTTTTCTGCATGTTAAGCCTACGGATTCCATGTCTCATGATGGTGATGCGAGGGGTAAGGTTTCGATTGTGGAGAGGGTTGATGCTGGTTTTAGGAGGTTTGTGGAGGAGGCTCCGAGTGATACTTACATATTCCTGACTTGTGATCATGCGACGCCCGTAGTGGTTAGGGATCATACTGGTGATCCTGTGCCGTTCATGGTTTGGGGGCCTGATGTTATGAGGGATGATGTTACTAGGTTTAGTGAGAGGGATTGTGCCAAGGGCTTTTGGGGTGTGCTTAGGGGTTTGGATGTCATGAATATAATAACTAATTACCTAGGGACTCAGGAGAAGTTTGGTGAGTAATTTTACTCAAAATTCTTTAATTCTCTAGCCATTATGTACGCATCCTCACCATCTTGGTAGTAACCCTTGATTATTGATGTGATTTGGTAGCCTAGTTTTTTGTATAGGTTTATGGCTGGTGTGTTTGAAACCCTAACCTCTAGGTATACCTCCTCGGCATTGTATATGTACTTCATAGCCCTCATGCCTCTAATCATCATGTTGTAGGCAACGCCAATCCTCCTAGCCTCTGGGAGTACGCCTATGCTAATCACGTGGCCCTTCCTAGTGGGTTTACCGCGCCAAACGTTGCTCCATCCGAACTCAACCCTATTCATCATGTAACCCATGACGTTACCATTAAGCTCAGCAATAATGAATGCCTTGGGGAATTCCCGATAATGCTCTATGAAGAAGAATTCAGGGTAGTTCTCTGGGAGGACTCTCCTATTTATTGAGACGACGACGTTTAAGTCCTTAATATCAAATTCCCTAAGTATGAAGACCCTACCATTCTTCCCCTTAATTAATTCACGACCCTCGAGTTTCTTGGTAATGCTTTGAGCTTCCTCAACCATTAAGTCTCGAGTAATACCTGGGTTAATACGTCTTTCCTATAATTACCCTCTATCAAGTAGGTATGCCGGTATTGCAACTATGACTATGAGGCCTAGGGTGTATAGTATGGCTGTGAGGGTTCTGTAGGATAGGCTTAGGAAGCCTAGTTGTGGTATTACGAAGTCTACAACACCAACCACATTACTCCTTGGTACTGGGAATGGGTCTGGCGCTAGGTTTGCATCGCCTTTGAATATGTATGTGCAGGATTGGGTGTTGGTTATTTTAATTATTCTATGCACTATGTAGTCATTGAATTCTGGTGAGTAGTAAATTGCTACGTGATTTAGTAGGGATTGGCATGTCCCTGTTGGTGGTGTCATTATTACTAGGTCGCCGACCTCGAGGGTTGGTTCCATTGAGTATGAGCTAACCACGGCCCAGGGTAGTATGAATGATAACGCAATAATTACAAGTAATACATAATTCATCCCCATCATTCATGCTCAATATCCCTGAGTAATTATGTTTTTCTCACTCGAATGTAGAAAGGTTTTTATAGAAGTGTTTCCATGAACCGCACAGTATGAGTACTACCACTACTACCCAACAGAAGGGTGGTGTCCCAGCACTAATTCTTAAGGAGGGTGCCCAGAGGACGACTGGTGCTGATGCTAGGAGGAGTAATATAATGGCTGCGAAGGTCATTGCTGAAATACTATCCACAAGTCTAGGTCCAAGGGGTATGGATAAGATGCTGATTGATGCTTTTGGCGACGTGACAATAACAGGTGATGGAGCGGCTATTCTTAAGGAGATGGAGATTCAGCACCCAGCTGCTAAGTTACTTGTTGAGGTTGCTAAGGCTCAGGATGCTGAGGTTGGTGATGGAACAACAACAGCTGTTGTTCTAGCCGGTAGTTTGCTTGAGCGTGCTGAGGAGCTTTTGGATGAGGGTATTCACCCGACCATAATTATTGATGGTTATAAGAAGGCAATGGATTATGCAGTACAGGTTGCTAATGAAATAACGAAGCCCGTATCTATTGAGGACAAGAATCAACTCATCCTCGCAGCAATGAACTCCCTAAGTAGTAAGGTAGTTGCTGAGTCTAGGGATTATTTAGCAAAGATTGCTGTTGAGGCCTCTGCCATAGCTGTTGAGAAGGTTAATGGTAAGTACAACCTAGACCTTGATTGGATAAAGCTTGAGAAGAAGAAGGGTGAGTCCCTAACAGATACTCAGTTAATACAGGGTATTGTCCTCGATAAGGAGGTTGTACACCCAGGGATGCCTAAGAGGGTTGAGAATGCTAAAATAGCAGTGTTAGACGCACCGCTTGAGATTGAAAAGCCTGAGTGGACTACGAAGATCTCAGTATCCTCTCCAACACAGATAAAGGCGTTCCTTGAGGAGGAGTCAAACATACTGAAGTCTTACGTTGATAAGCTGGCTGAGATTGGGGCTAATGTAGTCATTACGCAGAAGGGTATTGATGAGGTGGCCCAGCACTACCTGGCTAAGAAGGGTATTATGGCCGTTAGGAGGGTTAAGAGGAGTGATATTGAGAAGTTAGCAAAGGCTACAGGTGCTAAGATAGTAACTAGTATTAAGGATATGAAGCCTGAGGACTTAGGTACGGCAGGCCTTGTTGAGGAGAGGAAGGTTGGTGAGGAGAAGATGGTGTTTGTTGAGCAGTGTCCTAATCCAAGGGCAGTCACGGTACTACTCAGGGGTGCTGCGGATAGGGTGTTAGACGAGACTGAGAGGTCTATGCAGGATGCATTACACGTAATTAGAGACTTGTATAGAGATCCAAGGATTGTACCTGGTGGTGGTGCATTCGAAATAGAAATAGCAAAGAGGGTTAGAGAGTGGGGTAGGAAGTTGCCAGGTAAGGAGCAGTTGGCAGTGTTGAAGTTTGCCGAGGCTCTGGAGCAAATACCAACAATACTAGCCTTAACGGCTGGGCTAGACCCAGTTGATGCTATTGCAGAGTTGAGGAAGAGGCATGATGCTGGTGAGGTTGATGCTGGTGTTGACGTGCTTAATGGTAGGGTTGACAACATGACAAAGCTAAATATTGTAGACCCATTCCTAGTGAAGGTCCAGACGATTAGGAGTGCCACGGAGGCTGCCATAATGGTGCTGAGGATCGATGACATTGTTGCCGCAGCCCAGACAAAGACTGGAGGCGCTGGCGGGTCTAAGGGCGGTGAGGGCGGAGAGGAAAGTGGGACTGAAACAAAGGAATAACTAAAAACCTAGACTAGGTTAGGTTTTTAAACGATTCTTATTACGGTTTTCCTCAATGTCCTCATCAAATCAAAAAGCCAATTCTTTATTGAAGGGGGACACAATGGCAAGCATTCTAAGGCTTATTGATGACTTATCAAGAGGTAAATTAACATACCCACCTAGAATAACGAAGTACGAATTAGCCAGGGTAATTGCAGCAAGAGCTAAACAACTTGCAATGGGTGCACAACCATTAGTTGATCCGCAGTCCTTAGGTACTTATGACCCAATAGCCATAGCTGTTGAGGAGGTTCGTAGGGGCTTATTACCGTTCATAATTGTTAGGACATTGCCGAATGGTAAGCAAGTTAGAATTAAGCTTAAGGAGCTTCTTGATTTAAGTAAGGAGTTTGACGCTGGGGTTCAGCACTAAACCTTAACGAGTTCAAGCTTCCCATTATCAATCCTAATCTCCACAGCATCACCAACATCAAGCCTCGGGCCTAGAGCCTCCGCCTCATCCTCATTAAGCCAAATGATCATCCTGGGTATTGGAACCTTACCACTCATTAATGGCGCAACCATTGGCATTGACCTGAGTAATTGCTGTATTATGGGCATCATGTCACGCATCATTTGTGAGGCCTCATCAGTCCCCGTGATCACGGTGCCGGGTGATTCTCTCTCCTCAACTATTTGTATTGCTATCATTCTTCCACCAGTGGGGTCGTTCATTAATGTCTTACCTACTACATATCCCTTAATTGTTATCATTGCATTAAAACGCGTTTTATATCTTAAAAAGCTTATTATAGTCAGGGAATGCCTCCCTATTTGAATAGAAAGGTTTAAATATCATTCAAGATGTAATCGGGTCGTGAATCTTGATATTCAAAAAATTATAAATGACATTAGGGAATTAGCTGAAAGTATAATAGCCGAGAATCCTCATCAGATAAGAGCTGTTTATGTATTAGATGTAGAGGGTACTGTAATAGCCTACACAACGAATAATGCACTTGCGAAGCTAGGCAACACATTATTTACAGCTCCACGATTCATAACATCACTGAAAAGCCTAATATCAACGCTACCGATAAGTGGAATTGACCATGTATTAATACAGGGAGATAACGATGTGATACAATTAAGGAACATTTACAATACCGGATACTTAATGGTAATAAGCAGTTCCGAGGCAACTGTGGGATTTATAAGCTTGTTGCTCGATAAATACGCAAATAAAATGCGTGATTTATTGGATAAATTATTGAGGGTAAGTGAGGATGAGTATGTCGGGGTTGTTGATGTTGATGTAACGCCGAGGGATATTGAGGATATTATAAACTTCATAAAGAGTAAGGCGGTGTTGTAGGTCGAGATAATGCCCATGAAGATTGTTAAGATAGTCATAGCAGGGCCCTATGGAGCTGGAAAGACAACATTCGTCAAGACACTCAGTGAGGTACTACCCATAGAGACTGAGACTCCCTTAAGTAAGGCTTCCACGGATGGTAATATGAAGGGTAAGAAGACAACAACTGTGGCTTTCGATTACGGTAGGATGAAGATTAGGGAGGACTTGGTTGTTCACTTATTTGGTACGCCTGGGCAGGAGAGGTTTAGTTTTATGTGGAAGATAATTTCCCGCGGTATGCATGGTTACTTATTCATAGTGGATAGCTCTGCTGAGGATAGGGTTAAGGAGGCGTTGGGTATGTATAACTTCTTTAGGGAGAATTTTCCGTATACGCCTCATGTGATTGCGGCTAATAAGCAGGATGTGAGTGGTGCTGTGAGTATACGTGCGGTAAGGAGTATATTGAAGATACCTTATGAGATTAAGGTAGTGCCGTTAATTGCTACAAATAGACGCAGCGCCTTACTAACCTTAGTTATGCTTCTCGAGGAGATTAAAAGTGCGTTGGTGAGTAAGGTTTAGCATATTCGATACGTCTAACTTTATCTGAATAATTGTGAACGCGTTGGATCGTTACATTGGGAATGCATTATAATTGTATATTTTGGTAAGATAAAAGTATTATTGAAATATTGTTTATTTTGATAGCATTACCATTATAGCATTTCTAGAACTATCTCTATGGCTGCTACGTTCCTTTCCTTACCTCCCTGGCCAGTGACTTTGTCTGTTAGTAGTCTTATGTCACCTATCTTTACCTTGTTTGGTAGGAACCTGTCTCTTATCATTACTGCTGCTGAGGCTGCCCTTGCAATTGCACCGCCTCTAGCCTTTAGTATTACTCTCTTCGTTCCTGCGTTGAAGCTCATGACTGCTGCTATTACGTAGTTTGTTGTTGGTTTTTTACCAACCAGTATTGTTGTTTCTTGTGTGCTCATACTTACCTCGCCACTTCGATTCATTCACCAACCCTTTAAAAACTTAATCCTACCCTACCTCATCGAGATCCTCAGTGGGTATCCTCCATTTAGTTTGTTGAGTAGTTCAGTGCCGGAAATTACGTAACCAATTACGTTAATTGGTTCCCCAAGTTCGACGTTGTTTAATGCTATGATTAGGCTTCTCTTTTTGACCCAATAACCAATCTCGTAGGGTCTTAGGTTTGTTCTCTTACCCTCGTTTATTGTTCCTAGGTCTATGGGCATTAGTATTATTTGTCCATACTTAATGGCGTTTATTCTAGTTGGTAATGACTTGCTTAGTCTTGAGTATGTTAGTGGTGATATTGCTGGTTCCAACCTAATAATGATACTCCCAAGATCCTTAGCCTCGAGGATTAATTGGTTCTCCATAGTAATTATAATCTCGAACCCACAAGGCGCAATCTCCTTATAAACCTTATTGTTTATTAACTATCGTGGATTGCCCAAAGTGTGAGGTTGGTGAGATAAGGAATAGGGATGACGTAATTAGGGAGAGTAGGAAGTTCATAACTTGCGTATTGAGTGGGTTGAATCTTAAGTTCATAACAATAGATAATGGTATTAAGTACCAAGTCATGTATTACATAGAGACAGGTACTGAGGACTTAAAGAATATGCTAGATCAAATCATTAACTGTCTCAATGAGGAGCTAGGCTCCGCACCTAAGGAGATTAGGGAGTACCTAAGCCCTAGGGTTAAGTTGTTTGAGGACACGTACGTAATAATGTTTAATAATGAGTTCATAGCCATAAAGGCCGCGTGGTGATTACAGTGATTGATGAGAATAAGTACAAGTTAAACTATGTATATGCTGAGGATTTTGGAACTGGTTATTTCAAGTACGGCCCAATAACCTTGAGGGATAAGCCATCAATGGTGCAGAGTAGGGGTTTGTTCTTAAGGGATTTGCCGGAGAGTATTAAGTTGTTAGTGCCTAAGGAGGTTTTGGAGAGGGGGTTGTTGTTGGTGATGATATACCAAAGTACTTAAGCTCTGTTAGGGATGCTATTAGGAACTTAAGGTATCCATTAAAGGATGGCATAATTAGGAGGGAGGATGAGGATTCCTGGAGGATAGTTAAGGAGTTGGCTAGATATGGCTTTACGCAATTCTACAGGGAGTTTAGTGGTAAGGTTGACTTCAAGGGGTTCTACCTCGTGGTTGCCCTATCCTCCCTGGCTCCAGACTACATGAGGGATAGGATGATAAGTATTCATAAGGAGCTTGATGAGGAATTTGGCGGTAAGTTATTGAGGGCTGTTACGATTATTGATCAACCCTTCGCAGTAGCCATAGCTGAGAAGGCTGTGACTTGCATGGTGATTGAGGCTGGTCATGGTAATATACAACTTGTTCCAATAAGTTATGGCCCGATTAGGGAGGGTATTGTTGCTTTGAATAGGGGTGGTTCGGAGGCGAATGCTATGACTAGGGAGGTCCTGAAGGATTCTGGTTATGGCGATTTGGCTAAGGATGATTATGTGGTTGAGGTTGTTAAGAGGAGCATAGGCTTGGTGCCTAAGAATCTTGATGAGGCGATTAAGAAGGCTAAGGAGGATCCTGATAGGTTTTCCGTTAAGGTTAAGGTTAATCCTTTGGTTGAGGTTGAGCTTAGGGATACTGCTTGGATGAGATTTTTAATAGGTGAGATAGTGTTTAATCCAAGGCATGATTTATTCGCGAGTTATATACAGCAGGGTAGGATTACGATTGAGGACGCCACGGTAGGCGATACCGTGTTTTATGGAGAGATGAATATTGCAGAGGCCTTAATTACAAGTATTAGGAAGGTGCCTGTGGAGATACAGGATAAGATTATGAGCACAATAATACTTAGTGGAGGGGCTTTTAACTGGTCAGTGCCGCCGGGCCTTGCAGATGTTGCTGTGAGTAGTGTTGATAAGGTTAAGTTAATGGTTTCAGAGAGATTACCCGACCTGGCCAATAGGTTGAGTATTAGTATGGTTAGTGATCCTCAGTTTAGTGTTTGGAAGGGTTCAATAATATATGGCTACGCCCTGCCCAGTAGTGTGAAGTGGAATGATAGGACTAAGGAGGGTTGGTACTACATCCATGAATAATTCGCATAAGTTTAGGGTCTCTCATTATTCCCCTTTGATTAAGCATCAGGTGGGTCTTCGATTATTGATTTCTCTACTGGTTAAATAGGTTAAAAAGGCATATCATTTAAATAATTAATTGAATTAATGAGCGTTGAATTAGCTAAGAAGGTTCTTGAGGATTGGTTTTCCAAGAGGGGACTTAGGCTGGAGTATGAGGGTGGTAGAGAGTTGGTTTTTCTTGAGGGTAATAATAAGGTCTATATTAGGGTATCCAATGAGGAGTTCCCAACGGAGTCTCAAATAATTGATGAGTTAAGTGACACTATGAAGAATAGATTGAGTTATAATAAGGCATACATAGCATTTCCAGTAAATGCCAGGGGGTTAATAAATGGGAAATTATTCAGAAGCCACTGGGTTGGGGTTTACCTATATGATCTTTCAACCACAGATCCCGATAAGGCAGTGGAGGAGTTAATACCAAGCATACCAATACAGACTCAACAAGGTTCTAATGAGGAAGTTATGAGGAGGCTTGGCGAGCTTGAGGTTAGGATTAATGAGTTACGGAATAACCTCAATAATACTGAAGTTCCGCAATCCTTGATTAAGGAGATTGAGGAGTTGAGGAGTAGGTTAATGAGGATTGAGGGTATAATCAGTGACTTACTGAATAGGGTAAATAAACTAGAGAATTCTAGTGTTGTTGCTACTACACAACAATCAATAATGGGTAGTGCTGAGGGGAGCACTACGAGCAATTTACCGGATTTCCTCAGTAATAATCCGTGGATTAATGTCATAAGGAAGAGAGGTGAGGGTAATGGGTGAACTTGATGAATTAATAATTAAGTTCCTCAAGGAGAGGTTGGGTGACGATGCTGAACTAGCCATAAGGCTATACATGGCTTATAAGGAGAGAGGTAGGCGTGGGGTGCTCGAGGTGATTAATGAGGAATTGAGTAAGGTAGGGCTTGAGGTGAGTGAAGGTGGGAGTGAGGGTTAGGATTAATGAATTAGTAATTAGGGATTTTAGGGGGTTTAAGGGTGAGCACAGGCTGGGGTTTGGTGAGGGGGTTAATGTAATTCATGGGCCTGTGGGTTCGGGTAAGACAAGTATAATTCAGGCCATTGAGTATGCCCTATACGGCACACAATTAGAGGTTAAGGAGAGGATTTCGAAGCTTATTGACTTGATTAATGAGGAGTCTGATAGTGCCACGGTCAAGTTGGTACTGAGTAATGATATGAGTGTAACGAGGATTTTGAGGAGGAGCGATAATACTGCTAGGGAGAGTGTGAGGGCCTTGGTGAATTCAAGGTCTATTAAGGCTAGGGATGTTTATGGGAGGATTATAGAGATTCTTGGCATTGATGATGATGACTTCGAAAGATTCATACTAGTAACCCCCAGGACCCTGGACGCGTTGATTTACGGGAAGGCTGCTGAGAGGAATATCTTTATTGATAAGTTATTTGGGCTTGAGATACTTGATAACCTAAATAAGTCCATACCCATGACCCAATTAGAACGGTTAATCAATAATCTAAGGCAGAGGCTAGCCAGTGTTAAGGAATTGCCCGAGATATTGAGTAGGTATGGATCGATAGAAAAGGCTAGGGAGAAAATGAATGAGCTTAGGAGCGAGATTGAGAAGTTGAGGGAGGAGGAGAATGAATTGAGTAGGGTGTATAATGAGTTATTGAAGAAGAGGGAGGAATTACTCAAGGGTATTAAGGGTGTTGAGGAGGTTTATAGTAATTACATAGCCGTGAGGATGAGGAGGGAGGCTCTTGAGGAGGAGCTTGGGAAGGCTGGGGTTAGGGATGTTAATGAGGCTGGGGTTAAGCTTAGGCTGGAGAGGCTAAGGGATACGCTTATTGAGAGGCTTGAGGAGTTTGCATTAGTTAAGGAGGCTGAGGAATTGAGTAAGTTGTCAATAACTAATGAGAACATGGCCAATGCATCAGAGAGTATATACAAGGCCTTTGAGAGTCTCGTGAAGCTCAAGGATAAGATTGCTGAGGATAGGGAGTACCTGGGCAGGACGCGTAATGACCTTGAGGTTCAGGTTGAAGCTACCAAGGCCTCACTGAGGGAGTTGGAGGGTAGGTTGATGCAGGAGGAGGGTAAGGTTAGGGAGTATAGAGGGTTGATTAGTAGGTATGGGGAGCCTGGGAAGATTAGACAAGAGTTGGAGGAGTTGAGGGGTAGGCTTGATAGGTTAAATGCTGAGGAGAGTTTCAGAGTATCTCTACTAAATGTTTTGCAGTACATATTGAGTAATCATGAGGATAAGTGCCCAGTATGTGGTAAGCCGCTTAATGAGGAGGATTATGAGGCGATAAAGAGTAGGGTTAAGGAGTTGTCGAGGGGGTATACGGATGAGATTAATAGTGTTATGGATAGGATTAGCGAACTTGAGAAAGTATTAACTAATATGGAGACTCTGCAACCAATAGTTAATGATTATGAGGCAACGGTGGAGAGGGCTAATGAGGTTAGGTCAAGACTTAATGCATTATTGAGTAAGTTAGATAATATTGATAGGTCAATCATGGATCTGGATAAGAGGCTTCAATTATTGAGTAGGTTTATTGATACGTTTAGGGCTGAGATTGATGAGATTGATAAGGCCATAGCATACATTAAGAAGTATAAAGAGTTAGATAAACTCAAGGCGCAGGAGAATGAGCTTCAAGGACAACTTACTAATCTTGGTGTTGATACTACTGCAATAACAAAGCTTGAGAATGACATTAAGTATGTTGATGGAAGGTTAATGCAGGTTAGGAGTAGGTTAAGTGAGGATTCTGCTGAGTTAAGTAGGTTAGAGTTAATGTTGTCGAGCCTCGGCTTCGATAAGGAGGATCCATCAATGCTTAGGAAGAGGCTTGATTTTCTTGAGGATTTCTATAATAGGTTGGGTAGGATTAGGGCTGGGGTTAGGGATGTGCAGGCTAGGGTTAGGGATGAGATGATTAGGATTGTTGGGGATAACGTAGGGCCAATATTTAAGTCCCTATATCCATATGGAGACCTGGAGAATGCTGGTATAGAGGTTACTGTTAGGGATAGTGGTGTTGTTGGCGTTGTGAGTGAATACACCTTATTTGCATTTAGGTCTGGCGGTAGGAAGGTAACAATATCTAGGTTAAGCGATGGTCAGAGACTAACCATAGCCCTCTCATTCCTACTAAGTGTTTATAGGGCGACTAGCCACAATGTGGACTTCCTACTCATGGATGAACCAATACCCTACGTGGATGAGAACATTAGGAAGGCCTTCGCAACCCTACTGGCTAGGTTAATTAAGGAAGGCTTGGTTGGGCAGATAATAATAACAACGCAATCCGATGAATTAAAGAACGACATAACCAACGCAGCCAGGGAGGCAGGAATTAAATACAGCGTGATAGAGCTCATTAAGAGGGATAACGAGCGTGAGATAGTTCAAGGTGCTAGTGAGTAAATCGATAGACAACTTTATTAATTTTAAGCACTATTGGCTTATGATGGAGGGAATATTCGTAGCACTGGCAATACCATTCAAAGACGGAAAACTTGACACAGACTCTCTGGCGAATCACGTTGACTCCCTAACGAAGGCTGGTGTTGATGGATTCTACCCCTTTGGAACCACAAGTCAGGGGCCATACCTAACCATTGAGGAGAGGAGGAGCGCTCTAGAGATAATTTCTAAACATACGAATAAGCAATTAATGGTTCACGTATTCTCCACAAACTGGGATGATGTTGTAGAGACAGTTAGGTTGGCGGAGAGGTATGGAGCAATTGCAATATCCTCAATACCACCAATATACTACAAACCAGACTACGAAACCCTAAAGAAATACTACACAAAACTCTCCAGCCTAACAAGACTACCCATCCTCATATACAACATACCACAAAACACAGGATTCAACGTAACACCCGACCTAGTGGCTAGGCTATTGAATGATGGCGTTAGGATAGCGGGTGTTAAGGATAGTACTGGCGATATAACACAGTTAATGGGCCACGTTAGGCTTGGAATAACAGTACTCAACGGGGCTGACTCAACAATACTACCAGCCCTAATGATTGGCGCCAAGGGATGCATCTCCGCAATGTCCAACGCATTCCCTGAAGTAATGAGAGAGATGTTCAACGACTTCAAAGCAGGCAGGCTTCAGTCAGCCATGGAAAAGCAGGACCTATTAGCCAGGGTTAGGGAGTTAATTAGAGATTACCCCGGCGTTGACGCTTATTATAAGCTTGTGCACCTATTACGTTATGACTTTGGTACGGTTAAGGAGCCATACCAAAGACCGTTAAGCAATGAGGAAGTGCAGAGGCTAAGGGATGGCTTGGTGAGACTTAGCTTGAAGCCGAGGGCATAAACGCACTTAAACATTAATACTAATTAGAACCAATGGATCTGGATTCATTGATTAGTAAGCCTGGCATTAGGGCATTGGGTGTGGCTGAGAGTTTTAGGCTTGGTGAGAAGTACTCGGTATTGGTTGGTGTTGTTATGAGGAGTGATGGATTTATTGATGGAGTTGCACTAGGTAAGACTACAGTGGGTGGGTTAGACGCAACTGATGCAATAATTAGGCTTTATGAGTCATTGGGTAGGAATGACATTCAATTAATAATGATTGATGGATGCATAATATCTTGGTATAACATAATAAACCTCGAGGAAATACACACCAAGCTTGGAATACCAACACTATGCCTAATATTCGAGGAACCCGAGGGTGATGTAATTGGAGCAATTAGGAAATTATTCCCAGAGGACTTTGAGGTTAGGATGAGACTCTACGAGAGTCTAAAGAAGCCTCATGAGGTATTACTTCCCGGGAATGTTAGGGTTTATGCGAGGTTTATTGGTATGGATTATAGGACAGCTAGGGTAATCATTAGGAAGTTCCTAAGGGAGGGTAAGAGACCAGAACCAATTAGAGTAGCTAGACTAATAGCAAATGCAATCCTAAATCAACAAACAAAGTCGTGATCAAAAGACCTTAACCCTACCGCCGCTTAGGTATGATACGGCAACCTCAATATAGGCTATAAGTACTAAAATTAATGATACAGCAATGAACACATACCCACCGAGAAATACCAAAGCCCTAAGCAAAGCCGAGACAAATAATAAAGTGGGTATTTCATAACCAAGAACACCATAGAACCTCATGTAGAACCAAAGAATACCAGGTATGAGCATGGGTATACAAAGCGAAGACATAATCACAGCGACAAAACCAATGAAAAGCAAATGATAAACATCCAACAAAGGCACACCAATTAGGGCCAGGACAGCCGTAATCACTAGGGCAGCCCTACCTAGGGATGAACCAACAGGATAAGCCCTAGCGTAGATTGTCTTGAAGGCTTGGCCGAACCTCCTCGGTATCCCTATCACAGCCAGGGTCAGTAGGGATAGTATGGCGATGGCAATTTGACTATACATGAAGTATGTAATTATGGGTAGCAATACGGCGTAGGGTATATCAATAATGTAGATAGGCCTTTGCCTAGACTCAGCACGCCTCATCAAACTCGCTATAGATGCCATGGGGAAAACAACTAGGCGCGGGCCACCTAGGTATAAGGCTATTAAGAGACTTACGAGGCCGCTCAGGAAGAAAATGTTAGGCCAATAGAGGGGTATCCTACCCAAACCACCCCTAATTAGGAGCAATACGTAGAATAAAACGAAGATAAAACCGAAAACCCAACTAAACCAAAAACCAAAAACATAGGCCAAAACCAAAGGAAAGTAAAAACACCAAGCACAAGCGAGGCGAGGGGGCTCGGCATAACCCTAGTAAAGCCGGTATGCTGACTAAACATTATGCCCATGTAAAAGAGAATCAAACCACCAAGCATGAGATCACCATGCAGTATACCATAACGATAAAACAACACAACAGAACCAACTATGAATGAGACAAAAGACACAATTATTAAAGCCTGAGCAACCCTCAACTGATAGGCAAACCACCGCTTATAAACATCCTGAACCAACCTACTAGACAAATCACCAAAGATTAAACGCACAAGTGACATTCAAAACCACTCATAGAATCAGAATGATCCACAGATATAAAAACTTCACTAGCGTGGCAGAAAGTTCACTACACACTAGAGCAAACGATCCCGGAATGAAGTTCTAAGGCTCTGTTTAGCATGTCCTTCAGGGTATTCCTTATGTTTTGATCTATCTTTAGCCTGTCAAGACAATCAATAATATACTTAACACTCACTCCGGAGGGTTCTAAATCACATTGGGAACCAAGACAGAATAGGCAGTAAAAGAAACTACTCTCAATCTGGGTACAATCCCTAGAGGCCTCCTCAAGTATAGACGTTGCAACATTATCATTAATCCTTAGAAACCAAGTACCATACTTCTTACTTAAGTACGCAGAGCACTCAAACTCATCATAAACCATTAAACACCTCCTCATCTCATTCAATGCATCACTAATGTAAATAATCACAGTAAACTCACCCCAAGCTAGCCTTTAATAACTTATAAGTAAAACAATCGATAAACAACTTTATTAACCAGGACGCGTATAAGCCACGGATGATTAAGTCGAGGACGCTGCTGAAAAATGATGAATTGAACCCGGGATGAAACACCCTACTTCCTCCTCGCTCTAAAGGGGCGAGGCTTTCAATTTGTTGTAAATGGTTAGCATTAATTAATTCCCTTCACATACTCATTAAGGCTAATCCTCAAATACTCACCCCTCAATTCATTAAGCACATCACCACCCAACTTCTCAATGATTAACCTAACCATACTCCTAAACTCTGCATTAACCCTGGCAACCCTATCAACAATGTAGAGTGGAGCTGGGTATCCAAGCCTAGGTGTTTTTGATAATGGCATGAGCCTTGATATGATATCATTAATGTTGCTTGGATCGCCTAGGTACTCCACATAAATGGGTAGTGTTGATTGTACGTACTGCACATAGAAGCCATAAACCTCCCTATTACTCAACCTACCAATAACATAAGGCCTCGTAATCAAGGCGCCATCAACATCACCTAAACTCCTGCGGGTCTCCATGAGTATATGGATCGCGAGGGGTTCCTCCATAACTCTCAGGGCTCTCTCCATGTAATCCCTGAAGTTTTGTTCCGTTATTGATTGAGTATACCTATTGCTTCTCACGTCCTTAACGTGGGCCAGGGTTTGTATGCCAACCCTATCAGCGCCATCCCTATTGAGTATAGGCCCATCAAGTAATAATAAATCAACGGGAAACCTCCTAATGGCATCCAATGCATACCTAACCTCCAAATTAAGAGCAAGCCTCTCCAACTCCTCACTAGGCACCCCAATGATTGGCTCAAACATTGTGAATAATTTGCCAACACCATCAGAATTTATGAGAGTCGCCACATTAATGACGGAGATCCTAAAGCCAAGATAATTAATATCAGCAAAACCCGAGTCCACCGCAACAAACCTAATGGGCTTGCTACCTGGCTTAACCTCGAGTATTTGATTTACGTGATTCCCTGCCTCCTTAATAACCTCACTAGCCCTGTCCCTCATTTGGGTTATCCTAGTCTCGATGAGCCTCAGCATGTTTATTACTACGTCATTAAACATTTCAACTCCTCCTCGGATACACCCTAGACCTCACCTCACCCACAACCCTCTCAAGCAAAGCCCTATTGACAGTATCATTAGTAACAACACCAACTGCCGTAAGTATATCAAGTATGTACGGCGGCACCCTCGAAACATCACCATCCTGTAACAACTCCTCCAGGTAGGCTAGGGTCTTGGAAACCCTCTTACTACGCCTCTCCGAGATTATTAGGTTTACGAGCTCCTTAACGGCATAATCAATACTTACATTAGACTGTGTGGTGTTCAGGAGTAGTTTAATTTCATTGATTAAGTTCTCCTGGTCGTGAATTAGGCTTAGCATTAGGGGTTTGGCGAAGACAACAACCTTATCACCAATGGAAACACCAAAAACCTCATCACCAACACCCCTAACCACAGGCTCACCCTCAAGCTCCCCAAGACCTACTAAAGACCTAAGCCTAACCCCACTAACCACAATCTCATTAATAACGCTCCTCCTAACATTAACGAGGCTCCTCGGATCCTCTGAGATAATGAGTCTTGCCTTAACATCAAGGTTTTTCAATGAACCATTCAAATCTATTATGGCCTCGGCATTACCAACCTCGCCGCATTTGATAATCTCATTGTTTATGCATTCCTTATCTAGGCCGAGTATGGAGATTACCATACGCACCACCTCACGTGACATACCTCCTCTCAATCAAGCCATGCCTCCACAAAGCCTCCAAGTACTTATTAATAGTATCAGCATCAAGCCCTAACCTACCTGCCAAGTCACTCTCGTCTATGCCCACATTAGGCCCTAGGGAGGCTATTGCCATAACCACATCACTGGGTATACCAAGTTCCTTAGCCACGCCACTAATAACCCTATCAATGCTTCTAATTGCGTCAATTATTTTCCTAGCATTCTCATAATTAGGCGATGGAGTCGGAACGTCAAGAACAACATCGCTCATTAATCCCTTCAAAATCTTACCATCACTCCTCTTCCTCAGCCAGGCGGCAGCCTTAATATAATTATTAACGAGGGCATTAGCAGCACTTAATGCTTCACTAACCTCTTTACGTTTGGCCTCGAGAGCCCTATTGAGTGTGGTTAAGTAATTGTTTAGTGTATCTGCGGAGTTTAGCTTGAGTAGTAGGGTTATGTCGTTGATGAAGTCATCAATACTCATCGATACATACTTCCTATTAAGTATAATGTATGCATTGCCTAAAACACTGGTTAGGTCCATGTACTCCCTAACACTATCGCTAATGCTCCTCAGGATATTGATTAAATCAAGAGTTCTCCTCGTCTCACTATCAATAACCTCGAGGATTGATGGTAAGCTCTCCTTAACATCATCAAACCTAAGCCCACCAAGCCTACCCAGGTATGACCTAATCCTATCGAGGAGTGCATTTACCCTGGCCTCAACCTCTCCATTCAATTTTGATAATTCACCGCTTAAGCCGACCCTGGCATCATTGAGTTTAGTAATAACATCCTTAATTACATTATTCAATTGAGACTCAACAGTGGAAACATCAGTATTTAAACCCTCAAGCCAACCCTCAATAAAATCCCTCATACCATCAAGACAAATCATGAACGAGGACAACCTCCTCAAGAACTCACTAGATGTCTCAGGAACAGCCCTCAAAAGCGATAATTGCCTCTCACAATCATTACCTTGAACCTCAATGCCAGGTTCAACCTCAATCTTCATGTCGAGGGGCTCAACCTTAATAATGAGGGGCTTTGTCAAGCCCTCCCTAAGGTTCTTGAGGTAATTACTAAGGATCTCCAGGGTCTTTGGCGCAGTGTCTAGTGAGTACGGTGCGTACTCTGTGAAGTCCTCATTAATTGGTAGTAATAAGCCCCTGAGGCTCAATAACCTAATTAGATCGGACTCTCTAAATTCACGCCATAGGTGTGTTGGGTATAGCCTCCTAATTAGGTATTCAAGCTCCTTAGTTGTGAAACTCCTCTTACCGAGACTCCTTAGGTAATTAATGAAGCTCTCCTCAACAATGCTAATCCTAGCCTTACCATTCTCATCCCTAAAGATCTCAGGTTGATCATTCAACTCCCCATTCTCAACCCAGGCCTTAACAATACGCCTAATCACCGCCTCCCTAGACTCCTTAGCACCTCTCCTAATCGCCATTGTGTACTGGAGTACCCTCTGGCGAACTCTATCACGAAATGCAGATACCTCATTCCTATAATTACTCAACCTCTCAATGAAGATTGAGTACTCCCTAGGAACCCTATCAAGCCTCTCCAACCTAGAACCAATCACTATCGACCTAAGCGAATCAATAGCATCAGAACCAAAGACAGAGAAGTAGGCAAAATCATTTAGTGGGCCCAGGACAACCTTCCAAGGCAAACTAACAACAGCATTAACCACACTCTTAACCAAGTCATTAGTTAATTGAGATCTAGAGGCAACAATAACAAGTAGGGAATCCAAAACCCTCTCCTGCCCATTAATTGAAATAACACCCTCACTAACCACCTTACTCAAAAACCTAACAAAACCCTCAACATCAACATCAAGACCAACAATAACCCCAAGCCTAACATCAAGAGGACCCTCAAAAACACCAACCCACACATTAGAAACCACTGGATAAAGAGTTACTGGGGAGGCCAGGGCAGCCCTAACAACCTCACTAGCCAACTCATCACGAAACTGATTAACAATGGCAATCGCCTTACCAACCTCCTCCCTAGCCCTAACCAACTCCTCAACCTCCCTACCAAAGACAAGCAACCTATGAAGCCTCGGCGAGACTTGAAAAGCCCTAAAAGCACCAACTAAGTTAATCTTAGCATCACTCGGCAAGACGACATACAACATAGGGCCATCCTCATACACTGTGTAGTAAGTGCCATAATTCACTGATATATCCCTCAAATCACCCTCAATAGGCGCAAGACTAAGCCTAACCAACTCATTATTCACCCTAGCCAAACCATCACCATTAAGCCCAACCCTAACAACCTGAACCTCCTCAACAAAACCAGCCCTAACCAAAGCACTAATCACCGGCGAAACATCAAAACCCAACTCAGAACTCAAATCACCCACAGTCCTAGGAACACCAGAGAGGAGTAACGCCTTGAAGACTCGCGAACCAGCCTCATCAGTAGGCCCCTCATTAATGGCATCAAGAAAAACCCTCAACTCACCAGTAGATGCCTCACTCTTCAGGAACTCCTCAAAAACTCCATAATTAAGCTCACCTCTCTCAACAACCATGTCTAGTAACTTCGAGGTAAACTTAACAAGAGCCCTAGGCGATGGCTTACCACCCTCAGTATTAGAAACCAACTCATAAAGCGTAACTAAATACTCACGCCTAAGCGGATAAAGAGGATTAACTAAACCCCTCCTAACCAAACCAAGCCTATCCTCAGTGGAGTAGGCATTAAACCTCTGAATCAACATGGCCTCATAAAGCCAGAGGGGCATTCTCTCATCAAGGGCAATCTCTGCATAAACACGACCCCTGGTTATGTCGAAGACGTCAGGAACCATATTCCTAAGAATATTATAATAAAGCTGAGGAGTAAAGGCAAGTATGAGCATAACCCTACCAAGCCTCCTCGGATCAACACCAAGCACATCCCTATAATTCCTAGGCTCAATCAAAGCCCTAATAAGAGAACCAAGCCTAACAACCAAATCCCTAACCCTACCAGCATCATTAGGATCAAGCGCATTACCAAGCTCAAAAACCCTACTAACCTCATCAGCCTCATCAATCAACACCAAGACAGGCTCTGAGGAATCCCCACGAAACTTAAGCAGGGTATTAATCACAGTATTAACATCAAGACCAAAGGTAAGAGGCAACCTAAGGACCTTAAGCCCACGCCTAATAGCCTCAACCTCAACAGCATCTAAAAGCTCGCTCTTACCCCAACCATACTGACCAACAACCACAACAGCAATATTATCATTACCCCTCAGGAATGAGTCAATGGCAGCCTTAACCCTACTAAGCTCACCCTCAAAACCAACTGGTGAGTACCTACGCTCAATAGGAGGAACTCCAGACGGATTAAGCGGCCTATCAACAAAACCAAACTTACTATACATTCTCAAGAACTATGAAGTACATTAATTAATTAAGGAAGCACTCAAAATAACAATTACTTAAGCATGACAACGTAATAAGAAAACCTGCCCACGATTATTAGAATTACCAACAATAAGACCCACGGAAATGCCCAGCCTCATAAAGTGTGATTAAGTGGCTAGGTTGTAGTGGAGGTCGTCATCACAGCCTCACCGTATGTGCCGGGGTATGAGGCGGTTAAGGTCTTGGAAATAGTCATTGGCAATGCTGTGATAGGTTTTAAGTTAGACTCTAATGAATTGAACGATTCTGTTGAGATAATAGCCTATGGGACAGCTGCAGTAATAGAACCTGAGCAGGGGATGACTGATCAACAGATTAATGAGTAATACATTATAATTATAATGAAAATAACCCTTTATAAATTCAGTATTTCATGATGCCATGTGGCCAAGATATTAGTGACTAATGATGATGGTGTCTACAGTTCAGGGCTTAGGATGCTTTATGACTACGTTAAGGACCTAGGCGAGGTCTATGTAGTGGCTCCAGAAACACCTAAGTCTGCGTCTGGACTTGGTATAACACTGCATAAGCCTCTTAGGATCTCCACAATGGATCTATGCGGCTTTAAGGTATACGCAACCTCGGGAACCCCCTCAGACACTATTTACTTGGCTGCCCTGGAAATAATGGATAGGGTTGACCTTGTGCTTTCTGGTATAAATGTTGGTGATAATTCATCGCTTCAGGTAATTCTCTCATCAGGTACTCTAGGTGCTGCCTTTCAGGCGGCGCTCCTTGGTGTTCCAGCCATAGCCTACTCTGTGGATGTTAATAGTGAGGATGAGC
Organism: Vulcanisaeta sp. AZ3; assembly: GCA_000960865.2. Lineage (GTDB taxonomy): Archaea > Thermoproteota > Thermoprotei > Thermoproteales > Thermocladiaceae > Vulcanisaeta. The sequence continues at coordinate 11,829 of JZWU02000015.1, read as the reverse complement.
TTGTGGGTAATGAGGATTTGGATGTTGTCTTGAGGGTTGTGGTTAGGGAGTCGGCCAAATTCGTCATCGAGAGGGGTATGCCTAGGGGTGTTGATGTGCTTAGCTTTAACTTCCCAAGGAGTGTGAGGAGGGGTATTGAGGTTAGGCTTGTTAGGGCTTCTAAGCTTAAGTTCTCGGAGCAAATAGATACTAGAGTTGATCCTAGGGGAGGTAAGTATTATTGGTTGTTTGGTTCTCTGATTGAGCCTGAGGTTGATACTGATACGTACGTTGTTCATAGGGAGGGTAATATAGCCTTAACACCCCTAACCCTTAACATGAACATCCTAGGCCCAAAACCCAACGCCGACCTCGAGGCAATTAATGAGCTAGTCCTTAGATTAAATGATGCGTTGAAGTCCACACCACTCATGAATGCGTAAAACTCTTAAATAGTTTCCATAGGTAATTGTCGGGTGTCCATTATTGATTTCACGCTGGATACACAATTCGATGTGAAAAGGATTGAAGAGTCAGTCAGGCAATTCTGGGTTGAGAATTCAATAGTGAATGAGTGGCATAGTGGCGGCGGCTCAAGAGGCCTATATACCTTCCTCGAGGGACCGCCAACAACCAATGGCTTTCCACACGTCGGTCACATTAGGGGTAGGACGTACAAGGACGTTGTGCTTAGGTACCACAGGCTCTTGGGTTATAGGGTTTGGGCTCAGGGTGGTTGGGATGAGCAGGGGCTTCCAGTGGAGATTGAGATTGAGAGGAAGCTTAATCTTAAGTCTAAGAAGGATATTGAGAGGGTTGGTTATGATAAGTTCAGCCTTGAATGCAACTCTCTAGTTGATTACTACCTAGAGAAGTGGAGGGAGATTGGGACTTGGAGACTTGGTCTTTGGCTTGACCTGGAGCATGCCTATGAGACTAGGAAACCCCACTACATAGAGCATGTTTGGTCGTTCTTAAAGGAGGCTTGGCAGAGGGGGCTTCTTTTCGAGGATTATAGAGTCTTACCTTTCTGCCCCAGGTGTGAGACGGCCCTTAGTGATGCTGAGGTTGATCAGGGCTATGAGGATAGGGAGGATCCATCAATATTCGTGAAATTCCCTGTGGAGGGTGATGTGAATACTTACTTAGTTATTTGGACAACAACCCCGTGGACATTAATAGATAATGAGGCCGTTGCAGTGAACCCAAACTTCACCTACGCCTTAGTCAGGGTAGTAATTAATGGGGAGACTGAGTACCTGTGGCTTGCTGAGGAGCTTGTGCCTCAGTTAATGGAGAGGTTTGGTATTAAGAATTATGAGGTTGTTAAGGTGGTTAAAGGTTCAGAGCTAGCTGGTATTAGGTATAGGCACATTTACATGGATAAGGTACCAATACATAAGCAACACCTCGACAAGGCGCATTACGTCGTACTTGCAGACTTCGTAACCCTGACAGACGGTACTGGGTTAGTCCACATCGCCCCAGCCCACGGTCCTGAGGACTTCGAGGTTGCCAAGAAGTATGATTTACCCGTCACGAATTCTGTAGAAATAAATGGAGTATTCAATGAATTGGGTGGTGAGTTTCATGGGAAGTATTGGCTTGATGTTTCTCGCGAGGTCATTAATGACCTAAGGAGTAGGGGGTTACTCCTCTATGCAGGTACTCTGGTTCATGCGTATCCCCATTGTTGGAGGTGTGGTACGCCCTTGATTTATAGGGCTGATAAGCAGTGGTTCATTAGGGTCTCGGCATTTAGGGATAGAATGGTTGAGGAGTTGAAGAGGGTTAAGGTATACCCCGAGTTCCTTAGGGATAGGTTTGATAATTGGGTTGCCAATGCCAGGGATTGGACAATATCGAGGAGCAGGGTTTGGGGTACACCACTACCCATTTGGCGTTGTAGGGATGACCCGAGCAAGATTATGGTTATTGGGACGATTGAGGAGTTAAGGAGTGTTGCTAAGTACGTGCCGAATGTACCCGATGAGTTGCTCGTCCATAGGCCTTGGATAGACATGGTTAGGATAGAGACTAATGATTGTAGTGAGTGGGTTAGGGAGCCTTTTGTTGTTGATGTTTGGATGGATAGTGGTGTTGCTTGGATAGCCAGTGTTGATGGCCTTAGGAATAAGGAATTATTCAATGAGGTATACCCATACGACTGGATTACCGAGGCCATAGACCAAACGAGGGGTTGGTTCTACTCCCTACTAGTTACCTCAGTTCTCTGGATGGGTAAGGCGCCGTACAAATCATTATTGATCAGCGGGCATGTTGTTGATAAGTATGGTCAGAAGATGAGTAAGTCTAAGGGCAATGTAATTTGGGCTGAGGACTTACTCAATAAGTGGGGTGCAGATCCAACAAGGCTATACCTACTCACGAAGTCAGCCCCCTGGGACACAATGTCCGTGGATCCAGACGAAATCTCAGACACTAGAAGTGTACTCTCAATACTTTGGAATGTGGTTAAGTTCGCAAAGACATACATGGAATTGGATAATTTCAACCCAAGGGTACACAGGTTAGAGGAGCTCATTAGTAAGGGTTTGCCTGAGGATAGGTGGATATTAAGTAGGTTCTATAGTAGGTTGCGTAGTTTCATTAATTACATGGACAACATGGAACTCCACATGGCCGCCAGGGAATGGACTAAGCTCGTCGTTGATGACCTAAGCCACGGCTATATTAGGTTAATTAGACGTAGAGTTTGGTCTGAGGAGAATAGGGAGGATAAGTACGCAGCCTATGCCGTACTCTACCACGTGATTAAAGGAGCATTAATAATGGGCTCAGCCCTGGTACCTCATGCCACTGAGTATTTATGGCAAGCCTTCGTAAGAAAGCTTGAGAGTGATGAAGCTAGGAGTGTTCATTTATCATTATTACCCTCAGTCAATGAGAAGTATATTGATGAGGAGTTAGAGAGGTCCTTCGACCTATTATTTACATTATTCTCAGACATCGCTGAGTTGAGGAATAGGATTAAGGTGAAGCTTAGGTGGCCCTTGGCAAAGGCCATGGTTAAGATTGAGGGTGGCAATTTGGAGTCACTTAATGAGGTAAGGCCGTTATTGGAATACTTGGCTAATATTAAGGAGGTGCAATTCGTGAGTGAACTTGGGGCTTGTAATGAGGAGGAATATGTTAGGGCTCAGGGCAAGGGTTATGAGATATGCCTCAGTAAAGTTATGGATAAGAAATTATACCATGAGGCTCTAGCCAGAGAAATTGTTAGACGTATCCAGACGATGAGGGCCAAGGCAAATCTTAAGGTTGATGAGAAGATTAGGATTTACATAAGTACAGGGAGTAATGATTTACTCAATGCCGTGAATGAGTTCAGGGATTACATAACTAATGAGGTTAGGGCCACAGAAATAATAACCAACGCAAAACCGCAGGGCGTCCTTGTCATGGATTGGGATATTGAGGATATGAAGGCTCAAATAGGGATAGAACGCACAACCTAATCACGACTAATGACACCCATACTCATTAAATGCTTTAACGCCCGCCTCACAACCCTCCTAATCACATACCTACCCCTAAATGAATTAAATAACTTAATGGCAACCTTACGAACACTACCCTCATTAACAAGCTCCACAAGAACCCTCCTCTCCTCATCACTCATAGGCACATTATACCTAAGCGCAAGCCTCGCAATATCCACTGGGCTGAGACCCACTGACCCATCATCCTTACGCCCAATTAATTTCACAACCTCTAGGGTTAGTATTGTAACCCAATCATCATTAGAAACCTCGCCATAAATCCTCCTTAACTCCTCAACTAAGGCCTGCCTATTAGTAAACCCATCAGCCACAGCATCATCATCCGTTAACTCAGAAACCCTCTTATACACAGTGCTCAGTATCCTCGCCTTGGCAATAACCATACCACCACTATGAATAAACACCTCCCTATACCTCGGCCTAATTATACCAAGCCTCACCGTGGTGAACCTATTATTACCAACCTTATCCAGATACTTCGACTTAAGCATTAAATGCCTACCTAGGTAAACAACCCTACGCATTTTTACATCACTGGCGAGAGAGGCATATTTAAAAGGCTTTATTTCCAAAGAGGGACTAGCATGAGGCTTGCCGATGTTGTTAAGTATGTTAATTTAACATACGCAGGAATAATGCTAGGCTTAGCTGCATACTTCATAGTACTAATTAAATACGGCTACACCTTCCTACCCCCGCAAGGCGAGGTAAGTGTTTATCAATTATTCGCATCCAGCTCACTAGGCCCATTGACGTTAGGTGTGGTGCCTCTTCTTTTGACAGTAATGATTGTTTTAACGGTAGCCATCGTAATACTAAATATGGTTTATGAAAATAGCCTAAAACCAAGAAAAAGAGAGGAGAGGAGAAGGAAGGCAGAAAAAGGCAGAGAGAAAGAGGAGGAGGTAGTTTTGATTTTAGGTAAAGAATTATAGATCACTCAAGTTCCTTCTCAGTTAATCTCCTCTTCACGGCCCTATCGAATACTATCCAATTTCTATACCACTCCTCATTAGTCTTCTTTAACTCTGTGAGTATCGCCTTGGTCAGGTCCTTAGCACTCACCTTATCCGTATCGAAAAATTGACATTCAATCTTTCTGGCAATCCTCCTAGCCACGTCTATTGGAGCCCCCGACTTAAGTATACTCACGATCAACTTCTCCACTATGAAGTCTTCCTCAGAGCCATCTCTCTTAATAATTTTTGTAACCATTAATTATCAATAAAATTACACTAGAAAAATTTTTCTCTCTAGGCTAGGCGTATACCACTATGTGACTTTAGCATTGACTCAATACTACCTATAAATAATGCCTTCTCTACCTCCTCAAAATTGTCGTTTAGCCTTATCATACCAAGCCTAATGTGGTCTACCCTATCCTCAGCATTGAAATTCTTCGACACCGTTATCACAGCCTTCCCAGTGCCATAGTAAATCTTCCTAAGAACACCAAGAGTTAGTAAGTAATCATCCTCATCCTCTAACGCCACTAATAATCCCCTCTCCCAATTAATTGGTAACGGCACAACAGCCACATTACCAAAACCCTTAACCTGAGAATCCTTAAAGCTACCTATGGCTACTGCAACACCACCCCACTGCTCCAAATACATAACTGGACCTAAACACCTTCTAATGAGGCTTAGTAGATGTCCATTATATGTTAATCCTCTAAACAATGGTAGGTTTATGATGGGCTTCTCCCTTAGATTTATGCTTAAGTCCCTCGAGGGCATTATATACTTACTATACCCCATTTCCCTACGTATCTTCCTATCATCCCTATCCCTAAGCCTCGCATTTGGCGGTGATGGCAACACCACCACGTCCTTACGTAAATCACCTAATCCACGTATTAACTCAGAAGCCTCATCCTCCCTCCTAATGACTATTACATAATTAGCATTTAACCGCTTCACTAACTCCAACTTAAATTTCAAAGCCTCAAACCCAGACACCCAACCATCAGTATTCACTACAACGGCATCAGCACCATACTTAACCCTAAGATCATCACTAAGCCTCACTATAGAGTCAAGCACATAACCCCAAACATGCTCAACACTCGTAGTATTAACAAACATAGACCTCAAAACCCTCAATTGAGTTAGATGAGTTATGAGACCATCAGCAATTGCCGAGGACACAGTTGTTGGCGGACCAATATCATTCTGCCCAGGATCCCCATCAATAACCCCAACCCTCAACCCCTCCTTCACTCCCTTATTAACTAGTATCGTAGTGACCGTGGTCTTCCCCACATCCATAGCACCAAGCACAACCACCACAGAGCCTCTAAGCGAAACATTACTCAATGCCTTATCCCACACATCAATAACCTCATTCGACCCATCAACCCTCCCAAAACTACCCTCCGGACCAACAATAATCTCCAACTTACTACTCATGAGCGACTTTGCAATGACTCTCCTACCCCTCATTACGGTGAATGAACTACCAACACCATACTCAACCCCCAACACGTACAATTTGCCCTCAAGTACCTTCACATTGGCAGGTCCATCTATACTTAAGGATTCGCCGGGCCCAACTGCTTCTATATCCACGGAGCTATTAATAAATAACGTGAATTATTTAAGCCTTGTTTACTTAATCGTCATGATCTCCATCCATAATTAATAGAAATAAAAATCAATCATTAACAATGTTGAGAGGCTTAAAGAAAATTAAAACTTCATTATAAACTCCATACTTAGATAAATATCGCAGGACTTTATCGTAGATACTCGTAGGAGAACTTTAGTATAATGTTATGTCTCTAAAGTCGTATGGTATTGGCCTCCCACTCTTCTTAAGTTCCTCGTACCTCTTTGCCAAGAACTCCTCTAGTATTGGGCATCCCTCATACTTACCCTCTCTTGGGCACTTATTCTCCTCTGCGTTAAACATTATGAAGCATTCATTAGATCTTGCATCATAGTATGGGCATTTCTTGTAGTAGTCCTTCATTGACCTAATTATCCTATTGATCCATCGTTGCTTAGGATCCCTTATTTCTCTGCTTAACTCATATTCGTTTAGATCTTCCTCATCTGAGTAGCCATGTTTCACCAGAACCACCTTACCGTTTATCACTGGTCAACTCTTGGCTAGGTTATTAATACCTTTCTCCATACGTCTTATTGATAATACCGAGAACCCTCATGATTGCCACCCTTATTATCTAGTTTGGGCACTAAAAATTTAAAGGTCAATGCCTACGTATGCATTGAATGTCATCAGGAAAAGACTTAACGACATTGCTACCACGCCTCTCAGATTTAGTTAAGAGGGAGGAGGTTAATGTTAGCAAGTTGGTGGCTGATGCGGTAAGGACCAAGGGGGTTAAGAAGATAATGAGCGAACTTGAGAAGGAGCTTAAGGGGTTGAATGACATTGCCATGGACATACTAAGCAGCCTCGCAGTAAATAGGCATGTCCTAATAATGGGACCTGTAGGTATTGGAAAAACCACCCTGGCTGAGACATTAGCCGATGCATTACGCATATCTGAACCGCCATACATAGAGGTAGCATGTCACAGCCACATGACAGCCACAGAACTCACTGGAGACATTGACATAGCCGTGGCACTACAGGCAGGTCTCGACCACCCACTAGCCTACATACCTGGACCGCTGGTGATGGCCCACGGGGGTATATTGATCCTCGATGAGATAAATAGGTTAAACCCCTACAGTCAGGCTGCGCTGTTGCAAGTTCTCCAGGAGCATTACGTATTCATAAGGGGCTTTAGGATTAGGAGTGACTTTCTCGTAATAGCAACATCAAACCCAGCAGAGTATTCCGGGGTTTATGAATTAAGCGAGGCTTTGTCAGATAGGATGAAGGTTGTGGAGATAAACTACCCAGACAAGGACCTCCTAAAAACAATACTATCCTGGAAGAGCAGTATGTACATGGAGCACCTAGGCCTGAAGGCTCCCGATGCTTTAACAGAGGTTACGGCTACATTCATGACTCTCGTGGCTCAGGACAGTAATATTGAGGTTGGGCCAAGCATTAGGTCCGCGATTTATGCAATAACCACGTCCATGTCAAGGGCTTGGCTTGAGGGTAGGGAGGTTTCACTTAATGATTTGAAGAGGGAGATTATTAGTAACATGGTTAATGTCATCCGTGGAAACTTCGCCAACGAAATCGAGAAGAAGGATTATCTCTCACGTAAGTTTGATGAGGCAATGATGATGTATAGGAGGTATTCAAGGAGGTGATTACTCTGTATGATTAATTATTAATAGGAGGTAAGTAAGTTTATTTAATAAGCCGAACAAACATAATAAGGGGTTAGGTTTGAGTGCAGATGTAGATCCTGGCAGGATTGTAATTAAGGTACTTAGTAAGGTGTATGAGTATTTACAGGAGGATTCCAGAGTCCTTAGGTCTGGCTCTGTTAGGAGTTTTGAGTCTGCCCTCAATGACATAATGATGAGGATAATACTTGAGGGTGGTGTTGATTATGAGAACTTTAAGGAGACAGTAACTAGGGTAGGGATTGAGAACCTATACCTATCCGTAGAGACGGTAAACCCAGATGACAAGAGGAGAGTTCTTGAGGAAGCCTTTGGAAGGGCCTTTGAGGATCTTGAGAGAATGCCTATCGGGGGTGGGGAGGAGGTTAATGATCAGCAGGTGGTTGGTTTTAATACGAGCAATGAGGGTGAGGAGGGCGGTGAAATGGGGGGAAATGAGAGTGAGGGTGAGGCGAATGCCAGTAGTAGTATTAGTGGTGGTTTTGGTTCAGATTATAGTGCTGAGGAGAATCAGGAATTAATGATTAGTAAATCACTCGTTAATAACGCGGATGAGCACGGTAAGGATGCAAAGATTGATTCAATAATATCAACAATATACGAAATACTCTATGGCGGTGTCGGTACCGTAAACTTCCTAAACCTAGCTCAATTAATAAACATGTTTGTAGACCCATATGCAAACATAATCGAGAAAACCCAAGTACTTAAGAAAATGGAACCCTACCTAAGAAACTATGGCCTATTATCAACAGAGGCAAGGAGGGGTAGGGATGGTGAGAGAGTCTTTGAGGCCTTGAGGAATGTGGTTAGGAATGCTATGAGTGGTATGGGGCAGGTGAAGATTGTTAGGTTCACGGACATTGATAAATACCCAACATACGTGGTTAGTATTAGGGAGTATAGAGTTGGTGATAATTACTTCGATGTTGACTTACAAAAAACAGCCATGAATCTAAGTAGAAAAACCATGATGCATAAAATATTCACAAACAGAGACATAGTGGTTAAGGAGTACGCAAATGTAAAAACAATAGACATAGTCCTATGCCTAGACGTCTCAGGAAGCATGAGGGAATTAAGCAATGGAATGCCTAAGATAGAGATAGCCAAAGATGCCATAACCCAATACATACAATTCCTATCAAAAACAAACGATAGACTAGCCATGATACTCTTCAACTTCAGAGCCGACGTACTATGGAGCCTACACCAAGTTAGGAGGTATTGGAGGCACATGAATTACATGCTTAAGTACGTATACGCCGGTGGAGGCACAAACCTGGCCAACGCCCTCGAAAGATCTAGAGAAGTCCTAACAAGATCAAAGAGCAACTCTAGGCATGTTATTTGCGTGACTGACGGTAGAACTGTGAATTCAAGCATGTGCATTAAGGAGGCCATTAGGCTCAGGAGGGGTAGTGCCACGATATCCACAATAGCTGTTGGTGAGAATAGTGATGATGAATTACTAATGAGGCTATCCAAGATAGGCGGAGGCCTCTTCATAAAGATAAGTAGTATTCACGACCTAGGCAAGGCACTCATAATGGATAAGCTTCACAGTATGTGAGGAGGAACAGTGCAGGTTAATAATACATAACTTTCCATTTATATTAACTTATTAAGTCTGCGGAGGCGTTAATTATTGGTGAAGTTAATTGCTTAGGTGCTTTAATGATTATGTAAGCTTCATAGTTAAGTACCCATTTAGTAAGGAGGGTCATTCTAGATTCATGGAGATCATCAGCAAGAGGGATATGTACATAAACGACCTAACAAACACACCAACAGGCAAACAATTACTCAAGAGAGCCTACGAAATACTCAACGAAGCCATAACAAAAGGCTCAATAACTGACAACCCGAACCCAGATGAGGACGAGTTATTGGCTCACTACATAGCCATAATCCTAGCCTCACACCTCGACAAAAACCTATGGAGAAGATTCGCCGATGTAGAGAGTAAGAGATTCTCAAGCAAATTACTACTTGAAGACCCTGAATGCATCATCTACATGGCCAGAGAATTCGAGATAAATGCAGTGAGGTTGAGAGAATTAGATATTTACAATGAGAAACTTGCCTTAGCCTTCGACGTAGGCGTCAAGGTCTGGGATTACTTAAAATACATGCCGAGAAACGACCCATACTGGAAGCTCACAAATAGGTACCTACTCAAGGGCTGGGTCCTAATTACTTACAAAGACCTGACTAGACTCATTGAGGAGGTTGTGGAGGCAAAGGTCCTCGAATTAATTAGTAAGGCTCATGAGAATGCTGACGAGACTGAGCAATTAGTCGACGCGTTGGGAGGCATGGCAGAGCTTAAGGAGTATAGGAGCAAAATGATTAGTAGGGCTGAGCTTAAGGTGCAAATAACGGGATTAACACCGCCCTGCATCGAGGCAATAATGAACGAAACAAAGACTGGAGGAAACCCAAGCCACCAAGCCAGGTTCGCCCTAGCCGCCTACATGCTAAGGAGGTGTCACGACATTGAAGGAAAACCAATAGAGGATTGTATAGAGGAGGTTGTGAATACCTTCAGCACAGCAGCTGATTTCAACGAGAAAATAACCAGGTACCAGGTTGAACATATCGCAGGGCTTAGGGGTGGGCGTAAATTCTACATGCCACCATCATGCCAGGAAATGAATAGCCTAGGACTATGTCCAACAAACCTAGGCTGTGGGGTAAAGAATCCCCTGCAATACACAATAAAGGCCCTTAGGAAGTACGAGGCAACACAGAGAATCGAAAGCAATAAGGCAAGTTAATACTTACTTCCTCCTACTACCCAAAGGACAAGGCTTTCACTTATTTCAGTTAAGGACTTAGAATTAGTACTAGAGAATTAGTATGCTATGACTTGCTCAGTAGGGTGATGCAATGCACGATGGAAGTAAGTGCTATGCATACATAATGCCCTCACCTTGCTTCTGTTGCTGTTGAGGCTGCGGCACCACTGGCATTGCAGGTGGTATACCAAGCTCCTTAAGGAGTAGGTTCACCTCAAAGAATACGTACTGACCAATCATCAACTGAATAAACTGAGGAGGCTTCCCCGAATTAATAGATTTGGCAATTTCATCAACTTGCTTCGGATCACCCTGAAGCATCAATGCACCCCTAATCGAGATATTAACTACCGACGGTGTTGAATTAGCCACTAGAGAAAAGGGTACCTCAACCATGTCACCCCTAGCAACAGCATTAGGCCCTATCACAAGATTAACATTAAACGCCACCTGAACCTGCTGCGGCATTAATTGAAGCCTCTCCGCATGTAGGTAATCAAACCTTATCCCCATAGCTTTAAATGATACACCAACTGCACCCACGAAATACTTAAATTAAACGGTAAATTTAAACACTACGCATGAGGAGGAATCAATTAAGTGAGACTGTGGAATTAATAAAGAAGGCATTAATTAAGGTTGGTTCCGAATTTAATAAGCATGACATTGATTTCGTCCTCATAGGCAGCGCAATACTACCCCTACTCTATAACATTAACTGGAATATCCACGACATAGACCTATTCATAACAAACAAATCAACCGTAACAGAACAAGAATTATTCGAGGAAATAGCCAAAGAGAATGATTGGGATGCAGGTATGGACATGAATGGGATGATGTACTACGAAATATTAGTCAACGCCCAAATAATTAGGATAGACCTCATGGAGAACCTACTCGACATATACATACCAGAACAAATGCTAAGGAATGCCGCAAAGCTTAAGGTCGACGGACTCGAAATCAAAAGCATAAAACTCGAAGACCTACTCGTATTGAAAGCCAGGGAAGCCAGCGAGGAAGGCGACGAATTCCTATCCAGAATCGCAGAAATACTCGCAGACCCAGAGGGCGGGTTAAGCATTGACAAGGATTACCTCAGAAATGCAATTAATTACTACCCAGAGGATGCTGAATCCATAGAGAGGAGACTAGAGAAGTCAGGCATTTACCTAGAATAATCACTTCATATACTCTGCCGCGTATACATAAATACCATCAAGAACACCAGGACCGCCCTCACGC
>JZWU02000014.1:0-34133 GCA_000960865.2 Vulcanisaeta sp. AZ3 | reverse complement strand
TGCATGTGTCATGTTTCCTAAATAGAACGTTGATCTCGGTGTTGAAGGATATAGGTGTGCAATTAAACATAGCTGTGCCGAAGAGGGGGTTTTCGACTGAGGAGATGCTTAGTATTCTCCTTGACATGGTTAGGGATAAGGATATATATGCTGTGGTGGCTCTGGATGATGTATTTCACTTAGTGAATAATAGTGGGCCTCATGCGTTAGGTAGTCTCATAAGGCTTGGTGAGGAGTATGTAAGTAAGGGTGATAAGTATAGGTTTGGCTTGATACTAATTAGTCAAGACTTAACATTCATGGATCAACTAGATAAAAGTTCTCAAAGTTCCCTCGGTAATACTGTGATTAGGTTTGAGCCTTACACAAAGGATCAAATATTCGAAATACTACTGGCTAGAGCTCAGGAGGCGTTAGTTGATGGGTCTTATGATGAGGAGATGATTGAGATGATAGCTGATGTGGCTGGTACTGAGGAGGGGCGTACTGATGAGCATAGGGGTGATGCTAGATATGCAATTGATATACTCTGGAGGTCGGCTAAGTTGGCTGAGATGAAGGGTTCGGATAGAGTGTTGCCCGAACATGTTAGGGAGTCGATTAAGAATACGCTTAGGGGTATACGTAGTGATGAATTGAGGATGCTACCATTGCATGAGAAGATATTCCTATTGGCGATAGTCAGGAGTCTAATGAAGAACCCGAACTCTCCCTACATACACTTCGGCGTTGCTGAGAGTGAGTATCAAATGATTTGTGAGCAGTATGGTCAGGAGCCTAGGAAACATACGCAGTTGTGGGAGTATCTTAAGGATCTTAATCTTAAGGGTTTTGTTGAGACTAGGACATCAAGTAAGGGGATGAGGGGTAGGACGACTCTAATTTCAATACCATCAGAACCCCTAAAGACGCTTGAGGAAGAGTTGGATAGGATTTTGAAGGGTGAGTTGGGGGTATGAGTACTAATTTCCTAGAGGAGGTGTTTTCGTCGAGAATTAGGGTTAGGGTTGTGAGAAAGTTAATACAGTATAAGGAAATTAATATCACAAAGTTAACTAAGGATCTGGGGCTTAATCATAGAATAATTGAACAACACATAAATGCCTTAAAGAACCTGGGTATTGTTGAGGAGAAGAGGTTTGGCAGAATACGAATAATAAGATTAGTTGAGAACGACGTAAGGGTTATGGCAATAGAACGTCTATTCCTCGAGATTGAAGGCAAGGGGAATAATGATTCCTTAAACAGGGATTAGCTAGTTTGATTAATGAAGTCTAGGATCCTCTTGGCAAGCTTGTAATGTACATGATCTACTAATTGGCCTTCGAGGCTGATGGCACCGCGGCCCTCCTTAGAGGCACTTTCATAAGCCTCAACAACCTTTTTAGCCCATTCAATCTCCTCCTTACTGGGTGAGAATACCTCATTGGCGATTAGTACTTGGTTTGGGTGTATTACTTGCTTACCAACGAAGCCTAATTGCTTAGCCTCAATGCAATCCTTCCTAAATCCATCTAGGTCCTTGATATTGAAGTAAACGCGATCGATAGGATCAATACCATAGGTCCTAGCCGCAGAGACCACTAGAGTTTTTAAGACCTGGTTAGGTTCATATGCCTGTAGAGATCCACCAACTGAAAGCGCGAAGTCAGCAACTCCATAGGAAACAGCGGTAACTCCTTCACTCCTAATAATATCCTCCACGTGGAGGAGCCCCCTTGCTGTTTCTATGAGAGGTTCTATCTCTCTGCCGGTTGCTTTATATACAAAGCCTAGGTCGAACTCGGCCTTTGGAATTACAATGCATTTAATAAGGTCTATCTTAAGTACGGTATCAATATCTGCATAGAAAAAGGGGGTTTGTGGTGCATTAACCCTAACGCAGAGTTCCTTACTGCCCCAATTAAGTTGTGGTATTAATTCCTTAATTAACTTACGAGCATCCTCCTTCTTATCGATTGGCACTGCATCCTCTAGGTCAATAATAACAGTGTCAGGCTTTAGTTCAAGGGCCGCCTTCCTAATCATATGCTCATTATTACCTGGGACAAATAATTGAGAACGCCTAAGAACCACAAGAGAAAAGTATAGTTAGGGCTTTAAGAATTACCTAAACATCAACACGGCCCTACCCAAAACCCTTTGACTAACCAAGTCTTCATAGGCTTTATTCACATCCTTAAAGTCGTAGACCCTATAAACAGGCCTCACAACACCTTTATGCACCAATTCAACTGCCTTAAGAACCTCAGCCTTATTATATGCCGCGGAACCCACTATCCTATGCTCCCTCATAACCGTAAGAGCAGGCCTAACAAGTCGAACTTCCTCACCTTCAGTATTACCAATAAGCACTAAAATACCCTCACGCTTAAGAGCCCTGAGGCTCTCATTAATGGTGGCAGCACCGACGATCTCAAGGACAACATCAACATTCCTAACCCTCCTCGAGAACTCCCTCTCGGTAATAACCTCGTCTGAGTACCTACTCACGAAATCAGCCTTGGCGGGTGATGTTACTGAGATTACATAGGCGCCTAAATACTTCAAATATTGTATTGCATGTATGCCAACACCCCCACCAGCGCCTGTGACCAAGACCTTGGTGCCAGGCTCAACATTACCCAGCCTACTAGCGTGTATGGCAGTGGCTAATGGGCATATGGTAGCTGCGTACTTGGCATAGTCATTATCGGGCAATTCAAAGATATTATTCATAGGCGCTATTACAGCCTCTGCATAACCGCCAGGTTTGCCCTCACCAAAGAACTGAAGATTCTCGCATAGGTTCTCCTTACCAGCCCTACAGTATTGACAAGTACCATCAGTGATCGCACCAAAGACACCCACAGCCCTACCGTTAACCTCACCAAAGATCTCATGACCAAGCACCAATGGTGGTTTTAAATTCCTAAATCCACCTCTCCATATTACTAAGTCACGACCGCAAATACCAGCTGCCTTAACTCTAACCACGGTCTCGTTAGGTCCAGGTTCGCCAATATCGAACTCCTCAATGCTAAAGGGCTTATTAAACTCCCTAAGGACTGCCGCAAGTACGCGCATCAAATTAGCAATTAACATAACCTATTAAGTCTACTTCATATATAATCTACTGAAATTCATACCGTGAAGCCCCACGAGCAATGCTTATTTATGGGTAATATTACCACTGCATTGTGGACGTATGTGTTGTACTGCCCACAATTAATGAAGCTAAGAACCTAGAGATCCTACTACCTAAGTTAAATAATGTGCTGAGCAGTTATGATTGGTTAGCCGTGGTTGTCGATGATGGTAGTACAGATGGGACACAGGATGTGGTTAATAATTTCGCCATAACCACTGGTAAAGCACTCCTCATAGAGAGGGGTAGGAAACTTGGGTTGGGTAGTGCGATAAAGACTGGCATGAGGGTCTGTTTAGATAAGAATACAAAGGTTGTAGTTGTTATGGATGCCGACCTACAACATCCGCCTGAGACTTTGCCCAACCTTGTTAGTGCAGTTCTTGGAGGTTCTGATCTAGCCATTGCTAGTAGGTACGTGAGAGGTGGTGGCGTTACTAATTGGTCTCTTGGTAGATTTATTGTTAGTAAGGGTGCAATCTACATGGCTAGGTTCCTAATACCCTGGATTCACAACATTAGGGATCCTATAAGTGGCTTCTTTGCGGTTAATGGCGATAAGCTTAGAGAGATTGTTGATTCATTAAGTGATTCGTCTGGGTATAAGTTACTCCTTGAATTAATCACTGCGGCTCATAATAGGTATGGTGACCTCTTTAGGATTGTAGAGGTACCTTACATATTTAGGAGTAGGGTTTATGGTGTGAGTAAGCTTAATCTTAGGGAGTTCGTTAAATATGCGCTTCTTGTGCTTAAGCTTAGTAATTACTCAATATTTAAGTACATAGTGGCACTACTCGTAGGATCTATTATTGGATATGCAGTATTCACAGCCTTATCCCCTATCAACTCATTAATGGGTAATTTTATCTCGATAGAGTCATCAATAATGGCCGTAATGACTATGTACCAATTACTAATGAAGACAAAGCCGAGGCTTGAATACTACACTAGGTATCACTTGGTTAAGTATTTCAGCGTAGCGGTTAAGTTATTCCTATTCGCATTACCCGCACCAATCATTATAGCATTGATGATTTCTGGTATCCTACAGTTATTACTAACGATGCGACTAATCAACATACACATCCCCATAACTCACATAATATGAAAAACTTATTTCATGTAACCAAGGATTAGCTCGAGATGCTCTTGTTACTAACGACTGTACCAGGTATTGAGGATTTAGTAATAAGTGAGGTTAGGGAGAGGTTCGGCAATAGAGTAGTTAATGCTGAAATCTTTGGTAAATCCAACGTCACAGGTAAGGTATTGATTAATGTAAACCATGTAACTAACAATGAACTTAAGAACCTAAGCACTGTGGAGCATGTAATCCTCGTGTTAAGTGAGGGCATGGTTAGTGAGGATCTAAATAGCTTGAGAAAATGCATTTGGGAGTTGAACCTAGATGGACTCCTTAATTACTACACACCAAACACCACACTAGGCATTGATGTGGATAGGTCGGGTAACCATAGCTTCAGAAGCCCTGAGGCTGCGGCTATGCTTGGCGAGAGATTGACAGAGTTCCTAGGGTCTAGGGGGTTACGGCCTGTCTTTAATCTCGATAATCCAGACCTATTATTGAGGCTTATTATTGATAATGATACATGCATTCTCGGTCTCTCAATAACCCGTAAGCCCCTTAAGAATAGGCCATATAGAGTCTTTAATCATCCCGCCTCAATAAACCCAATATTGGCAAATGCAATGATTAGGATTCTAAATCCTAAGCAATTCACGAGGGTTTGCGACATAACATGCGGTAGTGGGACAATAGTAATTGAGGGTTCATTATTGAGGCGTGGCCTAGCCTTCCTCTGTGCAGATATTGATTATGGGTATGTTAAGGGGGCTATGTTGAATTCTAGGGAGGCTGGTGTGGATTCTGAGGTTGACTTCGTAGTCATGGACTCCACAAGACCCTCGATTAAAGATTATGCGTGCGATTATGCGGTTTTTAACCCTCCATTTGGGATTAGGGTTGAGCCTATGGAGGGTGTTACGAATTTATACAAATCATTATTCGATGCACTAAGACATATACTTAATGAAGGATCAAGTTTCGCCCTAATCACTATTAGGAAGTCGCTGGTTAGGAGGTTATGTAAGGAGAATGGTTTTGAAATAATTACTGAGAGGGTTGTTAATCAGGGTGGCATTTGGAGTTCAATATTCATTATTACTAAGAGATCGGTAAATTAATTT
Source organism: Vulcanisaeta sp. AZ3 (assembly GCA_000960865.2). GTDB lineage: Archaea > Thermoproteota > Thermoprotei > Thermoproteales > Thermocladiaceae > Vulcanisaeta. Next base: position 28,795 of record JZWU02000014.1, on the reverse strand, counting down.
TTAACTACTGCGCCTTTGGTATGAATGAACTCTTACTCTCATTTGGGAATAACCTATCTAAAACCCTCCTGGGGACTTTATACACCCTAAGTGCTATCTCTCTAATCAACTTATCATGTGGTACACACTTTGTTAAATTGAGTCTTAAGCAGTGCGTGTACTTCATTATCTTCTTCTCCTCAATGCTCTTGATGTTGCCTAGGGCTATGTCTTCAGCAACCCTGAAGGCTACATAGAACTTAACATACCTAAGGAAGTCATTAGCAAGGTTCGGAAATGCTGTGGCTAATGCCTTATATGAACCTATGAAGTCCTCCTCGGGAAATAACCTCATTATGGTGCCTGTGAATACATACCTAAGGAACCTAAACCCTCTTTCATCTGTCTTAACTCCAAGTACCTCATTATTAATCATTTTCCTTAATTGATTAATATCATCGTCACTATTTAGCTGAAAGTTCCTGGACCTTAGGAAGTCGTAGATTTCATCGCAAGTTATTTCAACATTAAAGATCCCCTTTAGGGCATTCGCTAAGTCTCCATCAATGATTCCTAAGCCATACTTACCCACTATGTAGGGGGTGGCTATTTCCTTATCATAAATCCTAACCTTACTTAAACCCCTAAAGGGCTCAACAGCCCTTTGCTTATAAATAATGTAAAGTAACTCCTCAAGCTGGCTTCTACTACTCACTTCATTCTTCATTATTTTACTCCATATCTCCGTGGCAGCCTCAATGCGGCTCTTATACAATTGCCTAGCATCTAAGCCATTACTCATTCAGTACTTCACCTAATCAGGAAAGCCATTAAAACTCCTGTTTATAACCCTTGTGCTCCAAATCAATCCTTAGCAAATACACTACACACTACTAACTAGCCTTAGCCTGCATTGATTGCTTTGGGATAACGACTATCCTCATTAGTAATGGAAGCTTAGATGAAGCCCTCCTAAAGGCCTCCTTGGCATGGTTTAGGTTCTTCTCCTCAATTTCTAGGTGCATTACGACGGTTCCAAGTTTCATAACCCTAGCGGCCCTACCAGTGGGTACACCGAAGGCGAGTCTCATACCTTGTTGTAGACGGTCGGCACCAGCCATGGCTAACATTTTATTCTCTCTAATCACATTGAATGGATAGGTAGTTATCTTGAGGTAGAAGTTGGGATCACCCACGTATTTAGATAGGTACTTATACGCCATCTGCCTCGCGGCCTCGAGGGCATTAGCCCTAATTTGCCCAGTCTCTTCACTAATTAACTCCACAATATAGTCAAACCTAGTTCTTTCCTTTAGTTTCGTATTACCGAGTTCAAACCTTGGTATTTGCACGTACGGTGCGCCAGGTATGTATTCAGTCCTAGCGTATGATCTCTTTAATCTCCTATAACACCTACCTGGTCTTAATGGCATCGTGAACCAGAAACCTCGGGGGTATATAAAGACTACTTCCTCTGTATCCTCAGTATTGCCTCGGCAATATCACCATTAGTCTCTCTCAAGGCCTTAACAGCCTCCTCTCTACTACAACCAGTTTCCTCCATTACTAACTTAATATCATCCTCACTAGGCTCATAGGCACTAGGTGTTTGTTGAACTGTTTGCGAGGCTTGTGATTGTTGCGTTGGTTGTATTAATATTGATGTCCTCGGCTGAATAGTTGGTTGTGGCTTAACTACCTTTACATCTGAATCCGAGGCTTGGACTTGATATATCGATAGGCCTTGCATCTTCATCTTAGCAACAATGGGTTTATTAATTTCTATGGTTGAGCCGTCCCCTAGGTGAATAATAACCTTAGTGACATTATTAATCTCCTCAAGATTTAAATCGGTAATGCCTAACCTCCTGAGCATTCTCTTAACATCCCTTGGGTTAAAACCCACGAGTTTAAACATACGATTATTAATTTAAAACAATTTCTTCTCTTAATCACTAACCACAGTACGGACCTAGCATTTGGGCTATTGTGGGTGATGAACATCCATAAAGGAGCGCATGTGTTGGGAAGTAATAAACAACATAGAATATTGAACTGTCATTAATTAAATGCTCAAGGTAACCACCATACTCAACCTGGAAGATGCTACAGTAGGGGCATACGGGGTCTAGAAATTCAATGACGACAACGCTTGCCTTAGAACTGCCGAACTTTAAACCTGAGGAAACTAATTCATTTATGAACTTAACTTGAGAGGCATTGGCTTTGAAACTATAACCAAGTAGTTGTCCCTGGTATGTGAATGTCGTTATATTACCAACCCTGCTGTAATTTATTGCGTAAAATACGTATGGTGAGGCTCCGGCTAGGATGTAGGTTATGTTGTTGGCCTTATTGTACACTATGAACAGGGGCGTACCTAATAAGTTGCTTGGTATTTTGAGTTCCGTAGCCACTACATTAATATTACTTAGTGTACCTATGACGCTGTTTACTAGTTCCGTATCATTAGCACTTATGGAGCACTCCGAATATGTACTGTTTAAGTAATCGTACTCAGCCACCGGGTATACTAATAGGTATGTTTCATTGCTTGTACGTTCGTAGGCGTATATATAACGGAAGGCTATTTCGTAAATACTATTTATTAAGCTTAAGGTCGAATTAGATCCATATTTGTTATATACGCATTCGATTCCGTACCAAGCCTTAACACTGTCCTCAAAGGCTAGTGTCGGTGTGATTACTTGTTGAGTTTGAGGCTTACTTGTTGTTTTTACTGTACTTGTCTTTTGTAGGTGTGGTACCACTGTGAAGTAAACAATAACTCCAACAAGGGCTACAGCTAGGACTATCACGGCTATTAGCAATATCTTATTCGTGCTTGCCGTACTTCCTGTATTTCCTCTCATAATTCTGTTCCTGTTTATGTTCATCATTAAAAATCTTACTAACAATCGTTGGTGTATTGAGAAATGAATATACACCTGAGTGAGTTGAGTACTTAATGGCAATTCGCCTTAGGGTTAGGCTTTCCTCAATCATGGGAAAGACCGCCGTAACTAAAGCCCTAGTAACAACTGGTTTTGAGACTACGGAACCTGAGATATTAATACCGAGGAGTGTGGCTGAAGATCTAGATTTACTACCAAAGCTACCCAGTGGCTCTGAGATTAGGAGTTATACCTTGGCTGATGGCACAATTACAAGACTAATATTCATACCAAGTGCAGTTCAGGTTCAGGTTATTGAGGATGATAGGGTGTCAGATAGTGTTGTCGCCAACGTGATTGTTAGTGAAAAGGCTAATGAGGCGCTGCTCAGTGATAAGTTAGCGAGTAGGTTGGGAATTGTGCTCCTAGACATTGGTGAGGGTGTTTGGTGTTTCAAGGATGAATTAAGTAGTAATAAGACGAGGAGGGGCCTATGATTAATTTCCCTAGCTGAAATCCATTGTAATGTACTTATCTATCCTCATTTAGGTATGATTTTACTGCCTCTATGAATGCGTTTATTGATGGCTTGCTTGAGGTGAAGCCTTGCCCATAGGTTGTGGAGCCGCCGCCTTTACCGTTGACTCTCTCATTTACTTTGGTCATTAATTCCTTAATATCTATCTTAGACTTGTTTTCGTTTCCTAGATAAATCATGTATTCCGTGCCATTATTGACCCTATTAACGATTAATAAGATGGCGTTGGGCTTATTGTCTAGGTATTCCTTGGCGAATTCTTGTATGTAGTTTCTATCTTCATTCTCATACTCCATATATGTAAAGCCAATACCATTTATCATGATCTCCTTACCTAATGCCTCACTCATGTCTCCTCTAATTGCCTTCCTCATCAAAATCCTAACCCTACCCTCCATCCTCCTCATATCTTCCATTAACTCATTAATGCTCTTAACAATCTCATCCCTACCAACACCGGTTAATTCAGAGACCTTGCTCATGGAATCTTCGAGGGATTCCACGTAATTAACTGCATGCCTACCTGTGGTGAATATGAACCTAACCACACCCTCTTGAATCTTCTCAACTCTAACAATCTTAATAATACCAATCTCCCCAGTCCTACTAACATGCATACCACCACAAGCCTCAACATCGTAAGGCTCATCATCAGGGCCAACCTGGACAATCCTTAATTTAGCGCCGGGAACAACACCGCCCTGGTATATATAAACGCCAAACTTAGACTCAGCTTCTGACCTTCCCAACCACCTAATTATCACTGGTTGATTAGCTAGAACGGTATTGTTCGCTAATTCTTCGATTTTCTTAATCTCATCTCTTGTGGGTAACTTATAATGAGTTACGTCAAGCCTACTGAGGGGTACGTTCTTCTCGGCTCCAGTCTGCCAAACATGCCTACCTAAAACCCTCCTAATGCTTTGAAGTAGTATGTGCGTTGCCGTATGCATTCTCATTAGATCCATTCTCCTAATCTCATCAACAAAGCCCTCAATAATCTCGCCCTCATTCGGTGGTACACCCTCGATTACATGAACAATGACAGGCCCAACCCTCTGCACATCAATAACCTTAGCCTCACCATTACTATGCTTAATAATGCCATGATCAGCCACTTGACCACCGCCCTCTGGATAAAAGGCTGTTTGGTCAAGAACAACATACCTACCCCTAATCACCCTAAGGACCTTAGCGTTGAAGTGAAACATACTCATGTCCTCATAAAATAACTCCCTCGTCTGTGGTAGATCTTGAACCTCGACAGGATTAACATCAACCTTAGGCTTCCCCTCACCAACCTGCCTTTGGTACCTGGCTGCAAGTCTTGAGTAAAAGTCGTCCGGTATCGATATGCCAATACCTAGTTTAGCTGCTGTTTCACGAATAATCTCAGGTGGTAATCCTTGGGAGTCATATAGTGTGATTAAATCATCAGTGGTTAACTCCCTCTTACCCGTCCTTCTCTCTCTATCCTTAACGACCCTCTCAATAATACCTGGGGCCTGTCTGATTAACTCCTTGAACTTCCTCTCTTCCATATCTACTAGTTCGAGGATTGTTTGCCTCTCCTCATAAACCTCCGAATAATCATCCTTGAGAAACTCAAGCTCTGTGCTCATGATCTCAGTTAGTGGTGTTTCAATTCCCGAGACATACATACTCCTAAGCATTCTCCTAAGCAATAACCTACCTAGGTAACCCACACCAGAGTTGCTTGGTATTACGCCGTCAGCCATCATCCATGATAATGTCCTACCATGATCACTCAATAAGTATAGAGTTTCCTGAGCCCTAAGTATATTCCTAACCTCATTAACGTCAAGGCCAACCTTATTTGATATATACTCATATGCCTTCTCAATACTCGTAACCTCAGGATCAAGCTGGCCAAAGTACGTAGCCATGTGAGTAAGCATTTCATCACTCGGTTTAGGAAGACCTAACTTGCTTCTAAGCTTCTCTATGAATGAACCAAAGACTGCATCATAAACCGTAGGCTTACCAGTCAATAACCAATAAATTCTCTCAAGCCCATAACCAGTGTCTACTATCTTCATGGGCATTTCAACATACTTACCCTCCACGGTCCTATAATGCATAAAGACTAGGGTAGCCACCTCTAAACCTCCCACGAGAACCTCAAGGCATTCTCCAGCATTGCCACCACCCTCCCAAATATTCTCCTTATACGTAATCTCATTATCCCTAAGCCCAAGCTCCTTCGTAAGGAATTCATGCGCTAATTCCACTGTCTCATCAATCCAATAAACAAACTTATTAGGGTAGTTAAAGGCATGGTGAGCCATCATCTCAAAGCCCGTTAGATGCCTACCGCTGCGGCCAACCTTATCAATGTCTGTAAACCTAATACTCGGTTGCGATATGGTTAGTGGATTTGCCGGTGGTGGTACAATACCTTCAGTAACCCAGGGCTGAAAGTCATAAATCGACGCACCAACTAAGTAAACATCTGTTCTCCAACGAGCAAGCACAGGGTATCTCTTGATCCTAACGTGCCCATGCTTCTCGAAGAATTGAAGGAACTTCTCCCTAACATCCTTAATAGACTCAGGTCTGAATTTTCCAGGTGGATTGCCTATGAATAGGTATGGTGTGCAGGGTTGGTCGCCACAACTCTCCTGGTCATTATTTAACGTCCAAAAGTAATGCCTACAATATGGGCACTGCTTTCTATAGAAAGTCATCCTATCGAATAATCTCGTTCTTAACTCTTCCATAACTTATGTAGGAATAACAAGGATGTTCCTTTTTATATTTTGTTCCTGTTACAACATTATTTCATCGCTTATTCTTCATCTCTTGTTCATGGAAATACTTATACAAGCCATCCACAGCCATGCCGAATAAGTGATAATGAGCTTTCATGCCTCTTAACCTATCGTAAACCCTCTTTAAATCCTGATCCCTCTCAACGAGTATACTTTCAAGATCCTTAACTCTCAAACCCTCCCTAACAGCCTCCTCAGCAGCCTCGCTCCAAACCTCCAATTGTCTCAAGTGCCTATTTAATAAGTCCACGGCATTGGGAACCAGTAAGTGATGTGTATAGGCAATGTATGAGGGGTTTCGAGAAATTAATTTCTTAACACTATCAACATACATATCGAATCTGAGGGGTTCCATGGTCGTTGGTATTATATAATCAAGGTCTCTAACGTAGATTCCAGCAGCATCACCAACAATTAATATATTCCAAGGCTCAATAATGAAGGATTGATGATGACTTGCATGGCCAGGCGTGTGAATAATCTTCACAGTAATATCACCCACGGTAATCCTATCCCCATCCCTCGTCTCTCTAACATTCTTATTAGTAACCTCAAGAGGTCTCCCATACAACTCCCCAAGCCAGCCCATAGCCTCTCTAGCAGGAACCCAAATAATGTCAGGGTTTGGAAGAACCTTAGAACCTCTTGGATGAACGTAAACCTCAAGGTTTGGATTAAGTGTGGTTAGGGCGCCAGTACCACCGTAATGATCAATATGCACGTGTGTAATGAAGGCATGGGTTACGGTACCCGGTAACCCTCTTAATGCATTAACCAGGTCATTACTTGACACAGCAGGACCACCCTCAAAAACAATGAACCCTCTACCCGTATTTATTGCATAGGAGGAAACGAGGTTTCCATAGCTCCCAGGTTCAAGGTCAATTTGATAGACGCCCCGTAAAACCTCAGTTACCTTAACCATACCATATCCCACAGATAATTATAACTAGTATTATTAAGTATTAGTATTGTTAAAACTTAGAAGGAAAAGCATTATCCAAATAGACTTGAGAAACCGGCTGCAATCTCCTCCTCACCTGGACCCTCTTTCTTCTCCTCCTCAGCCTTTTTCTCTTCAGCCTTAGCCTCCGCGCCCTGCTCGCCACCAGTTGTGGTACTAGCCTGCGCTTGTTGTGTCTGTATCTGTACTTGTAGTCCAAGCTGCGGCGCCTTTGATGCTATCACAGAGGCTAGGGCGTTTGCTTCAGTAACAGCTTTGCCCAATATGTACTTGGCTGTCTCTGGTGTTACGTATTTGGCGTTTACGGCTAGGTTCAAGGCCTCTGTAAATGCCTTAGCTATTGTTATATTGAGAACCTCGGGTGTTGGGTATGCCGTGTTTACGGCTAGGTTCAAGGCATATCTTGCTGCATCCTCAAGCATTGACTTGTATGACCCAATATCTAACTTTAACTCATCACCCATGATTGCATACTTGCCCTTGAGTGTTGCAGCCTTTACTCTAAGGGATTCGAATATGGGCTTTATGTTCAATTTCTTAAGTATCTCAGCGGCATCCTCATTAATCTTATCGCCACCTTTTACAACAACAGTATCCTTTACAATCCATATCTTACCATCCTGAACCCTAATGGGTATCTTCAACTTACCAAACTTACTCATTATTGGACCTGGACTCATGTTAGTATTACCAGCAGGCACCACTAGGTCAAAGGGCGCCACATCGCCTGGTATTACCTCTCTCCTAACACCATTCTCCCAAATCCATTTGGCAAACTCGAATGGATTCTCATTCGTGAATATTAGAAGGTTCTCGCCGGTGAATAGGTTTTCGATCTTCTCATCTACGTTCCCCATTAATTGCCTGAGGGCTAGTAATACGAGGGTATTCTTAGCCTTAACAATCCTAGCACCCCTCCTTCTAAGCCAAAATCTATACTCCTGAACAACCCTATTAGATGTTCCATGTAAGTCAATAAGGAAGACTGATTCATAGTTAGAGAATAACTCCTTAAGCTCATTAACCACCCTAACCTTCTTCTCCGGATAGGGCTTTGTCCTAACGTATGTACGCTTAAATATTGGTTGTGAAGCCATACCTCGAGGAGGAGAGTCTTGATGCGTACCTTAATTAACTTTTTCTTTTCGAGAACCACGTTATTATTTTATCTCGTTTGAATTGGTGAGAAGGTTACCGGTGGACCCATCGTTAATTTAATACTCACAGAACCCAACTGCTCAGGCCTAACCTTCTTCAACACCTCCTCAAGAACGGCCATCGCATTCTCAGCGACTTGCTTCGAATCCATATCCTCAGTACCAATCCTACACATAACCTGGGGTTGATCCTTAACCCTGACCCTAACACTCCTCCTAAGTCTGTCAATCACGGCCTTAATATCGGCATTGGGCTGAACAACCTCAGGCATCTTATTCCTAGGACCAAGGATCTGACCCATAACCCTACCAATGAGGACCATGAGGTCTGGAGTAGCCACGAAGAAATCATAGGAATTAGCCAGCTTCCTAATCTCCTTCTTATTACCAGCTAATTTCTCAATATCCTCCCTAGACAGTATGATGTCGGCATTAGCATCCTTAGCAGCCAATACCATGCCTCCCGTAGCCATGACACAGACCTTAGCTAACTTACCCTGTAGTGGATGTGGTAGCACCACCGTCATATTAAACCTATTGTTCTGATTCTTAACATCAAAATCCTTAAAGCGAATAATAAGTTCAAAGCTCTGCTTAAACCTCCGCCTCTTAGCCCTAGCCCTAGCATCCTCTACGGCCTTAATCACGGTATTTAAGTCTAAGCTCATAACCGAGTGGTTATCAGTAAGGTCCCCTTTAAATCATTTTCCCGAAATGAACAATATTGATTGTTATGAATTAAATTGTAACGTTGAGTAAATGAACACTTGTCCATTTGTGAATGGGATAACTATTGTATTGATTCCGTAAAGTCTAGCCTCACCACTGTATGTGGATGTACAATTACCCACCATAAGCCTAGCGCCAATTATGTATGTGCCATTACCTATCAGCACTAAAGTTCCAGAAGAACCTGGATTAAACATGCAATTATTATTGGCGTTAAGTACATAATCATTAATCTTAAGGTATGGAATTTCCGCAACAACCCCACCTGAATTAATAATTGTAAATACTACCGAATCATTAGAATAGTTCGGCCCATTAATAAGTACCCTAAGGCCATATATTGTGGCTGCAGCGCCGGATAGATCAAATACATACATTGCAATGGCAACAGCCATTACTATTGCTACAGCAATTAATATTATTGTCGAAACTACACTAGAGATTCCCTGAGATTCCCTATTCATAAATACTTTTTATCGAACAATTGAAAGTTTAATAATATTTTCCTTCAATTAAATACTAAAGCCTACCCTCCTGCTTAAGTAACTCCTCATACTTATTGACAACACTGTCATAAGCACCAGAATCTAACTCCTTCAATACTTGCTTTGGATCCTTGCCACTAATCGTAACGCCAACACTCCTACATGCACTAATGACTTGCCTCAAGGCGCTCTTGAAACTCTTACTCCTAAGTTCTTCCCACTTAATGTAAGCTATCTCTGCAAGTTTATCAATACTCACATCACCTATTAACTCCTTAACTGCTTGATGACTACCTGCATCCTTACCAATAGCCCTAACTATTAATTCAGAGATTGATGGCAACTCAGGCTTGACATTGAAGTTCTTAGTGCTCTCATCAATCTCAACCTCAACGAATACACTATTAATGCCGTAATTGGCCAGGAGCTTCGTCTTCTTATTTATCTCGTCAGTAACCTTACTAATGTCAATACCATACTGACTAAGCTGCTGAATAGCAGGTCCTCCGGCCTTACCAGGAGCGATGGATATCTTCGCAACCCTCTTTACCATCGATTGGCTTTGATTAATGTGTATATTTAATGTTTTGCCCCACAATTATTTACTCTCGATCTTCCTAATCTCCTTTAGGTTCATAACAATTGGCATGGTGCTTGGTGAATCAAGTAATTCAAGCGTGACTTGACCCTTCTCCTTATCAATATCCACAACCTTGCCCCTATAACCCCTAAAGGGTTCTACTATTATCTCAACAACATCACCAACATTTACCTCGGCAGGCTTAGCCAAACCCCTAAGGAGCTCATCAACCCTCATAACACCCCTAACCATACCTCTATAATGCTTAATATCCGTGGCTAAATCCTGAATCTCATAGGGCATTGAGCCCTCCACAAACACGAAGCCTTTGAGTGTTGGAAGAACGACTATTGCAGTTATCTTAACCTTATCTAAACCCTTTTGCTCAACCCTGGACTTAAGTGTGTAGGCTACATTATACTCTTGATTACCAACTGCTTTAATTACGTAAACTCTACAATCCATTGGTTGATCTTGATTGCCCATCATACGCTCAACTATGGTGTGGGTTATAAACTTGCTCACTCAAGCTTAGCTGCGGCCTAACCCTCTTGTGGTGAGTATTACCAGTATCAACATGATTATCATTATTATGACTATGGTGAGTATGACAATTAGATTTAATGGATATGGTAGGTTAAAGTTTGCACTACTTGTTAAATATGCACCAGCCACGCTGAATAGGAATGAATATACACCAATAATAGCAACTATGAGAGAACCAAGCTTTAGTATAACCATATAATTACTCTTAGTAGGCTTCTTGGCAACCCTAAATATCCAAGCTATCATGCTCAACCAATTCATTATCTTCCTACCTAACCCTCTGTTACTCATTGCCGTTCAAAATCAGTACCAGAATTATAAAGCCTTCCCTTCACTGAAGCAGTTGGTCAAAGAATTCCCTCTTATTGAAGGGCCTTATATCATCGTAGTTCTGCCCAACACCCAGGAGGTAAATTGGCTTCTTAAGCTCATAGAGGAAGGTGAGTATCGCGCCACCCTTTGGATATGCATCAACCTTAGTAATTATTAAACCATCAATCTTGACATACTTACTATAATGCCTCGCTATTTCTAAAGCCTCATTGCCAAGCATAGCATCAGCAATGAATATGGATAGGTCAGGCTTACTAACCCTCTGAACCTTACTCAACTCATTCATTAAATTAACATCTGTATGCATCCTACCCGCGGTGTCTATCATGACGTAATCAATACCCTTGACTCTAGCGTGGCTTATGGCGTCGTAAGCCACGGCAGCTGGGTCAGAACCATAATCATGCTTAATAACCCTAACACTAAGCTTACTTGCATGTCCCTCCAACTGCTCAATTGCCCCCGCCCTGTATGTATCGGCGGCTGCCCACACGGCCGTATAACCTTTTTTCATTAGTTGATGAGTAATCTTGGCTATTGTTGTGGTTTTTCCATAACCGTTTGGGCCGAGGAATAAGAGGACTACTGGGCTCTTTGCTTGCTTCATCTTCATTATCTCGTTCATGAAGTCGACATCAGGCACATCATTGAATAAATTCATTAGTGCATTTAGTACGCCGTCCTTAATTATGGACTCCTTATCACCAAACCTTGGTATTTTAAGTCCACGTAAGTAATTAATTATGGCATTACATATGGCGTCGGCTACATCGACAGCCACATCAGCCTCGACCAACTGCATGAATAAGTCTTCATGAATTTCATTAAGCTTATCCTCACTTAACTCCGTTGTGGTTATTGTATTTACTATTGTGTTCGTGAATGATTTAAAGACATTCCTTAACTTATCAAACATACAAAACCCCTTTATCCCTGCGATTGTTGCTGTTGCCTCACGGCTTGACTTATGTAGAGTAAGAAGTTATCTATATCAGTTACCCTCTTCGCTATCTCTGCAGATTGCGACTCCAACTTTGACTTCAAGTCTTCGATTTCCTTTATCCTATCCCCTATGTAGTTAATTGCGTAATTAATATCCATCTCAATCACATAATTAGCACCAACACCAACAAGAACCTTCTCACCCTGTGCAGGTAAAGCCTTTATGAAGACCCCACCACCAATATTGGCATACGTGTCTTGAACCTCACCCTTGTTAAGTATTGTTAACATATCCTTCGCACCACTCAACTCACTCAATGATTGTGTAACCAAGGCTAAGTTTTGCCTAAGTGCATCTAGAAGCGCGGTTAATGAGTTTCTCTCCTCAATGAGCCTTTCAATATCCTCCCTCGTAATGACCATTCTCTGAGGTTGCTGCGCCATCGTCCGCCTCACCACTTAACGAGATATTCAAGAGAAGTTAATTGTAGTACCTCATTGCGCTTAACCTCATCCTTACTAATCTCCTTAACATTCTCAATAATTATCATACTCCTCTTCAACCCATGCCTACTACCTAGGTTAGCATAGGCTGCCTCAATAGCCTCTCTAGGCTTCACAGCAGGCACCTCTAGTGAAAACCTCTGCCATTGAGTACCAATCCTCATCTGCCCAACAACTCTGTAAATCCTAACCGACACGAATACCTTGATGCGAATGCTAATTTTAATCTTTTTCCAAACATTTTTAAAGGAGCAGTACTCATTAATTGATGGTGATTTACCCATGGTTCTCACATGCGACATATGTGGCTCACCAATAGAGGGTGAGCCTACCATTATTGAGATTGACGGTGCCGTACTCACCCTATGCCAGAGGTGTGCCCGTAAATACATCGGTACCAAGGGAGTTAAGGTGATTAAAGGACCAACACAGATCCAAAACAATACTCAGAGTATTTCCACTGTTAAGTATGAATCCAGGAGGGGGACTACGTATAGGGTTAACAAGCCTAGAATTAATGTTGATAGGTACGAGGTTGTTGAGAATTATGCCGAGCTCATTAGGGAGGCTAGGGAGGGTCTTGGTATGGGTAGGGATGTGTTGGCTAAGGTAATTGGTGTTAAGGAGAGTGTGTTAAAGAGGATTGAGGAGGGACAGTTAATACCAGACGTTGAGTTGGCAAGAAAGCTTGAGAAAGTCCTTGGGGTAAGTCTTCTGAGGGAGTCTGAGGAGGCTAGCGTAGATGTAAGTAGGCCAGTAAATAAGAGTTTAACGTTAGGTGATATTGTAACAATTAGGGAAAGAAATAAGGAGAAGGGCAGCGGTCAATAAATCAACTTTAAATAAATGAGTTGTGGAAGATTTAGCTTAGTGGGTGGTAAGGCATTACTGCTTATTGCTGATAAAGTGGATGATGGTAAGATAAGGGAGTTCACGGCATTGGCCGAGGTTGGGGGTTACGAAGTAGTTGGCACCGTGGTCCAAAGGAGGAGACCTGACTCACGTTATTACCTAGGTCTAGGTAAATTAAGCGAGGTAGAGGGCCTTGTTGAGAAGTATGGACCTACTATTATCATAACTTATCACCAATTAAATCCTATTCAGTACGTTAATCTTGAACGTAAGCTCAGGGTTAGGGTTATGGATAGGGTTTTGCTTATTCTGGAGATATTTGAGAAGAGAGCTGGTTCTAAGGAGGCTAAGTTGCAGATTGAGCTTACTAGGCTTAGGCTTGAGATACCGAGGGTTAGGGAATTCATTAGGTTCGTAAAGATGGGTGAGCAGATAGGGTTCTATGGTGGTGGTGAGTATGCCATTGAGGCTTATTATAGGCATATGATTAGGAGAGCCTCGCACATTAGGAGAGAACTTGAGAGGATTAGGGAGAGGAGAAGAGAATTAGTTCTTAGGAGGAGGAGTTATGGGTTGCCTCAAGTTGCCCTTACAGGCTATACATCGGCTGGGAAGACTACACTCTTCAATAGGCTTATTAAGGAGAATAAGTATGTCGATGGTAAACCCTTCGCCACTCTAGACACTTACTCACGGCTTGCGTACTTCAACGGAATTAATGCGATACTGACGGACACGATTGGCTTCATTGATGACTTACCACCATTATTAATTGAGTCCTTCTATGCAACAATTGCTGAGGTCCTAAATGCAGATTTAATACTCTTCCTAGCAGATCTTAGTGATGATTATGAGGAATTCCGTAGGAAGTTCTTGAGTTCCTTGCACATATTCATGGATCTTGGGGTGCAGAGAGATAGGATAATTCCTGTGCTTAATAAAGTAGACCTCACTGATGGTCAAGACCTAAGTGATAAACTGGCCCTAGTTAAACAAGAATTCAATGATTATGCCATAATATCCGCAAAACTCGGTATAGGTATTGATGAGATGAGGAATATGGTTAAGAATAGGTTGGAGTTATTGATGGTTAATGGTAAGAATAAATAGTAAGGTATAAATGGCATGAAACACCTATGCTAGTCAATGAGCATTGAGGATGTTGAGGAATCCCTATTCCTCGAGTACGCACGTAGGAGAATTTCCTTTGAGTATGATAATGAGGAAGCTGGTGAATTGGCTGTTAGAATACTAAGGACGCTTCTCGAGAAGGGTGAGACAATGCCTGACGAGACGCTGGCCTTAATCCTAGGTGTGAGTGCCACGGAAATAAGGAGGGTATTGCATCAAATGCGTAGGATTGGGCTTGTTAGTCTTGTTAGGGAGTCGGTGGATCAGTATCACTATGAGTATAAGTGGGTGCTTACTAAGGACTTCATTAGGAAGTTCCTTGTACAGCACATAAATAACGTAGCCTCAAAGTTAATGCTTAGGTTAAAAACGTTGGGCTCCACAACTTTATATCTATGCCCAACATGCTTCAGAAGTTACACTCTAGATGAGACTTATGAGTATGACTTTAAATGCCCAAGGGATGATACAGAATTAGTACAAGTCAATACACCCTCAGAGATAACCTTACTAACTAACGTAATTAAAAACCTACAAATAGAAAAAACGAAGTAATTTATGAAATTATTAAGTAAATCAATACTTACCCTTAGACAACACCCTAGCCGCAGTTATTAATGGATGCCACACGGGTGACGCTGGCGGTGAGTATGATAGGTCAGAGAAGAAGAAATCATCAATTGTAGCACCCTTACCAATCAAGGCAGCCGCAGTATCTATATAACCAGCCACGGCCTTATCATAACCAACAATCTGAACACCTAAAACTCTACCGCTCGACTCATCAGCAATCATTTTAATGAATACCTGAGCGCCGCCAGGATAGTAATGTGCCGTAGTTCTAGTCTTAATCATGGCAGTTATGGGGCTAAATCCCTCATCCCTAGCCTGCACCTCAGTTAGCCCTGTCCTGGCCACGTATAGATTAAAGACCTTGGTCACCGCAGTACCAACAACACCAGGGAACTTCAGGAATCTACCTTTAACAGCATTGGCCCCGGCAACCTGCCCCATCTTATTGGCTGGTGGTGCTAGGGCTATGTATGTCCTCTTACCCGTTATTATGTTCCAGGTCTCAGCAACATCACCTGCAGCATAGATATTTGGTTCTGAGGTCTCCATGTACTCATTAACCCAAACAGCCCCAGTCTCCCCAAGCCTAACCCCAGCCTTAACCGCTAAATCAACATCGGGTCTAACACCAACACCCAACACAACCTTATCAACAGGGTACTCTCCTCTCTCAGTAATGACCTTATTAACATGCCCATTAATACCACTAAAACTAACCACCTTCTCACTCAAGTGTAATTCTACACCATTCTTCGTAAGTTCCTCGTGTATAATTTTCGCCATGTCCTCGTCAAAAGTGGTTGGCAGTACATGAGACATCATCTCAAAGAGAATAACTCTCTTACCTAGATTCCTAAGGGCCTCAGCCATCTCAAGACCTATATAACCACCACCAACCACAGCCACCGTACTAGCCCCCTCAACCTCATTCTTAAGCTTAGGAGCCTCATGAGGCAACCTAAGCGTTAATATGCCATTTAAGTCAGCGCCATCAACCTTAGGCACAATAGGCTTGGCACCAGTGGTAATTATTAGGATATCCCATGGATACTTAACCACATCATTTCCCTCCCTAGCAAGGACAACCCTATTCTTTACATCAACATCGAAAACCTCCGCATTAATCTTAACCACAATCCTCCTCTCCTTGGCAAACTCCTCCGGCGTGTATATGGCAAGCTCATTAGCATCCTTAACAACACCACCGACATAGTACGGTATTCCACAGGGTGCATGACTTATGAACAAACCCTTATCAATCATTACAATCTCAGCCTCCGGATCAAGCCTCCTAGCCCTAGCCGCGGCCGAGGCGCCAGCTGCGCCACCACCAATAATTACGATCCTCCTACCCATCTTAGGCCTAAGCATATACCCATTAATTAACTTTATCTGCAACCTCCATTTAATGCGCTCAATAACTCATTAATTACCTTACTCGCAACAATCACATACCTTCTCTTAACCGGATAACCAATTAAGGGTACGTCATAATTATTGACCTCATCAGCAACACCATTCTTGACGCACTGCGAAACATACCTACTAATAATCGGTGTCAAGGCCTGCGCAATTAACTCATGAATAATCCCAACATCAAGAGCACTCGGATTCCTCTTAGTCATCTCGAGGAAGATTGAGTGAACAAGGTAACGTTTATCAAGTAGGTAATGCAGGAACTCATGAACTAAAGTATCAATAATACACATAATATTATCAACCGTATAATCACTAACCGCAAGAGTATCAACAACCCTAAGCACATCCCATATAGACAAGGCAATCACCTCATCATTATCGATCTGAATCACTTTACCATAAACCACGGGGTTATGTGTTAAAACAACCCTAGGCGTCTCCGCGGAGAACAATTTACTAAGTATGGATAAGGAATCAAGGATTAAATTACCATAGGCACCAACACAATTCCTAGCAAGCATAACCCTCTTATCGAAGTAATATTCACAATCCCCATTGCAATGAATCAATGAGTTTATGGCCAACGAGGGACTTGCTCTCACGGTAACAAAATAATCACGACCAACCCTCTTAATAGTAACGTAACTATTAAGCTTAAACTCATTAACCAACGACCACTCAGTGTCGCTAATGATAACACCCCTCTCAACACTACTCGGCATCATATTGGGAACACCAGAACCTATCAAGTTAAGAGCTAGCTCTAGGACTGCCAATACAACCCTAAGCCTAGCACGCCTACTAAATAATAGGCTAAAAGGATGAAAATCCAACCTAAATTCCCTGGGCAATCTACCCACACGAACCAACGCATCTCTAGACAACATGGTACCTAATTACTCATAATAATTAATGAGAGAATTATAAAAGAGTTTAGAGAAAACTAATGTTAATCCTACGCAATATTCATAAACTCAGGAACAAAATGCTACACAATGCCCCTACCAATAATGGCAGGTATTAAACCACCGTACATCACGGAATTGGGTGGCATAGCCTCAGAACACCCAACGGCGAGTAAGTTAGGTGTTGACATACTTAATCTAGGTGGTAATGCAATCGATGCTGCAATCACAACATCACTGACCCTAGCCTTAACTCAACCTCACCTGGGTGGTTTAGGTGGTGACTTCTTTGCCATGGTTTACATAGCCAGAGAAGGTAAGGTATACTTTCTCAACGCAGGTGGTTGGTCACCTAAGGGGTTAAGTAAGGAATTACTCATGGATAGGGGATTTGGTTCCATACCTGTGAGGGGGCCTTTATCGCCTGTGGTGCCTGGACTATTGGCTGGTCTACATGAGTTATGGAGAAGGTTTGGAACTACAGAGTGGGGAGCCTTGGTTAAGCCTGTCGTTGAGGTCGCTGAAAAGGGGTTCCCAGCAAGTCCTAGTCTTATCAGGGCTATTGAGGCTGTGAGGAATGATGTAACTGATGACTTTAGGAGAACATATCCAATGGATGCGAGGCCCTGGGACTTAATAAGGATTGAAGCATTAGTGAGAACTTTTGAGTTAATTATGGAGCATGGCTCTGATGCATTCTATAATGGGGAGATTGGCGAGGCATTGGTTAGTTATGTTCAATCATTAGGTGGTGTAATGAGTATGGATGATCTCAGGGAGTATAAGCCAGAGTGGCGTGATCCTATAAGTGCTGAGTTTAGGGGGTTAACAGTGTATGAATCACCACCCAACACTCAGGGAATAACAACACTAATGATATTAAAATTACTCGAAAACATTGAGGATGCCGGCGGAGCATTCTCACGTAGAAGAATAGAGACGTACCTAGGCATTTACAAGGTTGCCTATGAGTTGAGAGATGAGTATATCGGTGACCCAAACTTTATCGATATACCAATAAATAAGCTACTCGACCCAAACTTCCTACTATCCAAGTATAAAACGGGAGTTAGCGATAGAGCCGAGTTACGTGGGTCTGGGGATACTACGTACTTCGTAATTGTTGATAGAGACGGTAATGTGGTAAGTGCAATACAAAGCCTCTACCACCACTTCGGCTCGTTAATCACCGAACCAAGGTATGGAATCACCCTAAATAATAGGGCCTCAGACTTCTCCATGAACGGGCCAAATGCATTAATGCCGAGAAAAAGGCCATTACATACATTAAGCGCTGTAATAATAATGAAGGACGGAGAACCAAGTTATGCACTAGGCACATCAGGAGCCCACTTCAGGCCACAACAACATACATTATTCATAACCAACATGGTTAATTACGGAATGAGCCCCGTGGATGCCATAGACGCACCTAGATTCCTATGGGATAGGAAATCATTAATTATTGAGGAGGGCTTTGATATTGAGGGCCTAGCTGAACCTCACCAGATCATTAGATACCCAGGTAGGACTGGCGTGGCAAGCATACTCGCCTTCCTGAACGATAGAAAGAGGTTATTACATGCCGATATTAGAGGCGATGGAATAGCCCTAGGTCAATAAAAACATACATTCACGACCATGTAAGGATGAGGCGTTTATTGGAGTGGAAAAAGCTTATAAATAGGATGAGAATCCTATCTTCGTATGCCAAGCGGCATTTCGAAAGCTTTAGTGATAGGCGTGGTTCTAGCCATAGTCGTCGCTATAGCCGTTGCCTACTACGTGGTACAGATTGGTAAGCCATCTTACGTAAATCATTACCCAATCTCTGTTGTTGATTACTTAGGCCGCAATGTAACAATACCATCACAACCAAGCACAATAGGTATTGTGAGTCCTGACTGTGCCCAAATAATATACGTCCTAGGCTTTGGTAATAGGGTTACGCTTATGGATATATACTCAGGACAATTATTGAACTACCTAGGCATTAAGGTGCCGAGCAATGTTACAATACTAAAATCAATATATCCCACACCACCCCTAGAACCAATAATCGAGGCTCACCCATCAATCCTATGTGCAGATGCAGGATTTCAACCGAATTTCGCAAATGATGTAAATACGCTTAGTAAGGCTGGTGTGATAGTCATTTTTATAGGTGGTACGGCGAACACGAATGTGACGGGTATTGAGAATGACGTAATGCTTATGGCAAAGGCCCTCGGCATTACGAGTAGGGGCAGGAGGTCATAAATAAGATGAATCATATCCTTAATTACGTAAGGAATAGAGCTGCTAACGCGCAACCAGTTAGTGTTATATATATTGCTTGGGTTAATCCAATATATGTTGCTGGGAATTCCTCTTTCATTGGTTATTACATAACCCTCGTGGGTGGTTACGATCCATTTAGCGGTATGTATCCAACCGTAACGCCGAGTCAATTAATCACTGCAAACCCAGACTATATAATAGCTAGTGACTTCATGGGTAATTACAACGCAACACTACAAGCAATACTCTCAATACCTGGCATAAATAATACCTACGCCGTTAAGGAGAACCACATATACATACTTGGCAACCTAGCCCAAGACCTCGTTCAGGAACCCGGCCCACTCTCAGTTTATGGCGCCCTAATGCTGGCAATGATACTACACCCGAGTGCATTTGGGCTTAATTCCACTGAGGTTCCGCATTACGTAAGTGATCAGTGGGTTGTGCAGTATGTGAGACCTAACCTAAACTTAACGCTTAGTGGTGGGTGACCCCTCACGATCGGAGGCAGTATTTCAAAATTCCTCTGGGTCTTCATACCTCTACTCGCCCTAGGCATTTTATTGAATATTCTCATTGGTGAGATTGCCATACCCATTAACGCCTTGTTAGACCCGTCGCGTGTGTATAGAGTTATAATGTTTGACATAAGGATGCCGGAGGTCGTCGCGTGCATTATGGTTGGTGTCAATCTGGCCCTATCTGGTGCTGTGATGCAGGCTGTGTTTAGGAATCCACTTGCTGAGCCGTACGTGACTGGCACTGCGTCGGGCGCCCTCTTCGGGGCGTTACTCGGGCTTTTAGTAATTGCGGTGTTTAGAGTTAGGGGTTTAGAGTCAGTAACCTTGATACCGATTCTCTCATTTGTTGGTTCTATGGTGGCTACGATCCTAGTGATTGCTTTTGGTAGGGGCGGTTGGTTGTCGCTTATTCTTGCAGGTATTGCGGTGTCCATAATGTTTTCGTCATTAGTCATGATATTGGACACATACATAATAACGTTAGTGCCAACAATACCTGCCGTAATTTACCTACTCTTTGGTACCGTAAGTGGTATTACTTGGAATGAGGATGTTTTGATGGTGATTGTGAGTCTACCCATCATAGCATACCTACTACTTAGTTCCCGTGAGTTAAACCTACTAATGATGAATGATGATGTGGCTCAGGCAAGTGGTGTGAATCCTAGGTTATTGAGGGCTGTATTGATTGTTTTGGTGGGTGTTCTTACTGCTATAACGGTTTCTTTTACGGGTGTGATAGGGTTTGTTGGTTTAATGACGCCGCACATAACCCGTTTTCTAGTGGGTGGTTCGGATAATTCCAGGGTAATGCCCTTGTCACTCATATCAGGTTCCGTAATAATGCTTTATGCAAACATTGTGAGTAAGGTTTTGGTTAGTGGTGTTATTATGCCGATAACAGCAATAACAAGTCTCTTCGGTGTACCCACATTATTAATCTTGCTAGGAGGTGCTCGCCATGAGTAGTTATGCCATTAGATTTATCAATGCGAGGATTGGTTATGATGAATCAATAATTAAGGACATAACGCTCACTATACCAAGGCCAGGATTAACAACAATACTTGGACCCAACGGCTCTGGAAAGACCACACTCCTTAGATCCCTCATTAAGTATGCTAAGGTGTTCGGCGGTTACGTCTTTATCGATGGTAAGGACGTCAGGAACATAGAAATCAGCGACTTGCCTAAGTACGTGTCATACTCACCAGCAGAGATAAACTCTCAAATGCTATTGACTGTTAGAGATGTAATACTGAGCACTAGGAAGGGTGTGAATTGGGTTACTGAGGATGATGCATTGAGTATTCTAAGGTACCTGGGTATTCAAGGCTTAATGAAGAGGAAAATTGATGAGCTGAGCACTGGGCAGAAGAGATTGGTCCTCATTGCCAAGTCGCTGGTTTCAGGAGCTCCATTAATGCTTATTGATGAACCAACGTCAAACCTTGACTTAGGTAATAAGTACAGGATAATACGCGTCCTTAGGGGGATTGTTGATGAGAGAGGGGCCGCGGTGGTGGTTGCAAGCCACGATATAGATGTAGCGTTGGCTAGTGATTGGGTTGTAGCTGTTAGGAATGGTGAATTGGTGGCTGTTGGTTCTCCATACGATGTGATTAGGGATGATGTATTGAGCGAGCTTTATGGAGTTAAGGCTAGGGTTGTGGATATTGATGGTCATAAATTTGCATATGTAATCAATGATTAGATTTCCTAAATTCTTGAATTAATATAACTGAGAATTCGAAAAATATTAATATAAGGCATAGGACATGAAGTTCTCGACATTGCTATGTTCGGATGGGGAAGTCGAATATTAAGGATTGATTTAACAAAGAAGAAGTATGTAATTCAACCCCTAGATCCAGCATTAGCTCAGGACTACATTGGTGGTAGGGGTTTCGCAATAAAGACCTTATGGGATGAGTTACCACCTGGTGTAGACCCATTGAGTCCGTTGAATAAGTTAATACTTGCCGTAGGCCCACTAACCGCGTTACCAATACCAAACAGTGGGAAGTTGGTAGTAGCTGCCAAGAGCCCATTGACTGGTGGTTATGGTGATGGTAATATCGGTACATGGTTAGCAGTGCACATGAGGAGGGCTGGTATTGACATGATAATCATTGAGGGTAAGGCTGAGAAGCCCACGTACTTATTCATTGAGAATAAAGGTGATGAAATTAAGATTGACTTCAATAGTGCTGAGGATCTATGGGGCCTTGACGCATTCACCGCAGAGGATCGGTTAAAGAAGATTCATGGTAGTGATGTGGGTATGGTGATGATAGGCCCGGCCGGTGAGAACCTAGTTAGATTTGCAACCATTGTTGCCCAGAAGGGTAGGAGCGGTGGTAGGCCTGGCATTGGGGCTGTCATGGGTAGTAAGAATTTGAAGGCTGTGGTTATGAGGGGACATGGGGAGATTAAGGTTGCAGATCCAATGCTTAGGAAGATCGGTGTTGATGCCATAACAGCCACAAAATCAAAGTCCAACTATCCCTTCTGGATGAGGCAAGGTACTACTTCAACCGTCGAATGGGCTCAGGAGGCTAGTGTATTACCCACGTATAACTTTAGTGAGGGCCAGTTTGATGATTATGATAAGATAGGTGGCTTCTCCGTTGAGAAGAATAAAATAATGACTAGGTCATGCCCTCAGTGCATCATGCCTTGTGGTCACGTTGTCAAGGACGTCACTAATGAACCTGCGGAGTTAGATTATGAAAATATAGCGATACTTGGTAGCAACCTTGGCATTGGGGATTTAGCCAAAGTAGCTTATTTGAATAGGTTAGTTGATATGTATGGCATAGATACAATATCCACAGGCGATACATTAAGCTTAGCAATGGAAGCCACTGAGAGGGGTTACATTAGTGATGGCATTGAGTGGGGCGATTACAAGAGAGCGGCCGAATTAATCGAAGATATAGCCTTCCAAGAGACTGAACTAGGTAAATTATTAGGATTAGGTGTTAGGGAGGCCGCCACTAGGATTGGTAAGGATGCCCCTGAATTCGCAATGCATGTTAAGGGACTTGAAACAAGCGCTTATGACTGCCATGCAGCACCTGGGATGGCCCTCGCCTTCTCCACAAGTCCCATTGGTGCTCACCATAAGGATGCATGGCTCATATCTTGGGAGGTTCAGAGAGGTAGGTTTGATTATTCGAGGGATAAGGTTGAGAAGCTCGTGGAGATGCAGGACATTAGGGGTGGTCTTTTCGAGACAATAGTTACGTGCAGATTTCCATGGGTTGAGGTGGGTCTTGAGCTTGATTGGTATTTTAGATTGTTCAAGGCTGCCACAGGAATGGATATGAATATGGAGTTACTACATACAATAAATAATAGGATATATACATTAATTAGGGCCTTTTGGGTTAGGGAATATGGACATTGGGATAGGGCTTACGACACACCACCGGCTAAGTGGTTTAAGAGACCATTAACGAAGGGTCCATTGAAGGGCGCTGTGCTGAATTATGATGGATATCAGAACATGCTCAGTTGGTATTATGAGTTGAGGGGTTGGGATAATAATGGTGTTCCAAGGAAATCAACGCTTAAGCAGCTTGGGCTTGACTTCGTAATACCGACACTTGAATCAAGGGTAGGTATGGTTGACTAAAAGAATATTAGTGGAAAATTGTAAAAGCAATTAACAATGGATTGTAAGTTACCACTATTCATGGATTGTAAGGAGGTTGATGATGAGATTAAGTGCCCTGGTGATGGTGGTTACAGCGTAATACCATTCTTCGGTGAAAGGGTTAGGGTTAGGAAGGATGGCCCGGTGATAAGGTTAATGGGGTGTCTTGATGAGCTTACAAACATAGCCAATAACGCTAGGATAAACTTCAACGGGGGTAATGTAGGTGTATTAGCTTCCATTGTAATGGCTCTCTCAATGCAATTAAATGCGTACCTGGTCCAGGGTACTGATGAGAGGTTTGATAGAGTTAGGGAGGTTGAAAATGCCTTAATGAGTAAGATGATGGAGTTATGTCGTGGATTTAAGGGGCCTCTTGGTTGGGTCATTGCCGTAACTCCCGAATTACAGGCCATTGATTCGATAAGGGTTAAGCTTAGGGAATGTGGTAGGGTAGCGGTGTCATTGTTAGATGAATACTCGGATAAGCATCAACAGCGGGTCATGAATATAATAAGTGTTCTTAATCATTCTGATAAGTTGGTGGCTCAGGCGATTTATTGTCTTGGTGGTCGTGTGTTTAGGTCTGTTGATGATGCAGTGAATTATTTACTAAGTAATGGGTAGGTTTGAGGACAGATTTATTAATAATTATTTATTTGTAATTTTATAATGGTTGATGCGGAGAGGCTTAGGGAGAAGTATGATGAGTGGGTTAGGGAATTCCTAATACCAACTCTTAAGAAAATTCCAGAATGGCGTAAATTCACTGCCTCCTTCGGTGTTGACATTAAGCCTTTATATACACCCCTAGACGTTAAGGGGGATTACCTAGAGAGTCTTGGTTTTCCGGGGGAGTACCCATTTACGAGGGGTATATATCCAAGTATGTATCGTTCTAGGTTATGGACATTTAGGGAGTACTCAGGCTTTGGATCGCCTGAGGATACGAATAGGAGGTATAAGTTCCTCATATCTCAGGGTCAGACGGGCTTGAGCGTAGCTTTTGACTTACCAACTCAATTGGGTCTTGATCCTGATCATGAGCTTGCCTATCCTGAGGTTGGCAAGGTGGGTGTTTCAGTGCCTGAGATTGTTTCTATGTCCATATTATTCAATGGTATAGATATTGGTAGGATAACTACGTCATTCACTATAAATGCCACGGCTGCCGAGGTACTCTCCATGTACGTAGTGGTAGCTGAGAGTATGGGTATTGATAAGGCGATATTGGATGGTACAATACAGAATGACATACTAAAGGAGTTCATAGCCAGGAACCTCTACATATACCCACCACTCCACTCTATGAGATATGCCGTGGACATTATTGCCTACACAGCCAAGAACATGCCTAAGTGGCACCCAATAAGTATAAGTGGTTATCATTTTAGGGAGGCTGGTGCCACGGCTGTCCAGGAGGCTGCCTTTACATTGGCGGATGCCATTGAGTATACTAATTGGGTTATTAATAGGTGGAAGATGGATGTTGATGAATTCGCACCAAACCTTTCCTTCTTCTTTGCATCCACAACAAACCTCTTTGAGGAGGTTGCCAAGTTCAGAGCTGTGAGGAGGTTATACGCCAGAATCATGAGGGAGAGGTTTGGAGCTAGGAAGCTTGAGTCCATGAGGATGAAATTCCACGTGCAGACCTCTGGTGCGGCCTTAACAGCCCAGCAGCCTGAGGTTAATATAATAAGGACTACTATACAGGCGTTAGCAGCGGTCTTAGGTGGTGCCCAGTCGCTCCATGTGAATGCTTATGATGAGGCCTTGGCATTACCTACCGAGAGTTCTGTCAAGCTTGCGCTTAGGGTTCAGCAGGTCATTGCCTATGAAAGTGGTGTTGTTGATTCTATAGACCCGTTGGGTGGTTCTTATTACATTGAGTGGTTGACTGATACGATTGAGGAGGAGGTTATGAAGCTAATAGATCAGATTGATAGGTTGGGTGGTATGACGAAGGCTGTGGAGATTGGTTACCCACAGAGGGCCATTGCTGAGTCGGCCTATCAATATCAGAAGATGGTTGAGGATGGAAAAATACAAATCATCGGAGTTAATGCATTTAGAGAGGAGGAGAAGCTTCATATAGAGCTTCATAAGGTTGATCCTGCCTCGAGGGACAGGAGTATTAGGAGGGTTAGGGAGGTTAGGGAGAATCGTGATAAGGAGGCTTGGAGAAGAGCCTTGGATGAGTTAAGGAGGGCTGCTGATAAGGAGGATGTGAATATATTCCCGTACATACTTGAGGCAGTTAGGGCCAGGGCTACTCTAGGTGAAATTTCCGGCGTTCTCAGGGAGGTTTGGGGTGAGTATAAGCCGCCCAGTATTTTCTAAGGGTATTTATGATTTCTCATTCTTAAGCTTAGAGGTTTAGGCGGAAAATTTTTTAGGTAAATATTACAGTTTAATGTAAATGCCTAAGCCAAAGGTTATAATAGCTAAACTAGGCCTTGATGGGCATGACAGGGGGGCTAAGGTAATTGCCAGGGCACTTGCTGAGGCTGGCTTTGAGGTTGTTTATACTGGTATTCGACAGACTCCAAGTCAGGTTGTTGAGACTGCTATTCAAGAGGATGCTCAGTTGATTGGTGTTAGTATATTGTCTGGCTCTCACATGGAGCTTATTGGTGAGTTGATGAAGGTTATGAGGGAGAGAGGGGTTAATATCCCTGTGCTTGTTGGTGGTATAATACCACCTGAGGATGGGGATGCCCTACTGAGGATGGGGGTTGCTGGTGTTTATGGCCCTGGTACGCCACTTAAGGAGATAATAGACATTGTGAGGAGGCTCATTGGTGTGAGGGTGGTTGAGGAAAAGTAATTATAGTGCCATTAGGTAATAATTACTGATGAGTATTAATATTGATGAATTACTCAACAAGGCTAGAAATTGGGATAAGGCGGCCATAGCTAAGTTAATAAGCCTCATCGAGGATGGATACGACCTAAACCTCAAGATCGCCAGGAAGACTCATGTCATTGGCGTTACAGGGCCACCTGGTGCTGGTAAAAGCACTTTAATATACGCCTTGGCTCGAAGACTCTCTGAGGATAAGAGAGTTGCTATACTCACTGTTGATCCCTCTAGCCCCTTCAGTGGTGGTTCATTCATGGGTAATAGGATTAGGATGCAAGACCTAACTATGAAGCCTAATATTTACATTAGGAGTATGGCGACCAGAGGTAATAGGGGTGGGCTTAACTACGCCACTGTAGCTTCCCTGGACTTATTTGAATATGTGGGTGTTGATTATGTATTCCTAGAGACTGTTGGTGCTGGTCAGACGGATACTGATGTTAGGCATGTCGCTGACACAATTCTCGTCCTAGTCCCACCATTATCTGGTGATGAAATTCAAGCATTGAAGAGTGGGCTTATGGAGATTGGTGACATATACATAGCTTCTAAATCCGATAACCAAGCCTCGGAGTCTGTGTATAGGGATTTAACGGCAATGGCAGAGGTCATGAGCCAGGTTAGGGAGGGGTGGAGGCCCATGGTCCTTAAGGTATCAGGCCTTTATGGTATTGGTATTGATGACTTAATAGCCAGGTTAGATGAGAGGTTTAAAGTCCTTAAGGATAGAAGGGTCTTAGAGGAGACTCTTAGGAAGAGGAGGGTTGCGGAGATGAGACTTCATGCTCATGAATTATTGGATGGAATAATTGATGAGAATGAGGACTTAGTGAAATCTGTAATGAATGGTATGAAATCACCTTTAGTGGCGGCTAGGGAAGTTCTTGGTCTAGGTGGTGTGAGACTTGATCATGTGGCGGTGGCTGTTAAGAGTGCGGAGGACGCTGTGGGGAAGTATCGTAAGTTGGGGTTTAGGGTTAAGGGTCCAGTAGTGGTTGAGGGACAGGGTGTTAAGGTATACATGGTGTTACTCAATAATAATGCTAGGATAGAACTTATCGAACCCCTGGGCCCTAATACTACTGCATCCAAATTCATTGAAAAGAGGGGTGAGGGCCTTCATCATATTGCCTTATCGGTTGATGACTTGGAGAGCTTTATTGAGCTAGCCAGGGAAGCTGGGCTTGAGGTTGTTGGGCAGCCCAGTGTTGGTGCTGAGGGTATTGTGGTTTTCATACATCCTAGGTCGTTGAATGGCGTCCTCCTAGAGTTAGTTCAGCATGATGGGCATTAATCATGTAGGCCTAGTATTGCTGATTATTTGCTAGTTGTGACAAAGTCACCTTTAAATAGGCTAGGTTCAGGGATGTTGACGAGTGAGTGGTAGATCGTTTGAGCGAGGGTATACAATGGTATTTAGGGGGGTTGGATCGTCAAGGTACTTACTGCTGATTACCTTGGTAGTTATTCCATTCATAATGAGCCTTTATGCTCACGTATCGGTTATTATGTATGTAAAGTCATTAATTATTTACGGCCTTATTTTCCTAACGGTGCTCATATCATTAAGGGCTGCAACATTCACACCATCCTACAGAGGCTTTGGTACCACAACATCATTACTCAATACCGCCTTTGCGGTATTTATTGACTTGCTCGTAACTCTGGTAACCCGTAGGTTCATTGTTGGTTTTGGAGTACTATCATCAGTGTTACCACTCAGTGCAATGATGATGGCATTGAGGGGGATTGAGAATAATGGCAACTCCTTAAGGAGGTACATAATTTACCCACTGTATACATTGCCTGGAATCCTAATAGTGCAGTTTGCATCGTATGCATTAATTGGTACTGTTAATATAATTAAGTTCATAGCCCTAGACTCAATCTTTTACGCATTCTCTCTCCTATTCATTTATTACGTGGTTTTTAAGTTCGAAACATCATACGGGGGTATAGACATATTGAGGCTATTTAGTTCATATCTATATGCAGCCCTCTTTGAGTACCCTGAACCCTTCGAGAGAGAATTGAGTAGGAAGGCAATTATCAAGGATGCTAAGGTTCACTTGTTCATGCTTCATGGCAAGGATTCGGTAAGCGCCGTAACAATACCTGAATTACACGCTGGGCCTATCGCC
>JZWU02000013.1:0-37005 GCA_000960865.2 Vulcanisaeta sp. AZ3 | reverse complement strand
ACCTCGAAGTAACCTTGTAAATCAGATAATGGTGTCATGAGTATTGTTACAGCCTTTCCAGAACTTACATGACTACTTAATGCTAATTCATAGGCATCCTGAGGCAATATTACGTCGCCAAATGATATTACTGTCGTACCTCCGCCCGCGATTTCCTTAATCATCTTTAACGCACTACTTAAATCATCACCACTCTGCCCAATACTCTCGAGCGATACGTTCTCGAAGTAACGCCCAACTTCATTACTTATCCTCTGAGGGTTTCTAGAAATCACATAAATACTCCTCAACCCCAACCCCACTAAGCCTCTTATTGGGTAATAAATCAATGGTTTACCCAGCAGCCTAATGAGAGATTTCTCAAGGTGTGGCGTTAATGGTTCTAAGTTCGTACCCTTACCACCACCAAGAACCACGCCAATTATCTCTCCTGAACGAACCATAGTCACTCACTCAACGGTTACCGTCTTGGCCAGGTTTCTTGGTTTATCTGGATCATAATTCTTGGACACGGCTGTGTAGTAGGCTAGTAATTGCATTGGTACAATATATATTATTGGAGCTATCCTATAGTCTACGTTAGGCATCTCCAGGGCAATGCTTAGTAAATCCTTGAACTTACCCACGTACTTCTCAGGTATAAGGCCTATTGTATACGCATCTCTGGCCTTCATCTCCATGACATTACCTAACATGGCATCAACGTTATCATCATCAAGTATGGAGAACACCACTGGGTAGCCCTCCTCAACCAATGCTATTGGTCCATGCTTACTCTCACCTGCGGGATAAGCCTCGGCGTGTATGTATGCGATCTCCTTAAGCTTTAGCGCGCCCTCCATACTAAGGGGCACACCAATCCCTCTCCCTAGGTAATATGCATTCTGCCTTTTGCTCATATACTCACTTAATGCTTTAACTTTACCCTCAACCGTAGTCATAACTCTCTGAAGTAGGCTAGGGACCTTACTCATAATATCCATTACCTCATTATATTCACCTACTGTGAGTTTTCCCATTGTAACACCAAGCTTTAAGGCAAGCATTGTTAGTACCACTAGTTGTGTAGTAAAGGTTTTAGTTGCAGCAACACCAATCTCTGGACCGGCTCTTGTGTATAATACATAATTTGACTCCCTAGGTATTGCGCTATCAATCACGTTGGATATAGCCACAACCTTGGCGCCTCTCTCCTTAATGTCTCTCACGGCTATTAATGTGTCTATTGTTTCACCTGATTGACTTATTGCAATCGCTACATCACCATCATTGACTAAGTTTAGGTACCTCTTATATTCAGAGGATGTGAATGTGTGAACATCCAGACCGAACATGGACGTAAGTAAGTAATCGCCAACTAAACCTGCATGGTATGATGTACCAGCACCTAATATAAAGATCCTCCTTGAGCTTAGAATCGCATTAATAACATCACTAAATGCCTTTTCATCAATCCCCGCCAATGTGGAGCTTATTGCTAGTGGTTGCTCATGGATCTCCTTAAGCATGAAGTGAGGATAACCCTCCTTACTGGCCATCTCAGGCGTCCAATTAATTAATCTAATCCTCTCTTCAACGTTAATCGGAACACCATCTCTCTCGATGTAAACATTACTGGGTTCAATATAACCATACTCGCCATCCTTAAGGACAATTACGGTATTCGTAAACTCCAAAAACGCTGGTATATCACTGGCTACGAAGTTAATATCACCACCAACACCTATAACTAATGGCGACGTATTCCTGGCTAAGTAAAGCTTACGCGGCTCTTGGGCCATCGCAATGACGAGAGCATATGCACCTCTCAACCTTGAGAGAGCAGCCTTAAAAGCATCGAATGGTTTATACCCCATCCTCAGGTATTCCTCTATTAGGTGAGCCACAACCTCAGTATCTGTCTCGCTCTTGAATACGTGGCCCTTTTTAATTAACTCCTCCTTAAGTTCTAAAAAATTAGATATTATGCCGTTATGAACAACGGCAATGCTACCCGTACAATCTGTATGCGGGTGCGCATTTTCATCGCTGGGCTTACCATGGGTAGCCCATCTCGTATGTCCAAGGGCTGCTGAACCATCAACCTCGTCAAAATTAAGCCTAGTACTAACCTCCGCAATCTTTCCCTTACCTTTTCTAACCTCTATGTGATTACCCTTAATTACTGCTATGCCTACAGAATCATAACCCCTATACTCAAGCCTCTCGAGACACCTCCTAACCATCCTACCAATTGGCTCCTTGAGACTGCCCGGCAATGATGTAATGCCGATAATACCGCACATAAATTAGGGCACTTAGTATAGGTAAGGGTGTTTGGGTTAATAAATATTGAGCACAGACCTAGGCAAAAAGTCCCAATCTAACCTCTAGGGAGTGCAATAACCTGCATAGTATTGATGACGTATCAATAGAGTACTTGCCAATTTTAAATACATCATTGGTTAACGAATATATGTACTCCTCAAATGAACCTCTGGGAAATGCACCGATCATAATAAGTGGTTTTCTGAAATTAACAATATAATCTGTAAATTCTCTCATCGTTATCTCCTTACCCCTAATATCGTCAAGCAGCATAAGATGGTCAGGTTGCTCGATATTTAATATGTAATTAACACTATCATGTATAATTTTTAATAGAGCCCTACCTGTAGGTGGCACCTTGCCTTCCTTAAATAATTGGCTCATAAGCCCAATGAAATTATTATAATTACGGGGAGGCCTAATCCCTGAATCAACATCAATTAATACATTATTTATTGTATGAATATAGGTCTTAATTAGGCCATTACGTGCTAGGAAACTGCCCTGAATTAACAATAGGGCTTGATGTACAATGTCAGGCCTACCTCTCTTCTCGGCCATGGGTAATTTAACCATAGCTTTATGATGCCTTGCCCTATCAAGTATTAAGTATCTAGGATCCTTATGCATCCTCCTGGAATCCTTAATGATTATTGAGTTATTCCACAGCTCCCTCGGTATTGTCTCAAGGGATGCCTCGGTCAGCAAAACAATTACTTTCTCCACATCTCTTTAGTTCATTATTAATTTAAAAACTGATTAACATTAATCATTGGAAGGTTAAATACTACAGTACATTCATCATACATGCACTTTATAGTGCCATGAAACTTTCTTGATATAGCCAATATTCTGTAGTTATCTGGCGTTGTATGCGCAATCAAGGTCTTCGCATTTCTTCTCTTTAAATCATTAATTGCATAAGCCACCAATCTTGTCCCAATGCCTTTGCCTTGATAATTATCCCTAACGACAATAGCCATCTCATAACAACCATCATCTAGATAAACAGCCTCTAAGACACCCACAAGCTCTCCTTCGGTAAAGGCCCCATAGATAATGTTTCGTTGATCGGCAAATATGGATTTTATATATCTCTCGAAATCCTTAAAAAATCCTCTAAACCTATAATAAATACTTTCAATACTTAATGAGTTATATAAATCAATAACCATTCTCTCGTCACCTCTCCCCAATTCCCTGAACTCGAGCTTTACTAATGGCTTCACAATCGTCATTTTCGATCATGGTTAATCACTATTAATCCTTTTAAATTACTTTCTCTCTAGGTGTAAAACATGAGTAGTAGAAGTACAATAAATAAATAAATAATGAGATATGCGCATGAGAACCTTTCTATGCAATAGAATTTATTTATATAAACTTATTTGTTTATAGGTAAGGGATAGCTAGAGTAATCTTAACCTGTTATTGAATTTATCTTACTTACTACTACCTCCTCCGCCTCCTCCAGCCGTTGTACCTTTACTTTTAATGACGCCCATAGTCAGTCCAAGCCTACCTGTTGTCCTAGTTCTCTGCCCTCTAACCTTAAGCCCTAGGTTATGCCTAATGCCCTTCCAACCCCTTAACTTCTTCATTAAGTCCACATCCCTCTTAGCTGCCAGCACAAGATCCGCGCCTATTAGGTGAATATTTCTCCCAGTCTCCGGATCCTTGGGTCTATTCACAAACCATCCCGGTGCAAATTGGTTCAGGTTTCTAACGGCCCAGTCCAGTTTCTTAATGGATTCATCATCGAGGTTACCTAACCTAATTACTGGATTTATGCCTAGGTATCTACAGATGGCATAAGCTGTTGGTATTCCAATACCCCTAATTTTAGCTAAGGCGTAGGCCACCGGCTTAAACCCATCTAAGTCCGTATCCCCAACCCTAACTATCTGCTTAATTTCTTGCGACATTCGAGAACCATTGTCAATGCGGGTATTTAAACTTTAATTAATTTTAGGATTAGGGTATGATTTCACCATCTCTATATATCGACTCCATAATCTCCCTATAGGGACCGATCTTTGTATTCTTGGCCACGTAGACCGAACCCTTTATGTAAACACCATCTCCAATCACGGCACCATCCTCAACTCTAGCCCATTTACCAATGTATGTGTTACTACCAATTATACTGCCTGATACATAGGCTCCATCACATAGTGAGGCTTCATCGAAGATTAGGGAGTTAGTGATTCTAACGGCATTGCCTATCTTCACGTTTTTATGAATAATGACATTTGGTCCAAGTTCCGTATAAGCACCCACGGTAACACCAGGCCCTAGGTAAACTGGTTGCTGTATTGTGACTGACGGTGGAACATCAATATTAATGCAACTCAAACCTTGCCCTGAACATTTATTCTCAAGCACCTTGAAATTCGCCTTTAAGTAATCTTCAGGTGTTCCTATGTCGAACCAAAGACCATTATGTATGTATCCATAGACCTCACCAACTCTTAACAACCTCGGTATAACATCTATTGCCAGTTTCACTTGACCCTCAGGATTTTTTGGTATTAACTTAATAACTTCCTTCGTGAATACGTAAAAACCAGCATTGATTAGGTTAGAGCCAACGTACTGCTTTGGTTTTTCTATAAAATTTATTATCCTACCCATTTCATCAAGTTGTGCAACACCGTACCTAGACACATCCTCAACCCTAGTCAACGCTATTGTTGAAATTCCACCCATCTTCCTATGGAAATCAAGGAGAGAGGTAGCACTTATGTCACTGAATATATCTCCGTAGATAATTAGGAAAGTATCTGTTAATTCATGCATATCGTTAATCAATGCTATAGGACCGGCATCGCCAAGAGGCTTATTCTCAGTAACGAATACCAACCTATCCTTAAAGTCAGACCAAACCTTTTCCATATGCTCTCTTATTAAATCACCCATGTACCTTATGGATATGAAGATCCTGTTAAGCGGTAGCTTAGTTATAGAATCCATAATCCAATCAATGATCTCTCTATCAAGAATAGGCAGGAGAGGCTTTGGACGTGAGTAACTAAGGGGTCTAAGCCTAGTCGCTAATCCACCGGCTAATATTATAACATCATAATTGCCCATATGAATTAATACATAAGAGTTAAGTATTATTAATTTAACGCATCATCATCAAGAAGAGAACGTTAACATAAACTCGCACTAAAAGAATTAATAGGAGCACAAAAACTCTCCATGGGAGATTTAGTGATTAATATTACTGATTCATGCCACTGGGAACAGGAATGCATCGCTAATTCTGTAGCGTCAATACTACTATATGCATTGAAGGGTTTAGTGCCCAAGAAATTGATTGATAAAAGTGCCTTTAAAGACTCGGCCCGGTGCACTAGCGACTCATGCACGATATCTATAAATGACTACTCAATGATTAAGGAACTCAATGAAGTAAATATTAAGGAGGGCACTCTCAAGGCCTTAAAGTTACTGGATATCAAGGACATACCCGCATTGATACAGTTATTAATGAGTATGGATATGGAGTCTGGCATACATGCAATTGATGAGAGCGTAGGGATAAACCTTGAAGGTAGGTTAGGTGCTGAAGTTAATGAAGCGTTAGGTGTGGCGCTATACTCAGTAGCCGCCTATGAAAGCTCGATAAATAGATTCACCGCAGCGGCTCTCACCTATAAGCACTTAGGTGAGGACGGTAGGGCTAAGTTTATGGAGGCCATGTCTAAGGTGGCTAGAGCCGAGGATTTAAGGGCCAAGGCTTTAAGGATGCATGATGAGGGTAAGCATGATATTGAAGAGAAGATGATTGAAGAAGCCTCGAGATTCTACGTATCATCTATCACAAATTTTAGGGAGTCCGTTGGTATTCAAGAAGCTAGGGCTAATGAAGTTCTAAGTATGTTGGATTCACGAGAGATACTCGCTAATTATTATTTCATGCATGGTGATATAACGAGAGCCATGCAATATTATAATTCATGCAGGGAAATCCTCAATAATGTTGGGGATTTAAACGGAGATTATTGGGTCGCCGTAAAAATAAAGGGCAATTTATGTACAGCCTTTTACTTACTCTGCAAGGCTATTGAGGAAAATGACTGGAGAATTTATGAGGAGGCTGGTGATAAATTCCTTGATTTAATTAATGAGGGATTAATCGATGAGTTAACCACCGAGGGCGCCGTTATGTCATATAAAAGCGCCCTAGATTATATTAATGAAATTAATGATGCGGTGAGAATATACTCGAAGTATGTAAGAGCTGTAAGCAAGTACTTCGATATAATGATTGAGGACAGGTATGGTAATTTCGATACATTCATTAGGGAATTTCGCGAGGATGATCGTGAGAGAATAGCCTCTATACTAAATACCGATGTGAATACACTTAGTCTATACGTAGTTGGTAAGGTCTTGATCGATATAGCTAAGGAGGAGGGATCAGATGAAAATACGGCATTGGAAACGCTGGCTTACCTAGCGGGGCTTGGCTTAAATCCGCTAGGCATAGATGTAAATGAAGCAGTAAGGAAACTTAGCAATCTCATTAGTGACGAGACGCTTGTTAATAAAATAAAGAACTTACTATTGAAGGTGAGGGATAGGCTTAATCAACTCCTCATATTGCAATAATGAAGTTCTTTTAATAGTGTAATGTTAATGCTTAATTCTTGTGGAAATTGAGAAGATAACTAAAGAGGCTCTAGGCATTGTTACCCCAAGCCGTGAGGAAGAGAATAGAGTAATTAGTACTGCAAATAGTGTTATTAATATTTTTAATAATGGGTTAATAAGGCGTGGATATAAGGATTTTGAGGTCTCATTGCAGGGTTCTGTGGCTAAGGGTACATGGTTACCTGGAGATAGAGATATAGATATATTTGTTATTCTGCCCAGAATCTACCTTAATAAGATTAAGAATGGCGATGTAGTTAATGATTTAATAGACGTAGCAAGGGAAAATAACCTTAAGTGGATCATTAAGTATGCCCAGCACCCATACATCCAAGTATTAATTAATGACTTTGAGATAGACGTGGTACCATGCATTAAGATAAGCCAAGGTGAGAGACCCTTTACGGCAGCCGATAGAACACCACTACATACAGAATTTGTAAAATCAAAGCTAGGAGGTAAAAATACTGATGTTAGGCTGCTTAAGGCATTCTTTAAGACCATAGGTATTTACGGCGCTGAAATTAAGGTACAAGGATTCAGTGGTTATGTCAGCGAACTCTTAGTGATATATTACGGATCATTTATTGATGCTATAAAGGCCATGGCTAAATGGTCAACCAAACGTGCATTCATAGACATGACTAACACATATGATGAAAAGAACGCTTTTAAGAAATTCAGAGCACCTGTAATAATAATAGACCCTGTTGATCCTAATCGAAATGCCGCAGCGTCAGTAAGTAGGGAGAACTTAGCCACAGCAATAGCTGCATCACGGGAATTCTTAGAGCATCCTCGCCTTGAATTCTTTAAGCAAATACACCGATCATACCCAATGCCTCAAGTCGTAATACCATCAATAGTATTGAGGATTGGATATCCAATTAATGTATCGCCAGACATAGTTTGGGGCGAGATTAGGAGACTTATGGATTCATTAACAAGGAATCTAGAGAAGTATGAGTTTAGGGTTATTCGATCGATGGCATGGAGTGATGATAAGTCAGTAATACTCCTCATGTTATCTCTAAGGGAAGTAAGATTACCTCCTTACGAAAATCATAAAGGACCTCTGGTTGATTCTGACGCTGCTAGGAACTTTATAAAGAAGTATATTAATGATCAAAATGTTGTTGGCCCATTCATCAGAGGTTCCCGTTGGTACGTTATTAAGAAGAGGAGATTCGTAAATGCCATTGATTTAATAAAGTATTTAATACCAACGATATCACTTAAGAACTTAAGATCATACGTAAATGAGGCCGAGTTTTTCGTAATAGAATCAATTGAGGATTTAAGGGTCTTTAACACTAATGAGAGGAACGTTATTGAGGAGTTCTTATATGCAAGACCTTGGTGGTTAGTATAGTTTTCTTCATTTTCATAAGCGATATTTTTTTAAAGTATTACGTCACTAAGATTTTTAGTAAGCCCATGTCCAGTGCACCAGACCTTGAGCTAATGACCTTTAATGGTATTAAGGAGTTAATAGATTATATAAATAACCAGATAAACGAGCTCGAGGGAAGAATTAGGGAGATAGAAAACATGATAAGTGAAACTAAGGCTAAGGCTGATAAGTACATGGTCCTTATGCAGATGATCGAGGAAATAGTAGGTAAGGGTCAACAAATATTATTATCTACCGCAATAGAACTCACGGGGTTAAAGATAATATTTGATCCAAGACCTATTGATGAATATGAAGCACTTGATGAGAGTAGAAAGGCCATGGCTGATAGACTAGCCGCATTGACTAAGGTTAAGGACGTACTTGATATAGTCGCCAATAAACTTGGCGATAAGTCTGAAGTACCAATACTTGTGGAGATGAAGATGGGTATTCCAATAAAGATAATATTCAAAGGTTGGTGATTTTCATTGAAGCTTCAAGTCGCCCTGGACCTTATAGAACCCAGCCTTGCTGTAAGCATGGCACGCAGATTATGCGAGGCAAAAGCCGCGGATATAATTGAGGCCGGGACCCCACTAATAAAGGCTGCCGGTATATACGTAGTGAGTGCCTTGAGGATTGCTTGCCCCAACATAGATATAATGGCAGATTTAAAGACAATGGATGTCGGCGCATTAGAGGCGAGGCTTGCAATCGAGGCTGGTGCAAGTATGGTTAGTGTCCTTGGTGCCGCAGCTAATGAAACCATTACGGAATTCGTGAATGAGACCAAAAGACTTGGTGGTAAGTCTATAATAGATATGATTAGCATTAAAGATCCTATTAACAGGGTTAGAGAATTACTTAGTAACGGGTTGAAGCCGGATTACGTAGGTCTTCATCTAGGGATTGATGTTCAGAGAAGCAGAGAATTAAGTATTGATGATTTAATTGATGAAGCAGTTAAAATAAAGAGTATGTATGGGTTAGGTGTTGCAATAGCCGGCGGTATAAATGAAAGCGTAGCTCGCAAGCTCAGAGATACTAATGTAGATATTGTAGTTGTTGGCAGAGCCATAACCCAGGCAAGCGATTCTGTGGCCTCAGCAAAGAACTTACGAGCATTGCTCGGCATTGAATAACCTCCATTTTTCACATTATTTACTATCTCTCTGAAATTAAAAACAGCTAGGACTATTATGCTCAAAATTCGTAATTCATATACTTACAGTAATTGTTCAGTACCTTCAAAGAATCTACCATTCATTATTTAATCACATCACTTCTTAAACACGTATATTAACCTAGTCAGGCCACCGTGAACACGCTGCAGACCACTACCTATAAGCTTAAAGCCAGTGCTTATGAACCAATCAAGAGCGCCTATATACGTTGGATGAGAGAAGGCTAAGTAACCACCAGCCCTCAAAACTCTATAAGCTTCCTCAGCAAATCTCCTATATAGAGTGTCGATGTCTATGTCTATTATTGACAATCTATTATATGGAGGATCTGTAGCTATTGCATCAATAGCTCCATCTTTAATTGGAGCTAATGAGAAGTCTGAGTTAGCGATATCCATATGT
This sequence comes from Vulcanisaeta sp. AZ3, assembly GCA_000960865.2. Classification (GTDB taxonomy): domain Archaea; phylum Thermoproteota; class Thermoprotei; order Thermoproteales; family Thermocladiaceae; genus Vulcanisaeta. Next base: position 27,054 of record JZWU02000013.1, on the reverse strand, counting down.
GCATTATGGATTGATCGCAGGAATTTATTATTAATGTCTACACCAATTACACGAGCCCCAAGCATCAAAGCCTCATACGCAATAATACCATTACCAATGAAGGGGTCTAGGAAGACCGAACCATCACGGACTCTTGCCAAATTTACCAGGAGCCTTGCAATACGTAGATCAACACTTGCAGAACCACCCTTCTCCCTACCCCTCTTAAGAACCCTATACCTCGACCTGTTGAGATCTGTTATTAAATGCTCATGATCTTCAACAATCCACACACGTTTAATCAATGAGGCTCTACACAACACATTTCTCAATGCCTCCGCACTACCGTAGTAATCAATCAATAGGTACTCACTTTCATCAACGAGAACTAGTGAACCATTAACTAATTCTGCTAAGGCCTCTAATTCATGGTATGCTAGAGACCCTAGGTCTTTGTTTACCTCCACCCTTAACCTTACCATATCTATTCCTTAAAATGCCTAGTATGAATAACGTTATTAACCCTATCACAGTATAGATTGTTAAGTCGAAGAGTAATGGGTATGTGCCAACCTTACCAAGCATATAACCAGCTAAGTCCTTGGCTACTATAATTAGGAACGTTGTTAGTAAAACATCAGCAGCAACCCTGCCAAAGGGTCTAACTCTATACTTGATATAAACCTCTATTGAGTTGACCGTGAGTATTGCAGCAACCACGAGCCCTAGTAAGTCGAATAGGCTTAGGGTGCTCCAGAGCGGTATTGGTTGGTGTAATATGTAATATGTGGATAGTACGTATATTATGTCAAAGAATATGGATAGGGCTGAAATAAAGAATGTAATTTCATACATCCTAAGGAACCTAAGTAACGACTCGTGAATGTTAAAACCATATAGTATAAAGGCTGCACCAAGGAGTGTTGTTATTCCAGCTATTATTAGTGTCCTAATGAACATAGGTATGTATGGCCATATACTGTAGAGCGAACCGTAAATTAATAATAGAGCGCCAGGTAAGCCAAGCACATACCTCCTGTACTTAGGTTCACCAAATAACTTACTAAGGTAGTACCTAGCTAACACAGCAAATTCCTCAAAGCCTCTAGTCTGCTTAACAACAATTCTTCTAATCGAAACTACAGGCCTTCTCGATTGAATCAACGGCACCACCGTCTCATCTGATGGGCCATCAGAAACCACAACAAATCCCTCAGCATCAAAGACCTGTAGTACTTTATCTACCTCATTGAGTATTTTCATGTCAGCGGTAATGTCCTCAGAACTTGTTCCTGTAACCACAGCTAACTCAACATTGTCATTACCAAGTGTTGATGTTAACGAATCATACAGCTGTATCGCACCAAACATTGCATTAGCGTCGGAATCATCGGGGTACCTAAGTATATATTCTGTGGCTACCTTTAGAATGTTATTTCTACCTATTATTGGTGTAGGAACACCTAATCTCTCGCCTACATCATTATCCCTATCAACATAGAGCACCAGGAGCCTCTTTATTGGCCTTGCCATGCCTCACTTCTCACTATCTTCCTCTAATCCTAAGCCTAATAAATCATTCAGTGACACTCGCTCGCCATTCATTAACCTCTGTAGGCCCTCCTCAACTTTCCTCTTAGCTGCCTCTTTAAATCTCTCTTCTTCTTGCTTCTTAACTATGAGGCTTTTTGATTTTCTAGCTGCTGCCAACAGTAATTGGTATTTATTGAGCTCTTCATTTAATTCCCTTAGTTTATCCCTCAGCTCCTTAATCTCAGCAGACTTCTTCAGTACTTCAGTCTTCAATTCGTCACGTCTAGCCTTAAGAGAATCCCTTTTGCTCTTTAATTGCGTTATTTCATTAATGATAACGTCTCTTCTCTTCTTAAGTTCTTGTATCTGCGCTTTAATGCTTATTAGGGAATTCATATAAAGCTCCTTCATCCTCTGCCCCAACTCTACTCTCTCATTTCGAAGCCTCTCTATTTCTTGAGAATTGCTGTTCAACTGCCCTCTAATCTTCGAAATCACCTCAGCAGCATTAAGTTCCTTCTCCAATTGCTGTATCGTTCTAAAGAACTCCCACTCCTTCTCAGGATCTGTTGGTGATATCTCGTGCTCAAACTCAAGCTTCTCGATGAGCTCTTTTAATTTATCCTTATCCACGGGCTTACCTCCTATCAAATCATTAAGCATGTTTAATAATTCTCTATACTTCCTTACTTTCTCAATTAACTCCTTAATCCTTTGAAGCAATTCATTTCTTCTCTCCTTAAGTTGCTTCAACATATTTACTATGCTATCCCTATTTCTACGAAGATTACTCAACTCTTCCCTAACTCTCCTTAACTCCTCTCTCTTGCCATTGAGCTGACTTATCACACTGTTCAACTCCTCCCTAACCTTGTTCAATTCGTCACGCAACCTAGCCCTCTCCTTATTCTTATCCTCAATTGATTCTCTAATTTTAAGAATCTCGCCGCTTAATTCCCTAATCTTAATCTCTAACTCCTCCTCGTTCAATATTGACATTATGATAGTTAAGAGCTAAGGCATTAATAATGCTTATCCTCCACGATTTAGGAAAGAGGAAATATATTAAAATTTGGTAAATATTAGACTAAATGGTGTAAAGATGCCGGAGGTTCTAAAATACGATTTGGTAATAATCGGTTCGGGTCTTGCAGGGTTAAGGGCAGCCTTTGAGGCTGCACGTGTATCACAAGGTAAGATAAGGATTGCAGTAATATCTAAGGTTCATGCGATGAGGAGCCACTCTGTAAGTGCCGAAGGCGGAGCTAGTGCTGTGCTTTATCCTAAGGAGACTGGGGATAGCATTGATTTGCATGCTTATGATACTGTTAAGGGTAGTGACTTCCTTGCCGATCAAGATGCTGTTGAATTATTAGTTAATGAAGCACCCAAAGAAATAATATTCATGGATCATCTCGGTGTTCCCTGGTCAAGAGATGAGAAAGGGAGAATACTGCAGAGACCTTTTGGTGGAATGACGATACCAAGAACAACCTTTGCCCAAGATAAGAGCGGCTTCTTCCTCTTGAGTACACTCTACGATAATGTGTTGAGATTTGATAATGTAGAGATTATGCATGAACATTTTGTAACATCATTAATAATGGATAATGGGGTATTTAAAGGGGTAACTGCGATTGACTTGAGGACGGGTGAATTTAAGGTAATACTTGCTAAGGCTGGGATAATAGCCACGGGTGGTAATGGTAGAGTGTATAAGTTCACAACAATGGCTTGGTCCTCGACAGGAGACGGTTACTCACTAGCCTACAGGGCTGGAATACCGCTTAAGGATATGGAGTTTCCGCAATTCCATCCAACCGCCCTAGTCCCCAATGGCATATTGATAACCGAGGGCGCTAGAGGTGAGGGTGGTTACTTACTTAATAAGGAGGGTGAGAGGTTCATGAAGAATTATGCACCAAGCAGGATGGAGCTGGCGCCTAGGGATATTGTGAGTAGGTCAATTATTACGGAGTGTCTTCAGGGTAGGGGTTTTGTAGATGAGGAATCAGGTTTATGTTATGTATTACTTGATCTAAGACACCTAGGTGAGGATAGGATAAATACGAGGCTACCCATGATTAGGGAGATAGCTATAAAGACCTTGGGTATAGACCCTGTTGAGGAGCCCATACCAGTAAGGCCTGCGATGCACTACATGATGGGTGGAATACACGTCGATTTATATGGTCAAGTCATGCTTGATGAAGACAAGACTAGGGTACCTAATCTCTGGGCTGCAGGTGAGGCTGCCAATGTGAGCGTCCATGGTGCCAATAGACTGGGCAGCAACTCATTAAGTGAGTGCCTTGTGTGGGGTAGGTTAACAGGTGCTGCGGCGGCTAAGTATGCTATGAACGCACCAGACACTATGCTTGAATACACTGGTGACATAGAGACCAAGGTCTCTAGGGAGGAGAGTAGAGTCTTCGATAAATTATTACATAAAGAGGTTGGGGCTGAAAACCCATATGCGATTAAGGATGAGATGAATAGAACAATGGATACCTACGTATATGTCTTCAGAGATAAGAGTGGATTAGAGGAGGCTTACTCAACAATAAAGAGATTGAGAGATAGATTTCCAAACGTTAGGATCGAGGATAAGGGCAGATACTATAACACAAATCTAAGAGACGTCTTAGAACTCGACTTCCTGCTAGAACAGGCAGAGTTAATAACCATCGGCGCGCTAACAAGGACGGAATCAAGAGGTGCCCATTATAGGTTGGACTATCCAAAGAGAGATGATGTAAATTGGCTCAAGCACACCCTCTACTTCTACACAGCTGAGGGACCAAGGCTCAGTTACGTACCAGTTAGAATAACAAGGTGGAAACCTGAGGAAAGAAAGTACTGATAAAAGGCTCCTAGAAGGGCTCACGCTATAAAATCGCATCTTTATCATGATTAGTTTATCATCAACACTAACTCTATATAATGATGCAAGTTTTGCCAGCCTACCCTAACCCAATAGCCTCAGTGCTATGCTGAATGTTGTTTTTGATAGTAAAGTAATTAAATGGGATTTAATGCCAATAATTATCGTGAAGTACAGATTAATGGATGTACTAGCCTGCCCTTATGATAAGTCCTTCCCATTAACGTTGGTAGTGTTAAAGGAGAAGGAGTATCCGGAACGTAAGTATGAGTGGAGCAAGAAGCCCTTCTGTGAAGAGTATTGTGCCTTAAGGAATGTCTTTATTAAGAACTATCCAAACCCACAGGAATTACCTTGTGAGGAGTGCATTAAGAAGGAGGTTGTTGAGGGAGTTCTATACTGTAGTAAATGCGGTAGGTGGTATCCAATAAAGGAGGAGATACCCATATTACTACCTGATGAGCTTAGGAATAAAGAGGAAGATGAGACATTCTTAGAGAGTATTAAGGATCAATTAGCTAAGGTAAACCCTGAATTAAGCGATAAAATAATCAAAGAAGGAAAACCCATAAACCTAACGAAACAATCCTAAAAAGGTCCTAGCCCTGTAATGACATAGCCAATGAAAGACGCAACTATACCAAGGACAACATATAATGCAAACCAGAGAAAAGCGTTACCTCTGAAGTACCTACTCATGAGAGTGCCAAAAACACCAAGCATTATTATCGGTATTATAGGAACCCAAAACACCCTAATGCCTATGCTTGACTCAGTCACTAGAGCCCCAACCAATGAAATAATACCAAATACTAAACCTTTAATTATAGCGTCAAGCACAGCTCTTCTATGAAGACTCGTTCTTAATAACGAACCCTTTCTCAAAAGAAGTGCCCTCTCTATATGGCTTAATGTACCCCTCTCTTCTATATACTCAGCCATGAAGGCCGTTAATAAATTAATAATCGTAACAATAATAACCAGCTTAATAGTATTTACCATGGCCTCTCCCAATACTAGCGTTGTTAGGACACTATCCAAGAAGCCGAGCACCACGTACCTGCCCTCAATTAATGCCATAATTACCTCTCCCTGATCAACTGCGGATTAAACTCAAGTATGTACTCACCAACAACCACTTGGTCGACACTTCTAATGGCACCGCCTAAATCCTCAATTATTCTTCTAACCTCATCATAATTAATACTATCACCCTCAACAATTACTATTAATCCCAAGACCTCTACATCAGTATCTGTTACTGTAACATTTACTGCCTTCACGCCATTAATCCTACCAAGCTTCTCTGCCAACTCCACCGTTGATATATTACTTGGAATATCGACATCAAGTACAACCCTACGAATCCCCATAAACTCAGATCAAGTAATAAATTTCAAACCCCTACTTAAGCGTTTGCATTAAATCACGAAAATAAGATTTTAATATCTAAAATGTGAATAAATAGTTATGTCTTGGAAACTAAGCGAGGATATTGAGAGAGATAAGGAGAGAGCCGTGGAATATGAGAAATTATACAGCGGATTCACAATACAGGGACCACTAACTGTTGAGATAAGGACCGGCATAATAATCGCTGCTAGATTTGCCGATAAATTGAGACGCGCAGCTTTTGCTGCATTCTCAAGGGCTGTGCCAGAGGACGTAATACTTAGGGACATAGCCGAATTAAATAAGGCAATATATGAAGAGATGATAAAGAGAGGTATAGACAAACTGACACTTGTTAGAATAAGCGTAATAATTACCTATGATCAGAAAGATAATAAATTGAACTTCTCAAACATAAAAATCGAGAGATTATATACAGAGGACGAGGTAAATAAAATAATCAATGAGAAATGCAGTGGGTTAGAGAAAAGGCTCGAACAGATAAGAAACATAGTAAGCTCTATTAAATAGGGAGTTACGTAATTTAAGGTAAGACGGTTGTTATGAAAACACTTCGCAAGACGGCATTAAGCCTCAATTTCTTCTAAAGTTTAGGATCATATCATTTACTATAAAATATATTTATTATTGTTTTAATATTTAATAAAACTTTTTCTTAGATATAACTGTATATCTAGATTAATTCTCACCTTAACTAACGAGTACTATAGAGTAATGAGGCGCTGCGCATTATGACAGAGGCTAGTTGTTGTTTTCAGTATTATTTGCATTACGAATATTCGTGGGTATTTGTGGTAACGCTAAGGTTTTATAGAATATTTTCTCATTTAGCCAATTTATATTTGAGGCTATGTAATCAACTTTTTTCCTCATCTCGAAGTCTCTAGGCTCGAGATTTAGCATATCTAGGTATATATTCTCCATAACATCTTTTGCTCTCTTAGCAAATTCTAGGTTGCCTCTTATCATCTCTTCAGTTGCTTTTCTACTAAGCTCACCGACGAAGTCAGCTATCCCATTTACGTAGGGTATTACGTCAACATCAAGCTCATTAATCTCAGGCAATCTGCCTTCGGTCGTGAAGTACCACATTGCCATAGCCTCCACATATTCCTGCAAGCTAACTACGGCATTATTATAGTACATTGGGTATTTAACTATTAACTTCTTCAACTTGATCATTAATTCTTGCATCTCACTTATATATTTACGTGCAGACTCAGCGTCATTCCTAATCAATGAGTAAATGATTGATTTCGATAATCTGGTAATTCTAACACTTGTTTCAATAATTTCATCCTTAGCATTCTCAAGCTCTCTTAATCTTGCCTTTAATCTCTCAGTATCAATCATATGGTCGTGATAATAACATCACCCTTTATAAAACAAACACTAACTATCGACCTAATGGTAACGCCGATCTTTGCAAGCGACTTCCTAGCGGACTTAGTTAACGTTATTTTACGTGCATCAAACCTATACGATAGAGTGAATAGAGTAATAAATGTTGAAGGTAATACCGTAAAGATCCTTAGTCATGAAGTTAGTAAATTTCACTTAGTGGCTATCGGTAAGGGCGCAATAAATATGGCCAAGGCAATTGAGGATAGAGCAGGCAATAGAATAATTGATGGTATAGCAATTGTACCTAAAGGGATCCCAAGTAGGTTGAGTATTATTAGGGTCCTTGAATCAACGCATCCATTACCCACCGAGAGAAGTGTGAAGGCTGGACTAGAAATATTAAACTTAATATCAAGAGTTGAGCCTGGAGATTACGTACTATTCCTAATAAGCGGTGGAGGTTCAGCATTGGTAGAAGTTCCCATGGAAGGATTGAATCTTGAAGATCTGATAATTGTTAATGAGTTACTACTTAAAAGTGGGGCTACAATACATGAGATGAATGCTGTAAGAAAACACCTATCTAAGACTAAAGGTGGTAGGTTAGCCCTCGAGGTTGTTAAAAGAGGCGGTAAAGTAATTTCATTAATTGCTAGTGATGTACCTGGTGACGACCCAACAACCGTGGCCAGCGGACCGACCGCTCCTGATCCAACGACATATATCGATGCAATACGTGTATTAAAGAATAGGGGAATCTGGGATAAGGTACCCACTAAGGTTAGAGAGATACTTGAGAGTGGGGCTCGGGGATTGATTAGTGATACGCCTAAGGAGTTAAATAATGCTTGGAACTACGTAATTGCAAGTAACATGGATGTGCTTAAGGATGTATCACGTTACGTGGAAAGCCTTGGCATGAATTCATTAATCCTCACCTCCAGAATGGAGGGAGAGGCCAGGGAGGTTGGTAGATATCTTGCTAGCATAGCCCTTGAGGCTAGGTTTAGGGGTGTTCCTATTAGGGAGGGGGTAATATTAAGTGGTGGTGAGCCTACGGTTACTGTTGTTGGTAATGGTAAGGGTGGTAGAACCACGGAACTCTGCACAGGCTTTGGGTTATCCATAATGGGTATTGATGGAATTTCCATGCTTTCAATAGCCACCGATGGAATTGATGGCAATATGGATGCAGCTGGTTGCATGACCGATGGCTCAATAATGGAAAAAGCCTTAGAGATGGGCCTAGATCCTATGAACGAACTTAAGAATAACAATACCGCAATTATTTATGAAAAAACAAGCACCCTAATAAGGACCGGATGGACCGGCAGCAACTTAAACATAGTCACCGCAATACTCATATCGCAAAGGCCACCTAAATCAACGACATTAGCTTTAACTCCTCAACACTTACCGGGTTAATACTTTATCTAATGATAATCCTATCTAAATCCCTAGTCAATACTAACATCTCAATGGCACACAGAGCTTTTCTCATCAAAAATTTTACATACTTACATATTAGCACTGCCTCTTTAAGGCGCTAAGCTAGTCTCTTTTAAACTAGACCGATTAGAATTAATATTAATTTTAAAGCAGTCAGACCTTAATGAGCAGAATACTTAATATCAATACCAATAGCAAACAAACTTAAGGACCACTTTAGAGGGACCCTACATTGCCGGAACACAAAAGTTTAAGCACCCTCATAAAATCAAACTTTTAAATTCAAATGAAAATAATGCACGGGCCGGTAGTCTAGCCTGGAAGGATGCCCAGGGGCAAAAGGTCCCGCACATGCCTCGCAGGTTCTATGACCAGGATCGCGGGAGATCCCGGGTTCAAATCCCGGCCGGTCCACCAATTGAATATAGGTCATGCCTCTTAATATGTCCTTAATCCACTTTGGATGAATAAAATGAACTTCATTGATTAAAAGGCGGCGATCTCCTCAGCACCTCTTATTAATTTGCCCTCCCTAAACCTACTGAGCTTGAATATGTTTCTGAATGTCTTTGGTTCTCCGTACTTAATAATCTCAAGTACCATTAATGCAAAGGCGGGGGCTAACTTGAATCCATGTCCACTTAGGCCCACGCACATAATTAAGTCATTTATCGGTTCGTCAATTATTGGCATCCAGTCTGGAGTTACGTCATAAAGCCCTTGCCAACCGCCAATGAACTTTGCGCTCTCGAACCAGGGCATTCTCTTGGCTGCTCTTTCCATAACATTAAGTGAATATTCGAGAGATGGTTGTGCGAGCGCATTGAAAGTGTCAGGATCCTGCCAAATATCCTCTGGTGGGTAAAGTAGACCCATTAGTCCATTGCTCGATCCCTCAGGCCTCACGTAGAAGTTATTTACGTAATCAAATACGTTAGGTAATGACCTACTAATATCAACTCTAACAACTCTCTCTATTACATTCTTGATAGGCAGTTTTAATTGTGGTAATAGTTTAGGTGTCCATACGCCCGTGGCCACTACGTAATGTTCAGCCTTAATTACAGCGTGACTATGAGTTAACTCAACTCCTTTAACCTCATTATCATTTATTAAAACCTTAGCCTCATCATTAGCAAGGCTAGCGCCTAACTCCCTAGCCTTGTTCATTACCGTGTTCGTATATAGACTTGTATCCGCATAGCCTGCATCCTCCTCATAAATACCTAACTCGTCATCTGAAACTTCAGCGTCTAGGAAATCTCTAATTTCATTACCACTCATTAACTTAACCTTGGTACCAGCACTGACTAGCATATTATATATTGCGCGCATATTACTCTCGTTATTACCAATAACTAAAAGACCAGTCTTTGTGAAAATCTTAATCCCAAATTCTTTATCAAAGTTTATGAAGAATTGATGACTGTAGTGAGCCATGTGAACTACATCTTCGTTCGTATAATAGCTCCTGATAAGGCCTAGGGAGTAAGCAGTCATTCCCTGGGCTACTCCTCTGGCATCTATAACGAGAACTTTGAAACCCTCCTTGGCAAGGTAGTAAGCTATTGTAGAACCCGTGGAGCCTGCGCCAATTATTATTACATCGAAATCTCTAGACATGCTGCATCTTTCAAGAACTCTAGGAATTTATTAATAAATACTTGGTAGATACATCGTTCAAAGGGTATGGTTATTGCATGCACGAGGGATTGTTATGATACGTGTATATTCAACGAGGAATATAAGCCCTTGAGGATATATCCAATTAATGGATTTACATGTGCTAGAGGCAGGGCTGACTTGATTAGAAATGAGAGGAATAGAGTTGATTCTGCTTATATTAATGGTAAGGAAGTAAGTATTGATGAGGCTATTAAATACGTGGCTAAGTTATTAAAAGATGAAATGAAGAAAAATCCTGCTAAGATATTACGTACAGATTATGATGGTAATCAAGGACTACTAACTTGGTATTACCCAGATAGACTATTCAATGCCATTGGTGCTTCGCAGACAGATAGGAGTATATGTTCTTCGGAGGGCCATGCAGCAATTAAAGCTCATTATGGGACAAGCATGGGTGCCACACCCGAGGACTTCCTTAATTACGACTCAGCTGTGTTCTGGGCATTTCCAGCCAGTACTTCTGCGTTGCACATATGGGCATTGTTTATTAAGAAGTTCAAGGTATCTATAGACGTTAGGCTTAGCGATACGGCCCTTAAATCGAATAAAGCCATCATTGTTAGGCCTGGCACGGACGTCTTCCTGGCCCTCGGCGTAATTAAGATCTTAATTGAAGAAGGATTGGTTGAGGGTAAGGTTAAACATCTCGAGGAGTTGGCGAATTATGTTAAGGGATTTTCTCTCGATTATCTATCAAGGACTAGTGGTGTTTCTATCAACGATATTAAGTGGTTGGCAGAATTTTACCACGAGCATAAGCCCTTAACTCTTATAGGCTTTGCACTAGGTAGATCGTTAAATGGCGGCGATGCTATAGGCATGATATCCCTGATACCAGCCTTAATTGGTTTAAGAAGGGGTTACTACTATTCCAACTCCCTAGGTTGGGGGATAGACTTTGATTACCTAAGAGGCCTTCACATGGCTACATCATCTAGGGTAATACCAATGGCTGAGTTCAGTAATTATGTGGAACGCGGTGAGATTGACATAGTATATACTTGGAATGAGAATCCCATCATTACATTACCTGGTGGTGATAGACTTCTTGAAGCTGTGAAGGAAGGTAGGGTTAGGCTAATTGTTCACGATCCATTCTGGTCAGAGACTGCTAAGGTAGCGGATGTTGTCATTCCGGCACCAACATTCTTAGAGAAGTATGATGTTATGTATAGTTATTGGCATGATTACTTAGTCTACAATGAACCCATTAAGCCGCTTAGAGGTATCTCAGAAGCAGACTTAGTTAGGAGATTAGCCAGGGAAATTGGTATTACGCATCCATTGCTTGAGGAAGACCCGTGGCATGCAGTTGATGTTGCCATAAGGGGGGTTGGTATAACTCTCGAGGAACTTAAGGTTAAGAAGATAGTTAAGATGAGACCGAGATATCTACCTGCCGAGGAACCTGATGCCTTACCACTTCCTAATCTCATTGAACCTGAACCACTTAGGGATGATGAGATCTACTTAGTATTTGCTGGGCACTTGTTATATACGAATACTCAGTTCCATGAGGTATATGGAAGCCCAGAACCGATACTTCATACACATGATTATGAGGGAAAGGTAATACTTGAAACGAGGTATGGTAAGGTGAAGGTTAAGGCTGTTAAGGACCCTAGTATACCAAAGGGTATTGCTTTAATTCATAAGAACGGCCTAATAGATCTTGATGGAAAGCCTATAAATGGCATAATTGGGTCCGAGAGAGGTAAATATGCTGGAACACCGAGACTTAACGGCATTAAGGTTAGGATAATTAAATCTCAAAATATGACTAAATGATCACGATATACATAGTCACTTTAACTCTGATATGCTCAATAGGTTAGGTGTTTGTTGTTTGTTATTTGTGGAATTTATTGTTATTTTGAGGGTGAGGTTTATAATGCGTTTTTTGCCTACGGTGAAAATGGTTGTCAGCCTAGTGGAGAGATCAACGAGGGGGATTAGGAGGTTCTTAAAGAGTGTTGGTTTATCGGTGGGTAAGTGTTTTGATGAACGTGAATTAATTTCATTGTTGAAGGGCATTAATTCTAGGTATAGTGATTATTGGTTGCTTGGGTGGAGAGAACATAGAGTGTCTGATGACCTAACGAGCTTTGTATTGACGATTATCGATCCTGATAATGATGAGTATATGGTTAGGATTAATATGGGTGTGAGCGTTGTGAGCATAAGTGTTCCAATGCGCTCTCTTAATCTCGATGATGACCTCACTGGTATAACCGTGATGATGAGTGGAAGTACCGCTTACATTACGGGGAGAATACTCTGTGTTAGGAATGTCAGGATTAGAAAGTTACCTTAGGTTTCTTTATCTAAGACCTTGGCCTTTAACGCGTATCCTCCTTAATCCCTCTATCTGTTCTTTAGATATCTTAACATAATTGCTTAATAGTTCCAGCGGAACATAGGCAAACCTCTCATTCATTCTCCAAGTTGGTTGCACCCTACCGCCAATATTGATCTTAGTACCACAGAATTTACATCTTCCATCTTCCGTTAGGTTAACTTCAAGTATATCGAAACCCCTCCTCTTAATCACAACCCTACCGCAGCTAGGGCAGTAGGTATTTTCCAGCGGATGCCCTGGAACATTACCTATGTATACATATTTTAACCCCTCCTCCCTAGCCACTTGAGCATGCTTTTCTAAGGTCTCTATGGGGGTTGGTGGTAAATAGTCAACTTTATAGTCCGGGTGGAATCTGAGGAAGTGGATTGGTGTTTCAGGTCCTAGGTTATCCACAATCCACTTGGCTAACCTACGTGCATACTCCAGGTTATCTCCTATCTCGGGAACTACGAGATCTGTGACTTCTATGAAAATGCCCTTTCTTTTCATCTCAAGAAGTGTTTGGAATATTGGTTCCGGGTCAGGAACCATTGAGAATCTCCTAAGAAACTTGGGTTCTGCATTTCCCTTAAAATCAACAGTGGCTGCATCGAGAAATTCTTGTAACATTTGGACGGCATCATCGGTCATGTAGCCATTCGTAACGTAGGTATTAAACAAGCCTCTCTTCTTAGCCAATATGCCCACGTCATGCGCAAATTCGGTGAATATTGATGGCTCATTATATGTGTAAGTGATACCCTGAGCACCATAAGTCTCTGCAAGCTCCACTATCCTCTCAGGCGCCATCTCAAATCCCTCCAATATCCTACGCTGGCTTATATCGAAGTTCTGACAGTACTGGCATGCCCAGCTGCAGCCGTATGTGGAGAGGGAGAGGACCATGGATCCGGGATTGAAATGATAAAGAGGCTTCTTCTCTATGGGATCTACGGCCATTGCTGAGACTTTGCCATAAACCATCAGGTACAGCTTACCTCCCAAATTCCATCTAACACCACAAAATCCGTACTGTCCCTCGGAGAGTTTACACCTCCTTGCGCAGGCAGTGCACTCGATCCTACCGTCAGGTAATACTTTGTACAACGTGGCCTCTTTCATCTAACTCACAATAGTATTATTCTAATTAATGATTAAAAACCTTATGAAAGATAACCGGCGAATTTGAAGCATCTAATGATGGGGGTATGATTTTTAAGCACCTAACTATACAACGATGTGTATGCCAAAGAAGAGGAAGAACCGTGGACGCCATAAAGGTGATAAGGGCAAAGAACCCATGGTTTATTGCGATAATTGTGGAAAACTTGTACCTAGATCGAAGGCTGTGAGGGTTACTGTGCCATATTCACCAGTGCCAGCCGATTTGGCAAGAGAGTTAGAAAAGCAGGGAGCGATAGTGCCTAGGTATTACGTAACTAAAACTTATTGTATAAATTGTGCCATTTATCTCGGAATACTGAAGGTTAGGGCTGAGGATGAGAGGAAGAGAAAAGTTACATTAACAAAAGCCCCAGTGCGCAAGGAGACTATCACTGCACCATCGGTTAATAAGCCTGCCCAGGCACAGCCAACACCAACGACGCAGCAGGCCAATGAGAGAGGCCCTACTGGGTCTTAAAATTACATAATGCAACATAACTCTTATAAGTCACTAGGCCGATTAATGTAAGTAATGTCATCTAATGATGTAGAGACAAGGAGGATGGAATCTTTAGACACAGAAACCTTGAGAAGAGATCTCAATAAGCTTGAGCTAACGTTTATTGAGAGCCCCAAAGAAGTCATGAAGGATCTCAAGGTAATGTTTGATCTGTCCGTAATTAAGGAGATAACGCTCGGTAGGAGCCCTGAGAATATGGTTATAATACCGGACCCCACGGTTTCGAGAAAACATGCAGTAATAACTGTAGTTGGTAATGAATTATTAATTAAGGACTTAAATAGTACAAATGGTACTTATGTACTTGATGGAGGCACGTTTAAGAAAATTAATGAATATAGGTTTAGTAACGAGGCTGTGATTAGGCTGGGTTATTATACGATTATTAAATTATCAGTGGCGGGTGGGCTGGCTGATTAATGTATTAACTTATTGAGGACGTATATTATCTCGTCTGTACCGGAGGGTCTTAATGTGGGGTTTAATTCAAGACCTTTCATTATTATTGAGGCTAATTCTGGGGGTATGTCTGGCCTATAGCTATTTATTGGCGGTATTGCGTACTGACCATGGCTTAGTCTGTATAGGTGTGGGTTTATTCCTGTAAGCATTTCGTAAAATATGCAGGAGAGCGAATATATATCAGACCTAATATCTGCAATACCTTTACTCACCTCGGGAGCTGCATAGGCTATTGAGAATTGGCTAACATAGGATTTACCGCCGACCATTATCTTAGCCGCGCCGAGATCGCCAATCTTGACGATGTTCTTACCTCTATCTTTAAATAGTATGTTCTCAGGTTTTAAATCAAGATGTATTATGTTAGATTTATGTAATTCATTGAGCGCCAGGGTTATTGAGAGAGCGATCCTGAGGAAATCATTGATATCTAAAGGACCCTTCTCTCTAAGCAGGTCTCTCAGAGATCCACCTTCCATGTACTCCATAACTACATATGGTGGTTCACTCAAGTAATCTTCAAGGGACTCATATGGTAGCTTCTCGTCAGGTGGTATGTGAACTTCAAATACCTTAACAATACGTGGACTATCGATAAGTAAATACTCACTCATCTCCTTCTTAAATGATGAGAGTACCCTCTTGTCATTGGCCAGTGGGTTGCCTCTCGAGTCTACATCTCTGAGAATCTTTATGGCGTACACTCTACCCCACTCATCCCTACCTCTAACGACATAACTAAAACCACCAGTGGCTATAATCGTATCAATGAGGTACTTGCCACCTAACCAAGTGCCTAACCACGATATTGGCGGCTTGAGGCCCTTAATGAACCTTAGACGTGATGGCCTTAGGTACATAATCGTAAAGATCAACGTGACTACAATCACCGCACCCCACAATAATCTAATTACTGGATAAACACTGTAAATTAACATTACTAATATGAGAACCGCAATTACATAGCTTGAGTACCTCTTAGCCATAGGTATCGCTGATACCATTGGAGGCACTAATGCCATGTACAGATATTGTTTATTCATTAGTACTAACACAGCTGCAGATGGTATTAGCAAGGCGATGCCCAAATACGTAATCCCAAGGTCTATGATATCCTCGGGAACGTCGATCCTATAAATTAATATAGCATTCCTAATCATTATTATAAACATTGACATGAATATTAATAGTGAATTAGCCAATATATAGAGATTCGTTGGTACTGGATTTTTATAGCCCAGATATAATAGGTAAAGTATGTATATCCCTGTTAGAACCGCTAAAGCCCTAAGATCGGCAACTCTTACAGACAGCACGAGTATTATGAACCCAAGGAACACGGCTAATGCATCGTAGAAATTGTTTGTGGTTATTAGGAATAATGTGGCTATGACTATGGTCACCTCAAGGACTATTTGCATTATTAACCAACCGCCCCTAAGTGGGTACTTTCTGAATAACTCATAGAATAAGACGAAGAGAGCTACTATTACGACTGCACCTATGGGCTGAAGCTTAAGTACAGGCATTATACTTATGAATAGCACGATTCCAGGTAATGCCTTAATTAATCTATCAATGCTCGCGATATTCACGTTGAGTATATTTAAAACCCAAAATTAATAAGGATTTTAGATGAGGAGGGTTCGCGTAATAATACGTGGTATTGTGCAGGGAGTTGGGTTCAGGGCCTTTGTTGTTAGGAATGCCAAGAGACTGGGTGCTAAGGGTTTCGTTAGAAATTTACCTGATGGTTTCAGTGTTGAGATTGTCGCTGAGGGATCTGATGAGTCTATCGAACAGTTACTACAGATTGTGAAGAGAGGACCTCCAGGCGCTCTTGTGGAGGATTTTGAGGTAATAGATGAGGAGCCTAAGGGTGAATTTGAAGACTTCGAGGTTAGGTATTAACATATCTAATTAAGCAACCGCCACAAGACCTAAAACCAGCGCTGAGTAAATCTTGAATTAATTGCCTAGATGTATCGGTAAGGTCTAGATTCGATACATCTGCTAATCTATAGAAGCGAGCCTCAAGGGCATCTGTAGAGGCTTTTAACTCGCCACCAACATTATCGACTAGATAGTCGAGGAGTATAAAATGATACTTAACCTTACCCTCAACGTCTCTCTCGATATATTGATAAACTCCAAAGAGCCCACGTACTTTTCCGACAATACCTGTCTCTTCCCTCAATTCCCTAAGTACAGCATCTTCAGGACTCTCACCAACTTCAATCATACCACCCGGTATCGACCATTTACCTTTACTAGGTTCCGTACCTCTCTTGATAAGCAATATTTCATCAATGTCCCTAATGACTATGGCACCAACGCCGACTAGTGGATATCGTGGATACTCTCTACTCACATACGATGAGCTTAACATGAAATATAAGCATTAATGCAAAACACTTAATAAGTTAGACATTATTCTGAGGCATTGATGGAATGCAATAATGAAGTAGTTAGGAATGTTATTAAGAATTTATCAGACAAGGAACCCATTGAGGTTTACCAGACATTACTTGAGGAGAATTGCTTCGGTAGAGGCATGATTTATAATCTCGGTAATACCTATATCGTTTACTTAAAAGACGAGGAGAATGTATGTATTGAAAAAACGAATTCCATAGATAGGGCTAGAGAAGTAGCTAAGGTATTCGTAGACTCTATCTGTGTGTGACGATGTTAGTTAAGGTAGTGTTTTCCGCAGAACTTCATGAACTAACTAATGAGACTAGGCTGGTCGTTGATTTGCCCGAGGGATCCACAGTTATTGATTTGATTAAGAGTCTCCATAAGGTGAACAAAGAAATACCAGGATTATTACTTCGCAATGGCAATCTCAATGATAACTTCATCATAATTGTCAATGGTAGAGACATTCAATGGCTTAATGGTCTCAATACAAGGCTTCATGATGGTGATGATGTCTTAATCGCACCTAAGGTGTTCCTTGCATAAAGCTTATTTATCTAAAGCAATTAGAAGAAGATATGGGTAAGAGTAAGTTAATGAGTCTCTCTGAAGCCCTGGAGTTAATTAATGATGGCGATGAAATAGCACTTGGTGGAATGAGCTTTCATAGAAACCCAATGGCGATGGCGCTGACTATAGCTAAGTCAAGTAAGAGAGACTTGGCGTTAGTTGATAGGGAACCAGGGCTTGCATTTGATCTATTGATAGTTTCGGGCAGGGTTAGAAAGATTAGGGCTGCCATGGTCACTTTCGAACATCTTGGCATAGCACCTGGCTTTAGAAGAGCGGTTGAGAGCGGTGAGGTTGAGTTCATAGAAGATGTCTGTGAGGGCGTGATGGCTGGTCTAAGGGCTGGTGCCTATGGTTTACCCTTTATGCCCTCAGCAATAGCGTTGGAGAGTGATTTAGTACCGTTAAATGTTAAAAGAGGTATTTGGAAGATTGTTAAAAATCCATTCAATGAGGATGAGGAGTTTGTGGCCGTTAGGGCCATAAGGCCTGATGTAGCTATAGTACATGCTCATAAGGCTGATGAAGAGGGTGATATAGAGCTGCTCGGGCCTAAGTATGAGGATTTACTTAAGATACAAGCAGCTAGGAAGGCCATAGTAACGGTTGAGGAGATTGTACCCAGAAGCTATTTCAAGGAGAATCCTGAAAGACTAACAATACCTGGTTTCTTGGTTACGGCGGTAGTTCACGCACCAAAGGGCGCATGGCCTACATCAATGTATGGTTATTATAAGGCTGATTACGAGATAATAAGAGAATACTTTAATGTAGTTAAATCTGGTTTGAGTGTTAAGGAGGCACTTAAGGTGTTTGGTAATGTCTAACATGGATAACGTGATTAAGTGCATGGCTCAACAGTTAAGGGATGGTGATCTTGTGTATGTTGGATTAGCCTCCGTTCCAGCATTATTAGCGGTTATGTTGGCTAGGCATTTAGGTAAGGATATAACAATAATAAATGTTGCAGAGATCTACGAACCAGAGGACTTGGTAGTAATGCCATCCTCAGGAGACCCATACTCATTCATTAATGGCAAAGGTGTAGTAACGAGCCTAGATGCCTTTGATCTAGCGAGGCGTGGTTTAATGGATGTTATGTTCTTCTCAGCTGCTCAAGTGGATCGTAAAGGCAATATGAACCTCTCGGTAATTGGTAGTTATGAGAGACCAAGGGTTAGGTTACCTGGGGGAGCAGCTGCGGCCTACCTTTACAGGAGAGCACGTAGGATCGTTATGTGGTTGAAGGAACATTCCAGGAGAACACTTGTAGAGAGAGTTAATTTTGTAACAGCACCAGGGCCCACAATGGATGGACCAAAATTATCAATATGCACGCCTAAGGCGTTGTTCGAATTCGATAATGAGGTAGGGGAGTTAGAGTTGGTCGGTGTCTTTCCTGGTATTTCCGTGGATGACGTGATAGATAGTATGGGCTTTAGGCCAAGGATGCCACAACAAGTACGAATTCTTGAACCAGCAACTACAGAGGAGATAGGCCTACTAAATAAGTGGGATCCAAATAACGTTAGGAGTTGGTAGTAGCCCTAGGGGTTAAGATGATTGTAAAACTGGCGCCACCGCCGGGATTTGAACCCGGGACCTACGGGTTTCTTTGGCATGCCCATAACAGCTTCGCCGAGGCACACCATACAGTGTGCCTCTCCGCCGCTCTACCGAGCTGAGCTACGGTGGCATGGTTTATGTTTCATGTTAGTTTTTATGCTTTTCTTTATGGTATTATTCCTAATAATGTCGTTGCTTTCGTCATGTATATCGCCATTATTAGTACAATATTAGGGATTTTCCAGAAATATGACCCTGATAATACCTTCGTACTTATCGCAGTAACTCTATTTGTATAGCTCCTAGGAGCTTGATAAAGGGCTTGTATCCATTAGGGTTAGTACTGTCGCAAGTGCGATTATACATAGAATTATTGGGTATTATAAAGAGAACAGAGTTAGCTTACTTTGGCGGTCTTGATACACCGTTGGCTATGATGATGAATGTTTCGTAAGTACCAATTATTTGATACAGTGATTGTGAAAAATTATCTTTATTCTTAGGTTTATCCTATTCTTAACAAAGTGAAATATTACCACTTATGAGGCTCAGCCTCACCTATGGCTATTATTCTTAGTCTTTCGATACCATTTATCTCCTTAATTATTTTAGCCACAGAGCTTGGCACTAATTCTTCCCATGTTGGATCATTCTTAATAATAAGCTCTCTTATCTTTGTTGAATTATACCTTTCTCTATCATACATTGGCTGTTGCCTGACTTCAATACCAACTTCCCTTAGTAGCAGAGCTACAAATGGGTTTCCCGTATAGACAACTTGGAATGGCGGTGTGTATGACCTTAGATGCCCAAACCAAGCTGCATTATTCTCTATGTTTGGTATTGGTATTATTATGACCCTCGAGAGATCAACCTCACTCTCCCTCAGGGCTTCTCTAAGCATCCATATTCTCTCACCTACGGTGAATGGATCTTTAATTATGTAATTAAACTGCGAAGATCCGATTATTACTATTAACTCATCAACCTCCCTAAGTATATCCCTAATGGCCCAGACATGCCCCCAATGGGGTGGTTGAAACCTACCTATGAATAGGCCCCTCATTATTCGCTTAATCTTAATGGAGGCCCTTAAATATTTCCGTTATTCCTTAACAGTTGATTATTAAGTTTTCGTTAGTTGTCGTTTATATAGATTATCATTAAACTAAATACTAGGATAATATTTAAATTAGTAATCGTATAATTACCATGTATGAGCGAGGTTAAGGAGGTACGGATTACGACGAGCGGTAAGACAATTGAGACACCTTGTGGTACAATTATTCATGGTTTAGAGGATGTCCTTGTAAAGACTACAAGCATCAGTGACATTGACGGTAAGAGAGGTATTCTTTGGTATAGGGGTTATAGGATTGATGATCTTGCTAATAATTCGACGTATGAGGAAGTCGTGTATTTGCTATTATATGGTAAGTTACCCACAAAATCCGAACTAGAGGAACTTAAGAACAGGTTAACTAATAATAGGGAATTGAACCCAGCGACCATAGAGGTTCTTAGATCCCTCGCCAAAGCGCATCCAATGTTTGCCCTCGAGGCTGCGGTAGCAACCGAGGGAGCCTATGATGAAGATAACATAAAGCTTGCCGATGCCCTCAGGGCTGGTAGGTATAAGCAAGAAGAGAAGACCTTAGCTCTCCGGATTGCCGAGAAACTTGTGGCTAAGTTACCAACAATAGTTGCCTACCACTATAGGTTGTCCCAGGGTCTTGATTTGATTAAACCAAGACCTGACCTAGGACATGCCGCAAATTTCCTTTACATGTTCTTTGGTAAGGATCCAGATCCACTTGCTACCAAGTCCGTGGATCTATACTTAATTTTACATGCTGATCATGAAATTCCAGCATCCACGTTTACAGCCTTAGTAATAGGAGCGACCTTAAGCGATCTATACTCGGTAGTATCTGGCGCCATAGGCGCCCTCAAGGGCCCACTACATGGCGGTGCAAACGAAGCTGCAGTGAAATCCTATCTAGAGATTGGTGATCCAGCGAAGACGAAGGATGTTGTTGAGGCAGCAACTAAGCCAGGTGGCCCTAGGTTGATGGGCGTTGGCCACCGTGTGTATAAGACTTATGATCCACGAGCCAGGATATTTAAGGGAGTTGTTGAGGATTATGTGAAGAAGTTTGGCGATCCTAAAAAGCTTTACGCCATAGCCAGTGGTATAGAACAGGCGGTATTGGCCCATCCATATTATCAACAGAGGAACTTATATCCCAATGTGGACTTCTGGAGTGGAATAATATTCTATTACTTAGGTATACCCTATGATTACTTCACACCTCTCTTTGCCATGTCCAGGGTAGTTGGTTGGATAGCTCATGTTATCGAGTACTGGGAAAATAATAGGCTGTTTAGACCTAGGGCCTGCTATGTTGGTCCTCATGATATTCCATACGTACCAATTGATAAAAGACAGTGATGTAAGATCTAATAAATATGGTATAAGATAAGTAAAATATATTAAAAATCATATGACTTTACTGACGATGAATCGTGACGAGATATTAAAGGAACTGAGGATTTTGCGAAGTAATACACGAGGTTTAGCTGCTAGGGCTGTTCTTAATTACTTAATGACCGAGCTTGAGGAATATGATTCAATTAGTGAAGAAGATATTCATAGACTATTCTCGAACGCCCTATTACTTATCAGAATTGAGGAGGAAGATATCTCCAGAGTTAAGGAGCTGATCATGAGACTGGCCGAGTAATAGATCTAGAGTATCCTTAGTTTAAATGGGATTAATAATAAGGCTGTTGATGAGAGATAATGTCCTGCTAGGTATCATCTTTAAAATATTAATTCTGGCGACCTAGATAGAATTAGGAGTTTGGTTGTGCTCTTTGATTTTTGATTTAATGGTAATGAATTAAACTTAACCATTGATTCTTTACGGTTTAGTGTTCTGGACATAGCCAAGGTGCTCTATGAATCAGACTTTGAGATTAAACTTATTGGCGAGGATTGCGTGAAGCTCACAAGGTGAGAAAGCTCTTATTCCTTAGCCTTAGATTAGGGCTTAATGGGCTTGATGGATTTCATAAGCAATGAGAAATCGATGGGAGACCTTGAGTATATGATAGATCCTGAGCCCATAGAGGCACTTAAATTAATTAATCATAGAAAGACAACACATGTACTTTTAATATATGGCGAGATGGTGGCGTCCTATGAAGGCAGAGCAAAATCGCAGTTAGAGGAGCTAATGCCTAGATTAATTATTTCCAAGCCTGATGGCACTTTCATGGTACATGAATCCTCAAAGAGAGAACCACGTCTATGGAATCCACCACCCTCCTCACTATATGCGTCTATCGAACAGGGAATACTAACCATTAGGAGCGTTAGAGCGAATCCTAGGGAAGTGGTGATCGTGGAGGTGCCAATAATAAGGTTCATTAGTGCCTTAAGACTTGGAACCACCGTTAATTACAGAGTTTTTGGTCGTGAAGAGGATGTGGTTAACGCTATTGTAAATAATCCAAACATTATTGAGGAGGGGTTACAAGTAGTGGCTAAGGAGTACCATACGTTGGTTGGCGATATTGATATACTTGCAAGGGATTCCAGAGGCAATTTAGTGGTGATTGAGTGTAAACGTTCTCAAGCTGGGCCTGAAGCTGTTCATCAACTTAAACGTTATGTAGAGCATCTATCTCAGAGGGAGAATGGGACTGTGAGAGGCATACTTGCCGCGCCATCAATCTCATCAGCCGCATACCATTATCTCAAGCTTTATAGCCTTGAGTATAGGCGTGTTGAACCTAAATGGGTTGTTTAAATGGCTAGGGTAATGCTGTTATTAGTATTAGGAATACTATGCTCAGTATTACGGACATTATGTACCAACGTAATGATAAAACTGTGTAATATTTAAATTCTCTATTACTTAGTGAATTGGCGAGTAGTAATATCATGAGTAATCCATCGGCTGATGGTATTGCTAAGATTATTGATAATAATATTGTCTGGGCCATTATGCTTGTAGCATACATACTAGACACAGCATTCGTGGCTATGCCAGAGTACACCCAGTTCTCGGCTGTGTTCCAAATACCAAATACTGGTATCAACGACGGACCTAGTGTTGCCATTAATGACGTTAACTTATAGGAGAATACTGCGATTTGTGAGATTGATGATAACTTATTAATTTCTGAATTAGCTTGCTCTAGTTGCTGATTGACTTGGGATGCAAACTGTGGGCCTGGTTTTACGGCATAACCCAGGAAGTAGGCAGCAAGATAAAGTAGTAAGAGTACTAAGTATATGTATATTCTAAGTCTCCCTAACTTACCTACCACTGAAGCCCTTACTGTTCCTTCTCTCATCGTTATGTTGATAATTCTTAACGCTTAAAATAATTACTCACTAAAGACTTACCACCTTTTACCTCTACACCCTTGCGGAGACTATTGTTACCTCGTCATTTAAGCAATATGTGTTCAACACCATCCTTATACGTCCTAACCACTACACCCTGCCTCTCTAAGCTTTTGAGCGCCAAGTCTATATAGGTGACTTTCACCTTGAGTATTTCATCACCATACCATTCAACGAGCTTACTAATAATCTCATTGAGCGTCCACTCTCTCTTTCCACTCTTAGACTCCTCAGTAATCGTTCTTCTTATGAAGTTTGTCGTATCTTCTGTAATATTCCACGGATAAACAAACCAAGTCCAATCTCTAACCTCAACTGCCCAGTAATCTGGTTTGAACTTGGCTACGCTTGATATCCATTGAAGAGCTGCAGACCTAATCTCTACATTTCTATTATTATGCTCAATGTAATCCTTGGCTAGTTGTATGGAGTCCCCCGTGTCCACAATGTCATCGATGACGAGAACTCTTTTACCACTTAGATCAATAGTTATAGGGTACTTAATGTATGCCTTCTCAGCGACTTGAGCTGTTGATGGCCAATGAACTACTTGAATACTGATTAGATCTGTAATGCCTAAGTAATCACAAATAAGCCTTGCTGGTGCATAACCGCCCCTTGCTATTGCCACGACAATGTCAGGCAACCAACCAGAATCCCTTATCTTCATTGAGAGAACTTTGGCCCATTCGGCTATTTCGTCCCAACTAACAAGCTTTATTGATACCTTGACCACGTTTTATGAGGAAATGCATAACTAGTTTATAAACTATTCCCATATATTCATAGTCTAATCCTCAATAATTAAGGGGAATACTTATAATTACGCTTAACTTATTGAATTACGTACAATGATCAAGCAATACCTGGCTCTCATGGTTGCTGTGATAGCCATATCATGGGCCTCAATATTAATATTGCTATCAAATGCTCAGCCGATAGCCGTGGCCTTCTGGAGAACAGCAATAGCTGCTGTCGCATTATCACCATTACTAGTGGTTGAAAGAAGGGAGAGAAACTACATGCTTACTGAGAGTGATATCGCGTTAATCATGATTAGTGGTGTGGCATTGGCAATACATTTTATTACGTGGATACAAAGCCTTTATTTAACCACGGTGGCTGCGAGTACCACGTTGGTCTCCACATATCCTATATTCACATTGCTCATGGGTAGGTTGATAAGGGAAAGAGTCGGCAAGTGGGGTGTTCTGGGTACACTTATGGCTTTTCTGGGTGTTATTCTCATAATGGCACCTGAATTCTTCATAAGTCTGAAGGCCTTGGTTGGAGACTTGCTAGCCTTAGTTGGTGCGGTGTCTGGTGCTGTTTATTTCATGATTGGGCGATTCATTAGGGTTAAGGCGTCTCTGGCTACCTATACGGTGCCCGTCTATGCAACCTCAGCTCTAGCATCGTTAATTATTGGTTTACCTTTGCATACGAGATTCTGGCCATACCCACTCTACACTTGGTTTTACATAATTATGATAGTGTTGGGCCCAATGCTTCTTGGACACACAATGCTTAATTACTCATTAAGGTACTCAAGGGCCATAACAGTAACCACAGCAACATTAGGCGAACCCGTGGGAGCTGCATTATTAGCATTCCTGATTTTTCATCAAATTCCCCAGGTACTTACTATTGTTGGTATTGTAATCACATTACTGGGTATTTACATGGTTGTAAATGAGGAGGCTCGTGGATAAAATTCATTTAAGTAAATTAAATTAAGCGAACTTTTAATGTAATTTGTAGTGAATTAATTGTGAGTTGCATTGTTATTGTGGATTCGAGAGAGCATGAGACTGCTGAGGATGTTATAAAGTGGCTTAAAAGACTTAATTGTAATGTGATCTCACGTAAACTCGACATAGGCGATTACGTACTACCCGGTAATGTTGGTGTCGAGCGTAAGAGAGCAATGGACTTCATATCGTCAATAGTAGATGGTAGGCTATTTGAGCAAGGTAAAGAGCTAGTAAGGGCATTTGATAGGGCCTACGTCATTGTGGAGGGTGATGTTTGGAGAGCATTGAATAGGAGAGATGTACATAAACACTCAGTGCTTGGCGCACTAGTCATGCTCATTAATATTGGGATGAGAATTCTCTATACGCCTGATGAAGAGGGTACGGCATATATTCTCAAGGCCCTAGCTGAGAGAAATGAAAATAAAAGTATAAAGCCAATACCTACCAAGAAAGGCGAGACTATTAAGGACTCTCAGATAAACTTCCTATCATCCTTGCCTGGCATTGGACCAAGAAGAGCCGAGGCACTATTGAGGACTTTTGGCACACCCCTGAATGCCTTAAATAATCTAAATCAATGGGTCAGGAGCGTAGATGGCATTAATGAGGGGTTAGTGAATATGGTGAGAAGAGTATTAACGAGAAAGTATAACGAGGAGGAGAATGATACATCCATGACCATAGATGAAGCATTAAGGACCAGTGCTAACGAGGATCTAAACAAATCGAACAATAAGGAAAATAAAATTAATAGAAGCATAATAGATTTCCTAAGTGATAATCAATGATCATAACATGTCCATATTGTGGCATGAGTGAATGGACAACAGTACAATTCCTCAGTAAGAGAGGCAGCGGGAACTTTATTGTCGTATGCCGATGTAACCATTGCGGTAAGATCTTCTATCTATACAAAACAAAATTCTCAACAATAACCTATAAATTAGAGGATATAAGTCTATAAACTGTCATGTAATTTTTATCATGTAAAAAGAGCAAGAAATCTTAAAATATTTATGCACAAAGAGCAGAACAATGCCGGAATTTCCACTTGCACCAATAGATAGGATTTTCCATAAGGCAGGTGCTGAAAGGGTAGGTGAAGACGCAATACAAGCATTGAGGGATATCCTTGAATATATAGCGTTTGATATAGCAGTAAGGAGCATAGAATTGGCAAGGCATGCTGGTAGAAAAACGGTGACCGCTGATGATGTCAGAACCGTAATTAGAGTCTTAAGGTGTATACCTGTGTCTACATAATTTTATTAATTTTATCAATGATCTAAGTTTTAATTAAAACAATTATTCACTTGATCTATCGGCGTAATTAATGATATATCTTTTCGGCCTTAAGGAATTCACTATATAATTAAATGCCTTATCAGGCATACTATTATCACCGCACGTATACACATCAACCGTTGCAAACCTATATACAGGCCAGGTATGTATTGCTATATGGCTCTCCACAACAAGAGCTATGACACTGATACCCTCCTTATCTCCATTAATGAATTTCCAAGACCTGACCTCGACAAGGTG
>JZWU02000012.1:0-44887 GCA_000960865.2 Vulcanisaeta sp. AZ3 | reverse complement strand
CATCACCGGCCTTATTCCAGACCTCGGGCCCTTACGGCGCGATAATGGCTCAACCGAGGAGTCGCCGTACGAGGAGGTATGGAGTGATTAATAATCTTAACCGTAGCCCTAACTGCATCGACGCCCAGCCGCCCAGCTCCCCCACCGGGGAATTAACAACCTTGACTACCTCCTCAGCCGCCTTATACACTTTCTTAGAGGCTTGGGATGTCGATGCCCTTGTCCATAGCGGCCTTTATTGTCTCGTTGAGCTTCTCCAACGTTATATTTACGATCAAAATAGGGACTAGGGATATAAAAATCTCTCCAGCATTAAGTGACGCTAGGCCCTTTAGGCAAGTGTGGGTCATCCATAGTGCATAGCCACTGCTTTATAGTTAGTTTTCTGCAGAAGTAAAATTTATATAAATGGTGTAAAATAGTCAAAATAACCCTCGTATGCCGAGGTTACTTACTTATACTGTGAGGAGTATGTTGACTAATCCCAATGTGCTCTTTTGGGGTGTGGCATTTGCTACATTTTGGGCCGTCATAGGCGCCCTTGTAGAAAGTAGTGGAGTGCCTAACTATCTCTCGGTTGAACAAGCCTATACATCATCGTGGTATGGCGTATTAATAATAATGTCTGCATCTGCGGTGGGGACCTCATTAACGTTCTCCCTCACATATCAAACCGGCGGCTTATCGCACTTAGTTAGATACTCGAAGCTAAAGCCTAGTTATTACTTGATTTCTACATACGGTGGTATGGCTATTGTTAGCGCAATCATAGGCTTAGTATTACTAGCAATCACATACGCACTATTTGGATATCACTTTGGGTATTCAGTGGCTAAGCCTAGTAATATACCAGTTATCCTAGCCGACGTCGTATTAGCTGGTTTATTCTTTACAGCTCTCTCCACACTACTAGACATCATAGTATTAAGGCTTGGGGGGCCCCGCTTGATAAATATTCTCTCCTTCATACCGCTGATCCTGGGCTATTTATTCGGTCTTATGTGGGCCAACCTAGACTTGGGTAAGTGGAATTACGTATATGCATTATCCCCATTCAACGAGATTGAAATGCTAGCTTACTTCGGATACTACGGCAAGGGCAATGTACCACTTACGCTAGAACCCTTTACAACTGGTCAATCCCTCGTATCGGTACCTACGGTATCACCATTGGATTTATTCATCTACTTAGCCCTATGGATAGTGATTTTAGGCGTATTGTCCTCTGTGTTGCTTAGAGGTTTGTATTTAGTACCGCCTGAGGAGGTGAGGATATTATGACGGTCGTGCTCAAGGATGTTAGAGTCTTCGGTAGGGGTGGGGTTGAGATTATTAAGGGGGTTAGTGCTGAAATTAGTGGGAAGGCATTGCTTGTTGGTCCTAATGGTTCTGGTAAAACAACATTATTGAGGGCTGTGTGTGGTGTTGTTAATTATGAGGGTTCAATAACCATTGATGGTAGAGAGGTCAGGGGTTTGAGGAATTACCTAGACCTATCCTGCAACCTACCAGAGACGATGACCCTGGGAATTCGTTTAATGGATAAGTTGCGTATACTCGAGGAATTAAAGGGGGTTGATGTCAAGCTGGCTATTGAAATGCTTAGAGAAGTTGATATAAGGGAAGGGGATTTAAGTAAGAGGTTTCATAACTTATCCGCTGGTCAGAGGGTCTTATTCTCCACAATAATGGCTCTAGCCTCAAAGCCTAAGTACATCTTCATCGACGAGCCCTTTGAGAATGTAGATTATGCAAAGAGGAGGATTGTAATTAAGTGGTTGAGAGAATTCGGTACGGCTGGGCTTGTGGTTACGCATGAGTTGGATCAGTTGGAGCAGTTTGGTGGGTATCCATTGTATTTAATATTGAGTGGTAAGTTGTTTGGGCCTGTGGGTGTGGAGGATTTCCTAGATTCAAGCGTAGTTGTTGGTGAGGATGAGTCAGCCATACTAACCATTGACATAGAGGGCAAACGATATTCGCTGGTTAAGGGGGTTGGTGCTAAGAAGATTAGAGACCTAGGCGAAATAGACAAACTATACCTACGCGTCACAGAATAAGGGCGAGGAGGTTAGCTAAAGTATAACTTAATACGGTTTATGTGTTTTCGATTTCGTGTGATATATAATGGAGAGCGCTGGTATTTAATCTTTCAGAGTTCTTTTAGATTTTAAATGCGGAGCTGAGAGGGTGTAATATTAATTCTTCGTTTTATGTTATCTTAGAGGATTTAATTTTATGTATTTGCTTTGGTTTGTGGATTTATCTTATGTCGTGTACGTAGTCGTATATTTCGAGGACGTACTGCGGTAGTTCACCATCTTTCACAAGTTTCTCTACCTGTTCTCTTGGTGTGAATATTGCATTGAGCGCTGCATTCCTCTCCTCCTCAGGTAGGGGTGCTAGGACCATGATGAGTCTACCGCCGTGTTGCAGGTACATTGGTGACTTTAGTTTAGCCTTGAGGATTTGCATTATGACTGGGGCGAAGTAGCGGTCGAAGCGTGGTTGGTTTTCGATTACTGCCTTCTCCACTTCCTCTATCCAGAGTGATTCTAGGATTCTTCTTGCGGTTTCTCTTGATGATTGTAGTCTGAAGGGTCCCTCCATGTAGGCGTTATGCAATGTATTCTTTACATTGTCTATGAACTTGAGGAGTATTTTCTCCGCTGCTATTCTGTCTAGGTCGTCGTAGAAGGCGTAGGTCCAATCCATGTGGAGGTCCCAGAGTTTGTCGAAGAGTTCCTCTGTGAATTGAGTGACTGCGGCTATCTTGATTTTGTTCTCTGCTGGTATTACGCCGAGTGTTGTCCTGGCTGGGCCTTTAAATGCCCCGTCCTTTGTAATAGTGGCTTTATGCCTTAGTAGTGTCCATAGCCATGTTGAGAATATACGGTATGTGGCTAGGTCGTTCATGAATCTCTGGCCTAGTTCGTAATCGTCTATTGCGGCTGCTAGGTTTCCGTTTAGTAGTTGGAAGCCGTAGTTGGCGGCCATGTAGAAGGCGTGTTGTATGTGTTCGGCCGTTACATCGCCCTTGGGTGGTTCGAATAGTGCAGTCCAGAGGTCTTTCCCGTCCCATAGCTTGGGGTTTGTTAGTAGTTTTTCTGGTGTATCAACCACGTCTGGTCTTACGACCCAAGGTGTTATGTTACCCTCCGCATCTATGAGGCCGAGGCGCTGGAAGAGTTGTCTCTCTTGATCAGTTAGGCCGCTGTCTACCGTGGGTATTTTGGCGCCATCTACCTCAACGAACTTCACCGGCCTATTAATGAGTACCTGAAGCTCCTCTAGACTTGCTCTTAATGGTTCATTGCCGGCCTTAACGTAGGACTCCTCGGGCGCTGCCACCCAACTCTGGCGGAATAGGTCGTATAGTTTTCCTCGGACTTTCCCCTCCAGGACCTCCTTTAGTGTTACTTTCTCAATGGGCTCCTCACTAACGAAGATCAGGCCTATGAGCCTCTCCCTTAGCTTGTCTGTCCAGATTGCCCTGAGTGCTCTATCGTTGTATCTATTTCTTTGGTATGCGTCGTCGGGTCTATACAGCATTACGGCTGCCATTCCACCCACGGGCCCTGCATTAAGTTCGCCATTCTTTCCGAGGCCGGCCATGAGGCACATTAATGCGTTGTACTTCTGGTACGCCATCATGATGGGGTGAGTCATAGTGATGGTCTGGGGGTCTGGGTATATGGCTTCGTCCTTCCACATCTCTATGAGGGATCCTAGGTAGTCCCATCTCCCATTGTTGCTCTTTACGAGTCTCTCACGCCATATCCAGAAGATTACGGGGAGTTGGAGACCGGCTCTTGCTTCTTCGTATAACATGGCGATTTTCAACTCACCTCTCTTAAGTCCTAATTTGTCCTCGAGGAACCTCAGCATCTTCTCTATCACCAGGGCCTCCCCGGCGGTTTGTGTCTTCGGTACGTAGAAGTATACCCCTGACCCCGCTTTCTTTAACTCATCGTAATTATTAACAGTGTATATTACGATGGAGGTTATGATTGCAGGGATTGGCTTACCATCCACTCTTATGTCGAAGTCTAATATGTGGATTCCGGGTATCCTATGTATTAATGTAGGCCACTTACGCCTCTCCTTCTGTATCCTATACACCTTGCCCTTCTCGTAATAGGGATCCGGCACCTCACCCCGTAGGACTCGCCTCACCACCTGCCTCGCTTCCCACACCGCCGAGACACGCCTGCCCGAGCCCCATGGTATGAACCAGGCTGGGCTTGCATCTTCCTCATCCTCCATCATGGCGGCTACGTCGGCATTTATTTGGTGGATTGCCCTGCTCATTGGGTACCATGGGCCTGTGATTTCTAGACCTGGGTTCTTTAGTGGATGGAGGTCCTCTGGGACTGGGGTGTTCCAGTTTAGTCCCCATCTGAGTGGTGTGTCTTTGCCGAGGAAGTTATCAATGAGTCCCTGTATGATTTCTCTAAATGTTCTTACGTTGCCATCCGCATCGACGAACTTCTCATCCCAGTTGGGGAAGGCGGCCTTCTCTTTGACGGGTCTTTTATCCTCTAGCCATTCGCGTCTCGCTCTAACGACCTTGTCGATCTCGTCTCGAAAGGCCTTGGCCATTTCTTCTATTAATTCCTCAACTACTACCCTCTTCCCATTTACAAACTTTTCTCCAAAAAGATAACCATATTCTTCCAAAACTTTCGAGTCAATTTGAATCATAGTGCTATGAAGATAACTCTCTACATTTAAAAGTTTTTTCTCCAAGCAAATAGTCATGGAGCCATCCTTTACGTTTACCACGGCTCTTATTGTTCTACATCAGCCCTTAGCCTCAGGATGATGTTTAAATCAATGCTGATGCCGTCCCTTATGAGGCCTATCCTCTTTACTGTAATTGAGTTTGCAGAGAATGTGCTTTATGTTATTTGGAGTTGTGTTGTAGGCTTTCTAGTTGGAGGGTAAAGTCGTAGCCATCTACTATGGCTTTTATCGACGCCTTTACAATATTTGTGGAGACGCCGACCGTACGCCATACCCTCTCGTTATTCTTAAACTCAGCAGTGACTCTAACCACACTTTCTGTACTCCTCACTGAGGTTGGTAGTACTACCTTGTAATCGCTTAGAACTACGTCTTTGAGTTGCGGGAAGGAGATGGTGAGGGCTCGTCGAAGAGCTACGTCTATCGCATGTACTGGGCCGACCCCCTCTCCTGCCTCAAGCCTTTCCTCTTCGCCGACCTGCACCTTAACTATGGCATAGGAGTTCTCGGTGGGTCCAGTTAGTACTCTCCATTCTAGTACTTTGAATCTCTCTCGGTATATGCCGAGGTGTCGCATTAGTATGAGTATGGCGGAGGCTGGAGCTAGGTCGAAGGAGTATCCTTCCCTCTCGAGTCGTTTTATCTCTTCTAAGGCTTTTCTCACGGCTTCATTGCGTTTATCAAGTGGGATTCCTATTTCCTCAGCCGCCTTTAGAACCACACTAGCGCCTCCTGCAACCTCAGAAACTATGAAAATTCTCTTACTTCCCACAAGCGCTGGGTCTATGTGCTCATAGGCTCTTGGCACCTTCATGACTGCATCTGCGTGGACACCACCCTTGTGTGCGAAGGCGAATTCTCCCACGTAGGGTTGGTATGGGTTTGGTTGGAGGCCGAGTGCCTCATATACAAGCCTAGACACTTCTTTAAGTTTGCTATACTTTATTGAGGAAGGTTCGTTGCGGAGGGTTTGTAGTCCCATCTTAAGTTCTAGGGTGGGTAATACTGCTACTAGGTCTGCATTACCTGTTCTTTCTCCTATACCATTGATTGTGCCTTGGACATGTCTAGCACCAGCGGTTATTGCCATTATGGTGTTAGCCACTGCGCAGCCTATGTCATTATGCATATGGGCACCTAGATGCATTGCTGGGAATCTTTTCCTCACCTCTGCCGTAATTCTATACACCTCGTGTGGTGGTGTTCCTCCGTTAGTGTCTGCTAGTACTATTGCATGGGCCCCAGCACGCCACGCCGCTTCTATGGAGGCCAGTGCCATCTCTGGATCTTCTTGGTAGCCTTGGTAGAAGTGTTCTGCATCATATATGACTTCCATTCCGTGTTCTCTCAAGTATTCTACGCTCTCAGTGATCATTGCTAAGTTCTCTTCCCAAGTGGTGTTGAGTACTTCCTTTACGTGGAGTGTCCAGCTTTTGCCGAAAATTACAGCTGCAGGTACGTCTGCTTTAATGATGGTGTTGAGACTTTCATCATCTTTGGGTTTTGTATTTTTTCGCCTGGTGCTTCCGAAGGCTGCTAATTTTGATCGACTTAAGTTGTACTCCCTCATTGCTTTGAAGAATTCGAGGTCTTTTGGGTTTGAGTAGGGCCAACCTCCCTCGATATAGTCTACTCCTAATTCGTCAAGGCTAAGTGCGATTTTTATTTTGTCCTGGAGAGTGAAGGAGATACCGGCGCCTTGTGTTCCATCTCTAAGGGTTGTGTCTAGAACTTCTACATAATCTCCCACATATTCTATTTAGAATATAACAGATATATAAACATTGCCATTATGTTTCTAGAGAAGCAATATCCCGTGCCCTAAGCACCTTAGCTGTGGGGCTTTTGGATCATTCACGATGTTCTCCATAATAACCACGCATACCGTATGAATATTAGTATCGGATGCATTTATGGCATTATTTTCATGATTTTATGTTTATGATGGGTAGTTATGGTGCTATTTTTGGATTTAGGGAGTTATCCTTATTTGCCCCTTGCCTCTCTCGTTGGTTGTGGTTGGTAGGTTTGATGTGCTGGGTGCATTACTGGGTAGGGGTGGGTTTGTAGGTGACTTGGCCCCTGTCTATAGGGGTAAGTATGGTGTGTTTGTGAGGAGTCCTTATGCTCATGCTAGGATTAAGTCTATTGATGTTGGTGATGCTGTTAGGGGTGGTGCCTTGGTTTTGACTGGTAGTGATTTGAGGGTTGGGGCTGTGGGTGAGGTTGGTGAGGCCTCTGGTGTTAGTAATTACTTGGCTGTGGATAAGGTTAGGTATGTTGGTGATCCTGTGGCTCTTGTCATCGCCGATGATCCGTATAAGGCTCTTGATTTGGCGGAGCTTGTTCAGGTTGATTATGAGCCCTTACCTCCTGTGCCTAATATTGATGTTGCCCTTAGGAATGAGTCTTTGGTTTTTGAGGATGTGGGTAGTAATGTTGTTTATAGTCAAACCTTTGAGTATGGTTCCATGCCTACAAATACTAATGTACTTAGCCTTGACCTATATTGGTCTAGGTCTTCAGGTAATCCCATAGAGCCCTTTGAGGCGGTTGTGTATCCTACAGATGGTGGTTTGAGTATTATTTCTAATGTTCAGGGGCCTTACGCTGCGGCTAATGAAGTTAGTAGGGTTTTGGGTGTTAGGGTTATGCATGTTCCTACTAGGCATGGTGGTTCCTTTGGTTCTAAATTCTCCCTAACTAAGTACTTAGTCATTCTTGGTTATGCAGCTCTTAAGTTTAAGGTGCCGATTAGGTGGGTTGAGACTAGGACTGAGCACTTAATGGCGTCAGGCAGTAGTGGACCTGAGAGGAAGTTCCACATCGATGCTTATTACACCAGCGGTGGTGTGGTTAGGGGTTTAGATATTCATATTTGGGAGGATGTGGGTGCGTCCAGGAGTAGTGGCCAAGCCTTCAAGCCCCTTGGTATCTTGGCTGGTCCGTATAAAATAACTAACCTGAGGTATAAGGCTGATTTGGTTGCCACGAATAAGAATCCACCCGGTGCCTTCCGTGGGGCGGGGACTCCACCTCATACGTGGGCTTTGGAGAGGGTTATGGATGCCCTCGCTGATGAGTTGGGTATGGATAGGGCTGAGGTTAGGCGTAGGAATTTAATTGATTCCCTACCGTATGAGGCGCCTTATGATTATTATGACTCAGGCAATCCAAAGGGCCTCCTTGAGGCTGCTCTTTCTAGGACTGATTTATTCTCAATGAGGAGTGAAAATATTGGTGTTGGTATTGCTGTCTCTACAGACCCGAGTACTCCTGAGGGTAGTGAGGGTGTTAGGTTGTCTATTAGGGATGGTAAGGTGGTGGTTGGTGTGGGTTTTGGTGGTGAGGGGCAGGGTAATGAACACACCCTAATACTCCTAGTTTCTAAGCTCCTTCAGATTAAGCCTGAGGAGGTTGTTGTTGAGTACCTAGATAACCTATCGAGTCCTCAGTCCTTTGGTCCTGGGGGTAGTAGGATGGGTGTCTTTACTGCGGGTGCTGTGATAGGTGCTGTGAATGCCTTAAAGGAAAAATTGATGGTTAAGGCTAGGGAGGTCTTGGGTAATGATGTGGTTTATGAGGAGGGTAATTTCTACTCACCAAGGGGTTCAATTAGGATTACTGAGTTTAATGGGGAGTTTGTGGATTATGTTTATGAGCTTAAGGCCAGGAAGGGTAGGTTTACGGCATATCCCTTCGCATGTGATGTGGCTGTGGTTAGGGTCAATGATGATGGCACGGTGAAGCCATTGAAGCATGTTGTGTACCTTGACCCTGGCACGCCGATTGATGAGGAGGTTATTAAGGAGCAGGTTATGGGTGGAACCGCCATAGGCATATCAGTGGCTCTTTACGAGGCGTATAAGTATGATGATGACGGCAACCTACTAACAACAAACATAGCTGACTACGGCCTTCCAAACGCTGAGGACATGCCGGAGATAGAGGTTCACCTAATGCCAACTCCATCCACGGTCACGCCAATGGGTGTGAAGGGTATTGGTGAGGTGCCAGTGGGGATTGCAGCTGCTGCGGTGGTGAGTGCCATTGAGGATGTCCTCAGGAGGAGGGGCTTAAAGGCTAGGTTGACTAAGGTGCCCGTGACACCCGAGGACCTATGGAAAATACTTAACACCTAAGCCTCCTCAATCCTATCCCTCCACTTATCAATTAATTCGTTTATTAAATTCGCCATCCTTATGTCTAATTCTGTTATACCACCCTCATCATGGGTCGTTAACCTAAGGGTTATGTGCTTCCAAACAATTATTATGTCTGGGTGGTGCTCCTCGGCCTCGGCTATCCTAGCCAACTCATTAATGAAGTTTATTCCATCCATATAAGTCTTAAACTCCACATCTCTGACTAAATAATTATCCTCCACCCTCCAACCCTCTGGCAATAGCCTCTCAAACTCCTCCCTACTCAATAATGTCATTACTTGATACTACCCATTCTTATTTTTAAAGGAGTGGTCCAATGCTCACTTCTAATGCACATTAATTATAATCATTTATTGAAACCTCGTTCATCGGCGTCTCACCCCTTAAGTACCTAGCCGCATTCTCCACAGCCATGACCATCGCATTCTCAGCCACGTCCCTCCGAGCCCCACCAGCAATGTGCGGCGTCCCAAGGAAATTAGGCAGTGTTGTTAATGGTGTTCTTGGCGGTATTTCCTCATGCCCATCATGAACCCACCACACATCAGTCCCAAACCTAATGTCAGTCCTCTCCCTAAGCACCTTATACAACGCCTCCTCATCCACCACATCCCCACGCCCAACATTAACAATAATCGCATTCGCCTTAACAAGCCTCAACTCCCCCTCGCCAATTAATTTCCTCGTATATTTCGTGAGTGGTAAGGCTAGGGCTATAATGTCAGCCCTTGGCAAAACCTCCCTCAACCTATCCGTTGGGTAAACCTCATCGAAGTACTCCACAGGTCTACCACTCCTATTAACACCAATGTTATGAGTACCAAAACCCAGCTTCCCCACTCTAGCAATCTCCCTACCTATCCCACCAGTCCCCAAAACCAGTAGAGTTGCGCCAACCATACTCCTAGGGGCAGTAAATACATCATTCAAATATTCCTTGGCGTCTAGGGTATGCCTATGAAGTCCTCTGGCCAAGGCTAATATTAAGGCCCAGGCATGCTCAGCCACAGGCACTGAGTAAGCTCCCGCATTGCTATAAACCCTTACATGCCTAGGTATAACGCTAAAGGGCAGATGATCAACACCAGCGGAGAACGTCTGTATAACCCTCAGGTTCGGCATTTGAGTAATCATCCTGGCCAAGTCGAACTCCTTACTGCACCAACATAGTAACACCTCGGCCCTAGCCAACACATTACTCAACTCCTCCGCGCTAAGCTTTGGCAGCTCATAAATCTCAACGTCTAACCCTCCAAGCGTTTCACGGGCCCTATTCGGCAATTCCACAGTACTCAGGATTACCCTGGCCACAGGTTGGGTTTGTTGCCATCTTTTTATTTGTTTTTACGGATAGTTATGTTTTTAATAGGGTTAATCCTCATATCCATGGATGGCAAAGATAAAGCCACCCAAGCAGAGGAAGTACGGTAGGGCTGTGATTAGGTGCCAGAGGTGTGGTACTCATGAGGCTGTAATTAGGATGTACGGATTATACCTATGCAGGAGATGCTTCAGAGAGGTTGCGCCGCAATTGGGTTTCCGTAAGTATTACTAATCCAATCCTTATTAAGGGCAAACCTAAATAATAACACCTTGGAGTTATTGAATGGTTAAAGTACCAGCATACCTAGTCATAGATAGGATTATTGAGGTGGCCAAGGCACTATCCTCACTAGACCTACATAGATCCGACATGTACGATACACACTACTTCCCACCTAGGGACGCCTATGGGGACTCAGTACTCAATTACTTCCTAGCAATGGTCGCCATAGACCACAGAACCCACCTAGGAAACCACACCTTCAGCAGGAAGATCGGTGATGAAACCTACACAGGCTCAGACCTACTATGGAGACTAGGCATGGAGATGTACAATAAAGACCCAGAATTCTTCAACCCCCTCAGACTCAGTAAGTTAGATCCCATAATCGTTAAGGACTGGTTGACAGGCGATTACGGACCCATATGGGACTATGGAGTCAGGGCTCACTTACTCAAGGATGTGGGGATTAAGGTACTTAGTCGTTTCGGCACGGCCTCAAGACTCTTCAGTGGGGATAATGTTGAGGAAATGATTAATAGGTTATCAACAATGGCGGCTTATGAAGACCCAGTTAGTAAGAAGGCATACCTACTCCTAAAATTCCTAACATCCCGCGGACTAATCAAAATAAAACCAAACAACCTAAAACTACCCATCGACAACCACCTCGCCAGAATAGCCTACAGACTCGGAATAGTGAGACTCGAGAATTGGGTTCAAGATACAATTGAGCACGGACTACACGTAGATAGAGACCTCGATATAAGACTGAGGCTAACCGTAAGAGACGCCTGGGACGCAGTAATTAGAATAGGCAAAATAGACCCAATAGCCCTAGACGACAACCTATGGAAACTAGGAAGAACCACATGCATAATGAACGAACCAAAGTGCGACCAATGCCCGCTGAGGAACGTGTGCCAAGCCTACTCAAGGGGCGTATTCATAAATGAACACATACACTACATAACCTATTATTATTAATTAATACTTTAATTGCCCAAAGCAAGGAGTAATTCGTGATAATAAGAGCCATAACACTATTCTACCCCACGGAAAACAACAAAATAGAAACCAACGAACTCAAAAACGAACTAACAAAACTAAAGGATACGATCAACAAGACCTCCGAAAAACACAGCATTGAGGTTAGGACCTGGAGACTCACACTACCCTTCATAGAACCCACCCAGGATTATGAGGAATTGGCAGTAACAATTGGTAGGATTGCCACGGAGCTGGGTTACATACACTCAACCCTAAACATACCAATAAACACAAAAATAAGCACTGACACATTCATCACAGCATTCCTAAAAAGCGAGGCATACATGAGCATATGGGTTGCAAATTCCAAGGAAGTGGACGAAAACAACACCATACTATATACCGAAGTAATGAAGAAACTCGTCGAATTAAACGCATGGCATACGGCAAGGAGGATCGCAGCACTCATCGGAAACCCCATATTAACACCCTACTACCCAGACTCCATAAACATAAGCAACAAGCATGGAATAGCCCTATCACTACTATACACAAACGACATATTGAATGGCAAGGAGAGGATCACGGATACCATGAGGGAAGTATTTAAGAAGGCCGAGGGGATAGGTAGGGAAATCGCCGAGGAACTAGGCATTGAATACCTAGGCATAGATACATCCCTATCACCCTGGGGTAAGCACTCCGTGGTTAAGGTAATTGAGGAGACACATGGAATAAAATTTGGAGATCTAGGAACACTAAACGCAGTATACAACATAAATAGGAACATTTGGGAAGCAATGACAAGCATAAGAGCTACTGGATTCAACGAAGTAATGCTACCATTAGCAGAGGATGAGGAGTTAAAGGCCAGGGTCAGGGAGGGACTTGTAACCTTCGCAAAACTCATGAATTACACAACAGCCTGCGTGGCAGGGATAGACATGATACCAATACCAGCAGGGCAAATCAACAAAATACCAAACCTCATACAAGACCTACACACAATATCAAGAATAAAACAGAGAACCCTAGGACTTAGAC
Organism: Vulcanisaeta sp. AZ3; assembly: GCA_000960865.2. GTDB lineage: Archaea > Thermoproteota > Thermoprotei > Thermoproteales > Thermocladiaceae > Vulcanisaeta. The sequence goes on along the minus strand of JZWU02000012.1, from coordinate 32,398 downwards.
TAATACCATACCCAGGCAATGAGAGTGAGGTGGACATGGGCGACTTTGGATTAACACCAGTAATGGACATGAGGGGGTGAGGCATGCTAATCCACATAAGGGCTAGGCCGGAGGACGTGGCGGAGAGAGTCATAATAGTTGGCGATCCAGCCAGGGCAGAGCAACTGGCCCAATTACTAAATAATGCAAGACTCGTAAATGAAAACAGAGGTCTCATATCATACACGGGGTACTACGGTGAGACAAAAATCACAATAGCAACGCATGGAATAGGGGCACCATCAGCCGCCATAGCAATAGAGGAATTAATACAAGTAGGCGCCAAGATAATAATAAGGTTAGGAACCACAGGAGCCGTAAGAGAAGAAATAGGGCTAGGGGATGTGGTAATACCGACAGGAGCAGCCTATAACGCAGGAGGCATATACGCACAATACCTAGGGACAAGCATAATCTACCCAGCCATACCAAATCACGCAATACTCACCGAGCTAATACAAAACATAACAAAGACGAACATAAAAACCTGGATAGGACCAATATACAGCAGCGACGCCTTCTACGCAGAGGAGAACATAACCAACACCCTAAGCACCAGGGGAATACTCAGCATCGAGATGGAGACAGCAATACTATACCTACTAGGCCTAGTGAGAGGCGTAAAAACAGGAGCAGTACTCATCGTATCTAACAACCTAACCCAGGGCAGGGACAGTAAGTACCTAACGGCTGAGGAGTTAAAACCAATTGTGGAAAAGATTGGCAGGGCAGTGATAAATGCATTAACGAATGTAAAACCATGATAAAACCCTATTAAATGCCAAAGCCTACATACGAGATGTGGAGTCAATATTAACACCAGCAGCCACAGCCTAAGGGGAGTCCTAAACGAAGATAGATGAAACATACAAAATACTAATAGAACCAACCAAGGGAGTGACAAAGAAAACACAATAACACCCTACCCAAGCATATTTCCATGAAGATAAGAAGTTTAAGTAAGGGTTCCTATCACTATTTACGGGTGATGTAGTGGGGACGGATCTGAACAGTGAGGATAAAGTTCTGCGCGCTGACACCCTACTGAATGTGGATGTCGTTGGTTTAGGTAAGGACTTTGATTCAAGGGTTGTTAGTAGTATTGTTAGTCCTCCCCTAGTTGTTAGACTTGACGGCGCAAGTTTCGGTAAAGCCCTGGCTGGTTTTACCTGGCCCAGGGACGATACAGTTCACAAGGCCTTAATCTCTGCCGCTAAGGAGTTGATGAGGCGATTCTCTAGTGATCTTGCTCTTGTTATTAGTGATGAGTTGAGTGTGTTTTTATTGAGTTATGTGCCTTTTGGTGGTCGTGAATTTAAGCTCGTCAGCTCCATGGCTGGTTTAGCCTCTGCTGTTGTTAGTTCCGCGCTTAGTAGGGTTCTTTATTTTGACGCTAGGGTTATCCCCCTAAGGGACTCCTGCAATGATATTTTGAGGTACTTGCTTTATAGAGTTAGGGTTGGTTTTAATAATTACCACGTTGAAATCGCCCAAAGAGGTAGTTTAATACCCCGCAACGCCACACCACATATAAACAATGTCATTAAGGCATTAGGTGGTGCTAAACTTTCCTGGGAATCCCTCGGCACATGCCTAGTGAGGTCTAGAGTTGAGTTAATGGGTGTTGATAGGAGGAGTGGCGCGCCTATTAAGTACGTTAGGAGGAGGATTATTGAGGTGAACCCCCTCGAAGTCATTAACGACCTATACCAAAAATGCCCTCAAGCTAAATAAAACTTAAATAAGTTATTATTGAACAATAACTGAGTTGTTATGGCAACTACTCATGAAAAATTAAGAGAACTTGTTGGTGATTTGTGGGATAAATACGTAAAGCATGAATTTGTTGAGATGTTAAAGAATGGTTCACTGCCAAGGGACGTATTTAGGTATTACTTAATCCAGGATCTAAAGTACGTTAGGGAGATGCAATCATCCATGATAGAGGCAGCTAGTAGGGCTCCCCTCGAGGACGCCGTGAGTTTACTACCAACCATGCTCGGCGGCGCTAAGAAGGAGGTTGTTGAGGCTCATGAGAAGCTCTTCTCTGAGCTCTCAATAACTGAGGATGAGGTGAATAGGACTGGTTTTAATCTCATTAATTATGCATACACGAGACACCTTCATTACTACGCCCATTTAGGTTGGCCTCAATTCCTAGCCGCCCTAACCCCATGTGCATGGGGTTATTATGAGGTTGGTAAGTATGCACGTGGCTCTAAAGACCCACTATACAATACATGGGCCAATGCCTACGCCTCCGAGGATTATTGGTCCCCAGTTGAGGCTATGCTTAAGGTTCTAGATAAGTATGAGGTAACACCTGAAATGGAGAAGGCCTTTAAGAATAGTGTTAATTTCGAGATCATGTTCTGGGACGCCGCCCTTAGGAAAGACCCAACAATATTCCTATAATTATCACGACAACCACAAGTCAAACAAAATCTACAAACCACCTTGAACACCGCTCATCAGTCACCAAGTGATTACTAGGTTTGAGGGTTTCGCCTTAATTGTGTTAGCATAACGCCAATTAACGTTACTGCAGAGCCCACAGCCTCCATAACCGTCGGCACCCTATCCAACAATAAATAAGCAAAAACAAAGGCAGAAACAGGAACCAATATTGATACAGAACTAGCAGTCACAGGCCCCAAATCCTTAACAGCAAGAAACCACAGTATAAACCCCATCACCTGTGCCACCAAAGCCGTAACCACACCCCAAAGAAACGCATTAAACGTTAAATCAATACCAGGATTCAGAGCAAGAAGCGGTGAGTCAATAATCGCCGAGTAAAGACCCAACGCTGCATTCAACCGTATTAAATCCTCATTAGCCAAATTCCTCCTATAATAATGCGTGCCCAAGGCCCACACAAAACCACCCACTATCGAGAGAACATCACCAAGGTCAAAACCCGTAATACCAACAGTCAAAAGTAAACCCACAAAAGCCACAACAACACCAATCATTTGAAACACCGTAAGCCTCTCACGATAAAACAACAAAGCCAATAAAACCACAAAGAGAGGCTGAGTATAAATAAGCACAGAAGCCAAGGCAGGATTCACACTATACTCAACAGCCAAATTAAGAAAAGCCACAAAAAGAGCACTATTAAGCAACGCATTTATGAAAGACTTACGACTAAACACCACACCACCACCAACCACCGCAAGCACAAAACCACCAAGCAAAAACCTAAACATAGCCAACACAAAGGGAGACATATAATTCAAAGCCAACTTAGTAAGCGAATACGAAGACCCCCAAGCAACCAAAACCCCAACCATCGCCAAGTAACCACGCAACCTCCCCACAACCCACAATGAAAAACACAAGTTATAAGTTTGTCTAGTTACTTAATCCACCATAAAGAAAGCATTTATTTAACACCTAACCATAATAACCCCATTACGAAGCCTATTGTCTCCGAAGCTCTGAAGTCAGCGGTTGATGTTATTGCTAGGAAGGTTAAGGAGGGCAAGAAGCTAAGAGTTGAGGAAATATTCATACTATACCTAGGTTCAATTACAGATGAATTAAGGAGCCTAAGAACAGAAATAAACGAAACAAACAAAAGAATCGACACACTAAACGAAACATTAAGTAAGAAAATCGATGAAACAAATAAAAGAACTGACATAATTTACGATTCATTAAATAAGAGAATTGATGAGATAAATCATAGAATCAATGAAACAAACAAGAGAATAGACACTATCTATGACTCATTAAACAGAAGAATTAACGAGACGAATAAGAGAATCGACGAAATGAGTAAGAAGATTGATGCAATAACCGTAACATTCACCGAACAATACAATAAATTAATGAACGAAATGAACAACAGATTTGAGGAACTAAACAAGCGAATAGACGACATAAATAAAATACTTACAGAACTAACCAAAAACCCACAACATAAAAGTGGCATTTTTAAGTCAGCAATTCAACAATAAACGATGGGCAAGGTCGCCCTAATCACCGGAGCCTCCTCAGGCATCGGCCGAGAACTAGCCAAGGAACTAGCCGCAAAATCCTACGACTTAATCCTCATAGCCAGGAAAAAAGACGCATTAGAGGAATTGGCCGAGGAATTAAGGACTAAGAATAACGTTAGGGTTTGGACTGTGGATCACGACCTATCCGATCTAAGTCGTATTAATGAGTTAATTGAGAGAGTCAAGGGTTTAGGAGTTGAGATTAACGTCCTAATCAATAACGCAGGCGCCGGAATCTACGGGCCACTCAATGAGCTAAACAACGAAGACATAATAAGAATCATAAGCCTAAACTACATAACACCAATACTACTCACGAAAGGATTCATACAGGATTTAATAAAGAATAGAGGCTGCGTAGTAAACATCATCAGCCTAGCCGCCTTCACACCAATACCCTGGTTCGAAATATACACATCAAGCAAAGCAGCCCTAGCAAACCTCACAGACTCCCTAAGAATTGAATTAAAAGCCCTCGGCATCAGAGTCATCGGAGTCTACCCAGGCTATGTCAAGACAAACTTCCACAACAACACCATAGTCACAAAAACCACAGCCAAGGCCAGGGAAGAACCCAAAGGCCCACTACTAAACCCCAATTACGTAGCTAAAGCCATAGTTAAGAAGATTGAGGACCCAAACTTCAACGGCAACATCACACCAAGCACACTATACTCCATAGCACACCCACTCATGAGAACACTATACCCCCTAGTCAGGTACTACATTGATAAGTGGTTCACGAGCAGGTCTAGGGCTTCTCAGGATAAACAGTGATAACATTCAATCCTGCAAAACATGGGATTTACTTTATTTAGTATAGGCCATTAGTAATCATGAGTATTAATGATTAGGGACACCGAGGTAATGAGGATTAAACAAAGCATTAGAGAGAGGATTTGGAAATTACTTGAGGAAAGAAACGTAGCCGCATTCCCAAGACCAGTGTACGGGAGAATACCCAACTTCATAGGCTCAGAAAAAGCCTGTGAATTAGCAGCATCACTACCTGAATTCCGCAAAGCCAGCACTATCAAGATAAACCCAGACTCACCACAACGCAAATGCAGAGAATTAACTCTAAGAAGCGGCAAATTACTAATCATGCCAACACCAAGAATTAAAGAGGGCTTCCTACTCCTCGATCCAACAAAAATACCAGAGCAATACTACAGGGAGGCATCCACGATAGGAGGAGCCATGAAATGGGGCACACCAATAAAACCCTGGAATGCCCCAAAGATTGACCTAGTAATCATAGGCTCAGTAGCAGTAAACCCAAACAACGGCAGAAGACTCGGCAAAAGCCACGGTTACGCAGAACTAGAATGGGGAATAATGAGAACGCTAAACAAGGTCAACGAAGAAACACCAGTCATAACCACAGTACACGAACTACAACTAATCACCGACGAAATACCAAAAGAACCATTCGACCTACCAGTCGACATAATCATAACCCAAACCAGAACCATAAGAGTAAAAAGAATCGACGAAAAACCAAAGGGAATCTACTGGAAATACATAACCAACGACCTACTCAAAGAAATACCAATACTAAACGAATTAAGGAACATGACAAACACTAGTGCCCCGGCCGGGACTTGAACCCGGGACCTACCGGTCTTCAGCCGGTCGCTCTCCCAGGCTGAGCTACCGGGGCTTCCCCTCAAAAGACCCTATCACTATCTAGTTTTTTAGTTTTTCGTAATGTAACCCACGTTATAACGCGAGGTCACTCTCATGCATGGTTTTACGGAGAACCTCAACATAGTACTTTAGGATTAGTGCACATAATAATCATTACTTAAGACCAACACACCCCTCAGCAATTACTCTCAGATTACTCCAACGGTTACCGTAGTTTCTAATACTACGATAACCTTGGCACCTCCGAATCCTAATGAACTCATAGACCTATTAGATACTTCATCACCATTATGTGGTTCTTGTTATGTGGGTACTATGTCTGGTGTTATGTACCACGCAATCACCCACCTGTCCTGCTCCCTCGTTAATGCCAGGACCGCTGAGTAGCGGAATTTCACAACCTCCCTATTGAGATCTCCCGTGAGTAGTAGGGCGGTTAATCGGGATAGGTGTGGTAGGTGGCCTATGATCATGATGTTGTCGAGGGTGTTGAGTTTTTGTGCCCAGGGTGTTGGGTCGTCATTTGGGTTTAGGTTTTCTCCCTGTCTTATTGGGCTGTTGAGATGTTTTGCGAATATTTCTGCGGTTTGCCTTGCTCTTGTTTTCCCACTGTGGATTATTTCCTTAGGCTTAATGCCGATTGTGGCTAGGTATTTTGCTACTCTCTCGGTCTCTGTGATGCCTTCTGGTGTGAGTTTTCTTTCTGGGTCTTCTGTTTCTGCGTATGATTTTCCGTGTTGTGCTAGTAGTATCATTGTGTTTTTATAGAGGTAATTGTTTTATTTTTGTTTTTGCGCATTATTTTGATGCACTGGTGGGAGTTAACCTGGCCTGACTTTGAGAAGGTTGATAAGACTGTGGCTGTTCTGCCCACTGGGATTGTGGAGGCTCACGGTCCCCACCTACCTCTAGGCACTGATGCCTTAATGGCTACTTACTTGGCTGAGGAGGCTGCTAAGAGGGTTGGCGTGCTTGTTTTGCCGACTGTTTGGTATGGTAATACCTACGTGTTGGATAGGTTTCCTGGGACTATTTCTATTAGTAATGAGACTTTATTTCATCTCTATAGGGATATTTTTAGGGAGGTTGCTAGGAATGGTGTTAAGTACCTCGTGGTTGTTAATGGGCATGGTGGCAACATCGATGCCCTAAGCATGGCAGCTAAGGATATAGCCAGAGAGACGAACCTCACGATCATCATTGTTAATTGGTGGATTGACCTAGCCAAGGATGCTAGGAAGAGAGTCCTTGAAACTCCCGAGGGTCATGCCGCTGAGGATGAGACTAGTGAGGTTTGGGCTGCCTACCCCGATTTAGTTAAGTGGATACCTAGGGATGGCTCTGCTGATGAGTGGGTTGAGCTTAGGTTTAGGGTTTATGGGAAGGAGGTCTACGGCATGGAGTACACAAAGGCTGTTGAGGGCTACCCATCCAGGGCAAGTCAGGAGAAGGGTAAGGCAATCCTAGAGGCTGCAATTAATGAGCTTGCCCAATTACTGAGTGATTTGAAGAGTGGGAAGTTACCCATCGTTAAGGTTAGGTAGTCGGGTTTGGTTTTTAAGCTGTTGTTATTGATATCGGTTGTGCCAAATTGGGACAGGGATATTTGGCTTTTACTAGCCTCTAGGGGTGTTAGGAGTGTTGCTGGTGGTGCCCTTGGTGTTGTCACAGGCCTATACCTATACTACTACCTACACCTATCCCTCACCGAGGTTGGTATCTTCTTTGGTGTTGGTGCCTTCACCGCACCCCTACTCTCACTAATCTTTGGTAGGTTGGGTGATAAGTACAGTAGGAAGGTCATGTTATTACTCACGCTCGCCTTCATGCCTGCAGCAACCGCAATCCTACTTATCACTAAGTACTACCCACTACTCCTATTAGCAGCCGCCCTTGGGGGTTTTGGTACTGCTGGGGCTTTGGCTAGTGGTAGTGTTGGTGCCGTGGCCGCGCCTGTACAGACCGCCATCCTTGCGGATAAGACTGAGGGTATGGATAGGTCAGTGGTTTATGCAGTATTTAATTTTGTGTCTGGTTTATCCTCAGCAATAGGCGCATTATTTGCAAACCTAAACTATAGGGAAGCCTTCATAATAGCCCTAGCTCTATCCGCCGCAAGCTTCATAATAGTCGCACCAATAAGAGACGAGAAGAAAGACAAACCAGACCCAAATGGAAACACCATGGTAAAGACCTCATTGAAGGACAGCGTGACATACATTAAGAGATTTGCAATAGTCGGCGCCTTTAATGGCACAGCGCAGGGCTTAATCACATCATTCCTACCAATAATATTTAGAGAAGTACTTCATGTGCCGAACGGTATTGTCGGTGATATATTCTTCATAGGCGGAATTGCAGCAGCCCTAGCCTCCTTAATGGCGCCCTGGTTCTCTAGAATCTTCGGCTTGAGGGATGCAATTATAGTACTCAGGATCATATCTACCATAGCCCTAATACTAATACCATTCTCAGTAACACTTCCAATCGCCGTGACTACGTACATGACTTACGTAATGTTTAGAGTATCCTCACTAACACCACAACAAGCCCTAATGATGGAACTCGTAGGTAGGAGAAGTAGATCCACAGCCTCTGGCACTAATCAAGCCTCACGTTTATTGCCCTCCGCCGTAGCCACAACCTCCGCTGGAGTAATGCTTGATTACTTACCCATACCCGTGCCCTTCGCAATAGCCTTCCTAATTAATATAATGAATATATTCCTATACAAAAAGTACTTCCCAAACCCAAAGCCATTACACGGTGGAGTAACAATTATGGAATAAGCTAATTAATGGGCCTTTATTATTTATAAATATGGGCATTAAGCATGAGTCGTGTATTCCGTAGCTGTTGATGTTGGCGGCACATTCACAGACTTCGTAATACTCAATGAGGAGAACGGCGAAATACTCACATACAAGGTCCTAAGCACACCCAAAGAACCCGAGAGAGGATTCATCGAGGGACTCAACAAGGCCTTAACCAAGTTTGGCATTAGGCCTAGTGATATTTCAGTCATTATTCACGCAACCACCATAGGTACAAACCTACTCCTCGGCCAAGTAAATCTAGAAATCCCAAAAACAGCCCTATTCACCACCAAGGGCTTTAGAGACATCATCGAAATAGGCAGACAAAATAGACCTAGACTCTACGACATCTTCTTCGAGAAACCCAAACCCCTCGTTCCCAGAGACCTCAGATTTGAAGTTAGCGAGAGAATAGACGCCTGGGGCAAGATCATTGAGGACCTAAATACTGATGAAGTCGAGAAGCTCGCCAGAGAGGCTAAGGATAAGGGCGTAATCTCCGTAGCAGTAGCCCTCCTCCACTCATACATAAACCCAACCCATGAATTAAAGGCCAAGGAGGTTTTAAGGAAGTACTTTAGGTACGTGTCTATTTCCTATGAGGTAGCCCCCGAGCCTAGGGAGTACGAGAGAACATCAACCACAGTAATTAATGCCGTAGAAATGCCCATAGTCAGCAAATACATCGATACCCTCAAGGAATGGCTTTCAACATACGAAAAAGCCAACTTCTACATAATGGCCAGCTCCGGCGGCCTAATCAACCCTGAGGAGGCTATCACCAGGCCTATGCAGTTAATTGAGTCAGGACCAGCAGCTGGTGTCGTAGCCTCTGCAGAATTAGCTAGGGTTTTGGGTATTGATAAGGTGATTAGTTTCGATATGGGCGGAACCACAGCCAAGGCAGGCACAGTAATCAACTACGAACCAGAAATAACCACAGAATACGAAGTAGGCGGAGAAGTACACCACGGCAGAGTCATAAAAGGCAGTGGCTACCCAATCAGATACCCATTCATAGACCTAGCCGAAGTCTCAGCCGGCGGCGGAACCATCATCTGGCGAGATGAAGCAGGAGCCCTAAGAGTCGGTCCAATAAGCGCAGGCGCAGATCCTGGACCGATATGCTATGGTAGGGGTGGTAAGGAACCCACCCTAACAGACGCCAACACAGCCCTAGGCAGATTAGGCGAATACCTACTCGGAGGCTCTATGAAGCTTGACATAGACGGAGCCATTAAGGGCTTAGCAAAACTCGGAGATCCCATCGACGTAGCTCTAAACGCCATTAAGCTCGCAACCCTCGAAATGGCAAGAGCCATTAGACTAGTCACAATAGAACGAGGCCTAGACCCCCAGGAATTCACACTATTCGCCTTCGGCGGCGCTGGGCCACAATTCGTGGCCGGCATTGCGGATGAACTTGGGATAAGGAGGGTTGTGGTTCCCGTGGAGCCCGGCCTATTCTCAGCCCTCGGCCTTCTAATGGCCGACCTCAAATTTGAGACTAGGAGAACAGTCCTAGAACCCCTCACTGATAAGCTTGAGGAGAGGTTTGAGGATGTTGAGAATGAGTTAACTAGGAAGTTTCCGAATGCATACTTTGTTAGGTATGTGGATGCTAGGTATGCCGGGCAGGGTTGGGAGTTAACAGTTCAAGTGCCAAAACCCCTCAACGCCGAGACCGTTAGGAGGGCTTTTGAGGAGAAGCATCTGCTAGCCTATGGGTTTAAGTTAGATAGGCCTGTGGAGGTTGTTACCATTAGAGTCTTTGCCGTAATACCTAGACGCAAGTACAAGCCTAACGCAATTAATAGGTGCTCGGGTAATTATAAACCCAAGTCGTATAGGAGGGTATTCTTTGATGATTGGGTTGAAACCCCCATTTATGATAGGCACGACTTAGACCCATGCTTTAAGGCTGAGGGCCCATTAATCATTGAAGAATACGCATCAACCACAGTAGTCCCACCCAGGTGGACTATTTCAATGGATAAGTATGGGAATTTAATACTGACAAGGGGGTGATTGCATGGTCTCTTGGGAGTTAATTCATAGGGCTTCTGTATTTATTGCTGAGGAGATGGGGGTTGCGTTAAGGAGATCTGCCTTCTCGCCTAACATTAGGGAGAGGATGGATCATAGTTGTGCAATAGTGGATGCTGAGGGTAGGTTAGTGGCTCAGGCTGAGCATATACCAGTGCACCTGGGTAGTTTTAGGGTTGGGGTTAGGAATTTGTTGGAGTGGATGGGGAGGGAGGGTGTTGTGCTTAATGATGGGGATGCGCTGCTGACTAATGATCCATACATATCAGGAACGCACTTGAATGATGTTATGGTGATGCAACCAATATACTATAGCGGTAAGTTGATTGGTTATGTGGTTAATAAGGCGCATAATGTGGATGTTGGTGGCCCAGTACCTGGTAGTTTGAATCCAAGTGCTAAGACCATCTACGAGGAGGGTGTGGTGATACCACCCGTGAAGATCATGAAGGGCGGTAATGTGGATAAAGAACTCATGAGCGTTATACTCGCCAACTTCAAAACACCAGAAACCGCCCTAGGCGATTTACATGCCCAATTAGCTGCAAATATCGTGGGAGTAAGGAGGGTTGTGGAGCTTGTGGATAAGTATGGTGTTGATGAGGTTGTTAAGGCGTGGAATGAGGCTATAAATTACGGCAGGAAATTAACCCTAGACGAGATTTCAAGATGGCCTCGGGGGAGTTATGAGGCTGAGGATTACCTAGAGCTTGGTAATGGGCTTGTGAGAATTAGGGTTAGGGTAGAGGTGAGTGATGAGGGTGTTAAGGCGGATTTCACGGGTACTGATAGGCAGGTTGAGGGACCGATAAATGCGGTCTATGGCGTAACCTTCTCCGCAGTATCCTTCGTAGTGAGAGCGTTGGTTGGTGGGGATATACCGACCAATGAGGGATTCTACAGTGCAATAACTGTGGAGGCACCACCAGGGACTATTGTTAATCCCATAAGGCCGGCCGCTGTGGGTGGGGGTAATGTGGAGACTACGCAGAGGGTGGCTGATGTTGTGTTTATGGCGTTGGCTAAGGCATTACCTGATAAAGTCCCTGCGGCTGGTTCTGGTACTATGATGAATGTCATGATTGGTGGGGTACTACCTAGTGGTCAGTATTGGGCGTATTATGAGACTATTGGTGGGGGTACTGGTGGTAGGCCTGGGAGGGCTGGGGTTAGTGGGGTTCATGTGAATATGACGAATACCTTAAACACACCAATAGAGGTTGCCGAGAGGACATACCCAATAATGTACACGATATATAGAATTAGGGAGGGAAGTGGCGGTGAGGGTAAGTATAGGGGTGGGGACGGAATAATAAGAGCCCTCAAGGTATTGACCCCAGCTAGACTATCAATAATGGCTGACCGCTTCAAAACAAGGCCCTGGGGATTATGGGGAGGAAGGGATGGATTACCCGGCAAAGTAATTATTAAGAGGGTTAATGGTGAGGTCGAGGAGATGCCAAGCAAATTCACAACAGAATTACAACCTGGGGATGAGGTTATAATAGAGACACCAGGCGGTGGTGGGTGGGGCTCAAATGAACGACCTAATATTCAGGAAGGCTCAACCCAATGATATTGAGGAAATAATAGGATTTACGCAGAACACGTTTCAATGGGGTGATTATGTACCAAAGGCAATTCATGAGTGGGTTAGGGAGGGTAAGGCCTACGTGGCCTTAATGAATGGTAAGGTAGTTGCAGTGGCAGCAATAACCCTTGTTGAGAGGGCAGCCTACCTCCATGGGATGAGGGTCAGGCCTGAGAATAGGAGGACTGGCATTGGGGAGGCAATGACTAGATTCCTAATTGAGGAGTCGAGGAGGTTAGGTGCCGAAATCGTCACACTACTCGTAGCTGAGTGGAACACACCAAGCCTCAACCTAGTCCATAAAGTAGGCTTTAAGGAGGCCCTCGAGGTTTATGGCGGGGTACCAACGAGGGTAAAGCCAACCAAGTGCCTAAGCCCTGAGGAGGCTGTGGGAGCTCTTGAGGAGGCCCTGAGGTCTACTGGGGGATTTGCTTGTTTACCTGATGATCCGTGGACGTGCGTTAGGGCGTCACCGCAGTTGTTATTGTCGAGGGCGTTGCCGTGTGTGGGTAGGGGTGGTTTGTATGTGGGTAGGTTTTCCTTTGGTGCTGCGTATATGGATGTTGATGGGGATGCTGTGGCTTTATCAACTGAGGGTTTTGTGGACAATTACGGGAAGTTCTACCTATTATATTACGCATTGAATTAAATCCTTTGAGTTTTTAATTAGGGTTGTTTAGAGATGTTCCTTGAAGAGTTTGCCTAGTCTTATTGGGGGAGTTATCTTGAGTGTTTTCATTATTTCCCATAGTGTTGCACTATTACTACTAATTACGGGTTTATTCAATTCCTCCTCTAATTGATTTATTATCTCAAAGGTTCTCCAGTTGGTACATGAGATAAATAATGCATCGTATCTTTCCCTATCGTATTTTCTCGCAACACTCATTATGTATTCATAGTTGTATTTAGGTTCAAGGGAACCTATTTCTGTATTATCAATTATCCCCAACCCCTTAATGTCTATGACATCGAATCCATGAGCCTCTAAGAATTGTTTCTCCTTAGCATTCAACTCCTCTATATACGGCGTTACCACTAAAACTCTCTTGGCACCTAACGTCCTTAGTGCATTAATTACGGCTCCCGAGGTTGCTATCGCACTAATACCTGTTTTACTCTCAATCCTTTGCTTTATCATTTCATGATGATTGGGACCCTTGAATAGACTCCCGGTAGTACATGCATAAGCTATTATATCGACCTTGGCTGTCTTTAACTCCACGGCAGCCCTCTCGGTCTCCCTTTCCATCATCTCTAGCGATTTTAATGTTACATCTGGTAGTAATATCCTAGATGTATGAACCGTAATTTCAGGTTCATTAAACCTAAATTCTCTCTCCACAGTTGTATTTGAGGAGGGGATTATCAACCCTATTTTTATCCATTTCATATCATTTCACTTAAGCATTTCTTCTCCCTCATAAACCCGGCCTCTAGTCTCACCAATTATTAACGCCATTATTAATGCTATTATCCCAGTCCCTATGACATAAAATATTGGGACATTTATATTATGAGTCACGCCTATTAAGTACGTTAATAATAGGGGTGCACTTCCACCCAAGAATCCTACACCTACTTGATAAGCCAGAGAAATTCCAGTATACCTAACCTGCGGTGGGAACAATTCCACTAGCACTGCTGGTGTGATTGCCCCAGCTAGGTAATATACAAATAAGCCAAAGAGTGTTATAGCAGTGATTATCAACAATGGATTCCCACTTCTTAACATAATGAAGTAAGGTGCTGCAAAGACAATTCCAAACGCTATGTCGGCCAATATCTGGTTCCTTCTACCTATTTTATCGGATAATAAACCGAATAATGGTGATGCGAATATACCAATTATTGAAACTATCAATATTGCTAAGCTAACAGTGGCTAGGGATATTGATGGATAACCGAACTGCTTAGCAAGTGTTACGCTATACCCTATTGATAAGGTATAATTAACGTAGTACCACACACCATTAACCACACCAACCAGGAATAATGCAGCAATTAAAAGGTGCCAATAACCCTTGGCAGCCTTTACTAATGGGTTCTTTTCAATTTTACCTGTTTCCTGCAACTTCTTAAATACTGGCGACTCTCTAATCCTAAGCCTTATAAACACAGCTATTATCGCCACTAGAAAACCTATCACAAATAATACTCTCCACCCTATACTCTCAAAACCGCTGGTACCCCAAATATCTGTAAATAAGATGATTAATCCAGATATCAATAAGTTGGCTATTGATACAGTGGCCTGGAGTATCCCGGAGTAAAAGCCTCGCCTATTAATGGAAATGTACTCTGAGGTTAGGGAGAATGACCCACCCCACTCTCCACCAAGGCCTATACCATCGAGCAGTCTCATCGCAGCTAAGATTATGGGTGCCCAGATTCCAATTTGATAATACGTTGGCGTTAATGCTACCACAAGAGAGCTTAAACCTGCAAGTAGTAATGTGAAGTACAGTGGGAATATCCTACCATACTTATCACCCAAGTACCCAAATATTATTCCACCCAGGGGTCTAGCTAGAAATCCTATGAAGAATACTAAGTATGCGAACAATAATGATAGTATTAACACCTTGGATGGGAAGAAATACTTAGCCAAGATTGTTGCGAGCAAGCCGTATAAGAAGAAGTCATACCATTCAAAACCTATACCTAAGGAAGTACTTATTATGGCCTTAGTTTTCTCAGAAACCATACCAGCTCAAAGCTATTAATTTATAATACTCATTTATAAATATTACCTAGCCATTTTGACATAAGCAATAAAACTAAGAGAATCTGCTTCTAGTCCCCAATTTAATATTAAAAATGTTAATAGCCGTAATGATGCGTATGATTTATTAAGGCATAGGTATTGAGAGTGATAGATAAGTAGGCAATCACATGGTGGTGCAGCGATGAGCGAAGTTGCTACTCCAGGAGATGTTATAGGTAAGGCAGAGGAGTACATACCTAGGGATAATGTTGAGGTTGATGGGGATGGTAACTTAATAGCTCAAGTTATGGGTGTTGTTGTTAGGGATAATAAGGAGCATGTAATCACTGTGAGGCCGCTGAAAGATGGCAATTTATTGAGAATTAATGATGTGGTTTATGGTAAAGTCATATCGATGCCGAATGATAGGGTAGTTATTGTGAAAATAATAGCCAGTGAGAAGTCTGGAGAGAAGGTGCAACTTAAGGATGATGTGACAGGAATAATACCACCAGCATATTTATTCAATGGGAAGCCAAGCAATGCAAGTGATTTAGTTGGGATTGGGGATATAGTGAGGGCACGTGTAATATCGAGGGGACCACCCTACACATTATCAATTAGAGAGGCTCAGTTCGGTGTTGTGTATGCTAAATGCCCAAGGTGTGGTCATGAGTTGAAGTGGAGGGGTAATGAGCTATTGAGGTGCCCAAATTGTGGTGCTGTGGTTAGGAGGAAGGTGAGTTTGGCGGAGTATTGGGTCTGATCTTCAAAATCCCTGAAAATCACTTTTCAGGATTTTGTAGGGTCAGTTGTAATACCTGTCCTCATTGTTCAGGGGTCGAGGTGCTCATCATTCGCTTTAAATCTCCTTATGGTGTTGGGGTTTATGTTCTTTTATTTTGTATCTGCTTGGTATTATTAATTTGATGAGTTCTCTAACTTATGTGTTGGTGTAGGTGTGATGAGTTGAGGATTATGTGTTGGGTTCAGTTTTGGTGTCGTTCTTCATTGTTCCGTAATACCAGCTTTCATCACTACTTGTTTGTATTGTTTTGTGATTTAAGGGTTTTTCATGTTGGGTAATGTTTATTTTTGTGTTTTCTTTATTTGTCAATGAGGTTTGTTATTGATGGTTCATTGAGGGGTAAGGTGTTTGTTGGTGTTGGTGTCGTTCTAGGCATTAATAATGCCTCATACCCTGAGGGCCTTGGTAATGTTATTGATGGAGTTATTAATGAGGTTAGGTCTAGATTCACACTTGATAGTCTTAAGGACGACCCCGTGATTAGGGCTTATAGGGATTTCTACTGGCATGAGTTGGGTATTGACCCGACTAAGCAGAGGCCTGCTCAGGAGGCTTTGTTGAGGAGGGTTGTTAGGGGTGAGGGTTTGCCTAGGATTAATCCTATGGTTGATATTGGTAATGTGGCTAGTATTAAGTACTTAGTCCCCGTTGGTTTGTATGATATTGATAGTTTTGGCGGTAGGGATTTAGTGATTAGGTATGCGAGGGATGGTGAGGGATTCAACCCAATAGGCTCGCCCAAGAGGAAATTAACTAGTAACCAAATAGTCCTTGCCGCGGTGAACGGCTTAATACTCCACATATATCCCTACAGGGATTCAGAGGATACGAAGATTAGAGATAGCACTAGGAATGTATTAATCGTGACAGCCGGCGTTCCTGGCGTTGAATCCTTTAGGCTGCTGGATTCTGTGAAGTACATGATGGATTTGGCCATGAATTACCTAGGGGGTAGGGCTGGGCTTGAGCCTATGTTTATTAAGGATGAAGCAGCACTCAACTTCTAATTTTAATAATGGTTTGATTATTTTTAGTGATTACTTGAGTTTCACACGCTCGAGGAACTTATCAATTAATTGACTTACTGACGGTCCCTCGAGCACCTTTAGTCTCCACCTGGCCCTAACTATGGGTTTATCTATCTTAACCACATCCTCTATGTGGGCTGGTGTGCCCATTATTACCACATCGGCCGGCGTCTTCCTAATCGTCTCCTCGAGATCTCTAATCTGCTCTGGTGTGTATCCTAGGCTTGGTAGTACTGGGCCCATGTGTGTGTACTTGTTGTATGTTTCTTTTATTATTCCCACGGAGTATGGCTTGGGGTCTACGATTTCTGCATTGTACTTCTTAGCCGCTATATAGCCTGCTGCGTATGGTAATCCGCCGTGGGTTACGGTTGGCGCGTCCTCAATGATTAATACCCTCTTCCCCGAGACTTGGTTTGGATTGTCTAGGTAGACCTCTAGGTCTGCCTGTACTATGTCTGCTTTTTGATTTACGGCCTTTATGTTGTTTATTATTGTCCTTACGTTTTCTGGGGTTGAGTCTGACACCTTAGTTATTATTATTGCATCTGCCAGCCTCGTGTTAACCTCACCTGGGAAGCTCCCAACCTCATGGCCAGGCCTTCTTGCGTCTGTTACGGTTATTAGGTAGTCAGTGTAGTAGAATGGGAAGTCGTTGTTTCCCCCGTCCCATAGTAATGCGTCGGCCATTGTTTCGGCTTCGTTGAGTATCATTTCATAATCAACACCCGCCAGTACGGGTACTCCCATCTCTATGTAGTGCTCATACTCCTCCCTCTCCTCGAAGGTTATCTTCATTAAGTCCTCCTTTGTCCTGAATATTTGTACCATCATTTCGTCTGGGGGTAGGTAAATCATTGGGTGTCTTATTGAGGCGACCTTGAGGCCTCTCTTGATTAGTTCTAGTGTTACTTCGTGGGATACTGTGGACTTGCCTGCGCCTGTCCTTGTGGCTACGACGCCGATCATGGGCTTTGAGGACTTAATCATTGTGTCCTTCGGGCCTAGTATTTCGAAGCTTGCCCCGTTTGCCAGGATTATGCTTATTATCCTACCAACATCATTATAGAGCAGGTCACTGTAGGCTAGGACAACTTCATCCGCACCTAAATCCTTAATTAAGCGACCCAAATCCTCAAGATCCTTAAGTCCAACCAATGGTATACCGCCTGGTTGGTAAAGCTCGCCGGCACCCTTTACGTAACGCTTAGCACCAATACCTGGTATTTGTACCTGGGCAACTGCTACGATTTTATATTCTGGGTTGTGACGGTAGTAGGTATTGAATACGTGTAGGTCACGACCGCCCGCACCAAGTATTATTACCTTCCGCAATTGAGGATCACCAAAACCCTCTAATATTAACTATTATTTAATAATTACCTAGATTGTGAATACATCCGCAATTCCTTAGGGCTGTCTCTACGTTGCTTGGTAGTGTTATTTCTGTGCCGTCGATGAACGAAAATGTTATGCCCTGTAGATCACGAGTTACACTCCTTAATTCACTCCATGGGTAAAAGGCATCTACGGGTCTCACGTATATTCCTCCCTCGTAAATCACATAAGTAGTGTCAACACTAAGTACCTCCCTGCCCCAGGTTCTAACGAGCCTCTTATTAATCACTCTATTGAGGATTATTACTGAGATTAGTAGGGCTATTATAATTATTGGTGCAAAGGTTGGTGGTGTGAACCTAATTCCAAAGACCGCCGCGATGGCTAGGCTTAGGAAAATCACAGTCTTCATTATAAGGCCCCTAAACCTAAGACCTAACTCCATTGGCCTACCCTAAATAATCTAGGTATTAAGGTTATGCCTCAAGCCTCTTGACTAGGTATGCCTTTTGGGGATTTGTTAGTTGTAGCATTGTCATTAATGCGGCGTTTAGGTCCTTTGAGCCATTAATCATTAGGTTCCTAACGTAGTCCAGGATCCTTGCATCAACCCTCACATACTCATCAACCCTATCCAGGAGGAATGGATAACCAGTGTCAGTTGTTTGAGACTCTAGGTAAGCCACAACATCCTCAATACTAAGAACACCACCTGGATTAAAAACCTCAAGCTTAACTGCAGGAGCCCCATTACGAGGCCTATAAAATACAACCTGCACATCCTTAAGCCACCTCAAACCCTCATAACCAACACCATTGAAGACCCTATCGAGGTTCTCCAACCCCTCCCTAAGCCTCTTACTCATTAATGCCTTGATGCCTTCGCAATCCTTACCTTCGCAATTTCTTTTTAATTCACAATCCTCATAATTAATCCTCACCCATTGAGGTAGGATATCACTGTAACTGCCTAGTACGAAGTACTCACCATTATTGAGCACTAGGCTGGCGAGTAATTTATCATTAACCTCCAAACACTTACCAAGCAGTATTGAGAGGAACTTAGACCTAACCCTCTTAACAACCCCCACAATTGGTGTGGAGGTCTTTACAGATAACGTTAATAGGTTATTCAAGACCTTGGCCACGTGAACCAACACACCACCACTGGCAGGTAAATTATAGGGTAATGGGTGTATTGGTATTTCACCATCAAGTATTACCAAATCAATGCCCTTCTTACCCCCAGCCTTCTCCTTAAGGAGCTTAATCGCCAACTCCCTCTCCCTAACCTGAGTTCTCCTCGTAATTACATGCTCAAACTCACCCACATCCTCAAAGACAACCTCACCAGTGACGAGTTTATCATAGGAGCCATTGAGATAACCAACATAACCCACGGTCAATACCGTTAAAATACCACCCACAAGCTCCAAGGGCGGTGTTGGGTAGCTAGAGTCTATGGCGTAAGCATTAATGGGTTTGGAGGTTGTTGGTATAGTCTTTATTAAGTTACGACTCTCGAGGGCCTTCCTTAATTCACTAACGACCTCCATGGCTTTGGCATCAATGCCCTTCTTGAGTAATTCATGGACATCAGACTGTATTGATAATAGCAGTGGTGGTTCAAGCCAAAACTCAATATCTTCAGGTTCATAATTACCAGGTAGCATCACAATAATAAGATTCAAGATTAAATATAAAGTATTAACGCCTAATTAACGATCAGCCTCAGGCGGGAAGTACCCGAAGGATCCATATATCGCCGGCACATCAGCAAGCCTATACCCCTTTAGTGATTCCATGAAGCCCCTCAGTAATAACCATGATGGTGTAACCATCCTCAGCCTATACGGCACGTTACTATGCCCATCAGATATTAATGTAAATAATAGTAATCCCCTAGAGGCCTCTGTGAGTGTTGTTGCCTCCCCAGCACCTGGCGTTAAGCCTGTATGGGTTTTTGTTAGGAATGTCCTTATGTCCTTGGAGGCCTGTGGTCTATCCTTGGGTGGTATTCTTGATAATATCTTCTCACTGAGTATTGGTGTGTCAGGTATGTTCTTAACAGCCTGCCTTATGATCTTTATACTCTGCCTAATCTCCTCAACCCTAACCAAAAACCTTGAGTAGGAGTCTCCCTCATCAGCCACGGGTATGTCCCAATCAAACTCATTATATACCTCATAAGGCTCCACCTTCCTCACATCATACTCAACACCAGATGCTCTTAAGAATGGGCCTACCAAGCCGTACTTAATGGCTTCTTCCTTTGTTAGTACACCAACCTCCTTAAGCCTATGTATGGTCACGGGATTCTTAACAAATATTGATTCCATATCATTCATCTTACGCTCTAGGTAATTCGTTAATTCATTAATGAAATTCAACACGTCAGGATGGACATCCCACCTAACACCCCCAGGCACTGTATAGCTTAGAGTGGTCCTGGCGCCTGTTATCCTAACGAATGCCTCATTAATCACATCCCTAAGCCCAAAGCCCCACATATAACCCGTACTGTGGCCCAGGAAGACTGCGAGTATTGCAGTATCGTATAGGTGAGTTGCTATTCTACTGAGCTCTGCAAGTATGACCCTAATGTACTGAGCCCTCTTCGGCACATCTAAATCGGCTAATTTTTCCACAGCCCTCGAATAACCCAGGTCGAAGTTTGCTGAGTCCTGTATCGTAGGCCTCTCAATGAGTGGTAGTATATGAATGTAGAGTCTCGTCTCTGCTAATTTCTCAACACCCCTATGCACGTAGCCAGGGTCTGGTATTGCATCCACTATGTAATCACCCTTCAACCTAAGTATTATCCTCATGTGACCAGAACCTGGGTGTTGCGGACCAATGAAGACTAAGTATTCATCACTCCTATAGGCCTCCTCAACGTACTCCTTAGGTATTGGTACGAAGTTCCTAACAAACTCCTCAGGTACCTCCATCTTCACTGGTAATTCTGCATACCTCTCATTGCTCATTCCCCATCACCCCTGAGTCCCAGTTTTTCCTGAGCTGGTTTTTGCTGTGCGGGTTTTACGGGTGCTGGCATGGGTACTCCTGGGAACTCCCTATCGACTAGGTAGAATTCCCTGACTATAGGTACATCCTTCCTAAGCGGGAACTTAACTGGTGTGTCTGGGTCTAGGAGGAAGTTCTTCCCCATCCATGGGTTTCCCTCAAACCAAATGCCGAAGAAGTCATACATCTCCCTCTCTTGGTAATCTGCGCTTGCCCATACGTCGATTAGGCTCGGTATTCTTGGGTTGTCTCTGGGTATTTCTGTAGTTAGGGCTATTAGGATTGGCATTAATTCCTTCTTGCTGTAGCTTGATACCCAATACTCAACGTAGATTTTCTTCTCATGCGGTACGTCTACCGCGTTTACAGACTTCACATGATCGAAGCCCAACTTATAAAGTGCCTGGGCTGCCTCCTTTATTTTGTCTGGCGTTGTTTCTACGCATATCCTATTAACATCAGTCACGATTATCTTCTTAGCCGACTCCTTTAGGTTGGGCATTAATTGATTATTAATGAGATCATAGCCAAAGGGCCACTCAACCTTCTTCTCCATGCAGACTGGTACGTGTGGGTTTGGCGTTATTCTATGTGGTGGGTTTGGCGCTGGTTGTTTCGTTGGTGCTGGTGGAAGTACCTTGGGTAGGTCTATCGTTTTAGGCTTTATGTTAGACCTAGCCTCCCCACTCTCAATCTTCCTCTGCACAGTCCTAATCATCTGAATAACAGCCTCAGGAGTTGGTGGACAACCAATGGCATAAGCATCAACCGGCACAATCTTACTAACGGGAACCGCGTGATAACTATTCCAGAAAATACCACCCTCAGCTGCACATGAACCCATGGCTATGATGTACTTCGGATCACTCATTTGCTCCCAAACGAACTTAAGGACCCTCGCCATCTTCAACGTTATGGTACCCTCAACCAATATCAAGTTGGTTTGCCTAGGTGAATGCCAGGGCAGTGAGCCTAGCCTCTCGGCATCGTAGGTTGGGTTCCAAGTATGTGCCATCTCAACTCCGCAACAAGCCGTGACGAGGTGTACTGGCCATAGGGAGTACTTAGTGCCCCATTTCTTATAGGGCTCTACTAACTTATCCAATGACATTTGGGTCACTCACCTCTCGTTTTTCTTATAAGTTCTTTGGGGTATGCTAATTTCAATGCATATTTATAACCTACATATATATTTGGTATTAGGATCACGATTAGTAGGAGGAGCATGACGGTTATTGGCACAGTAATGATTGCCGCCGATGAGAGTATTAACAAAATAACAATGATAGGCTCCACCCCAAGGAACAGTAGGAGGTAGCCCACATACTGTATTGGGAATAAGTACCTAGCCTCACCAACAGGCGGATTACCTGCCTCATACCTCTGCAACTTAACTGGGTTTGGATTTCTTGCGGCTAGTCTCCTCGTTACGTATATTATGGCTGCATCAGTTATTAAGGCTATTATCACAAGTACTATCAATAGTGCCAATGCATCAATGAATGCGGACATTATGACCGAGATAAGGAATTACGGGGATTTTTAAGTAATAACCTCAATCAACACACGAACCAAGCACCCTATTAAGGGCTAGGGTTAGCAATGCAGTACTACCCACATCCCTACCCAAAACCCTGACCAACCTACCAAGACTAACCTCACTAGGCATAAACTGCTGATCAGACGCATGAACCACAAATAACACCCTACCCCCAACCTCACCCATAGAATCCCCCCTCGTACCTAAGAAATACACAGCCTCAGGCCTCAACAACTCAACAGTATCCTTGAGGTCAGGCAGGACTATTAATGAAGCCCCTGACTTAAGCACAAGCCTAAACGCCTCTGGTATTCCCTGCTGTGCAGCCGTGCCCACAGCCTTAGTTACAACTATTGTCTTAACACCAAAGCCCAGTGATACCTTAACAGCATCAAGTAGTTTCTGCACACTAGTTGGGTTGTGAATCACAGGTATTACATTATTCATTAATTGCTGGCAATCCATCACCTCTTGACCTGAGTCATTTAAATAAAAATGTAATCCTAGTAGGAAAATGAAGCCATTAAATGATAGTGAAGTTTGTATACATGACATGATACATTAAAATTATTAAGGGGCTTATTGATTGATTATTGATGAGTTTACCAAGGGTTGAGGAATTAATGGACAACGTTATTGTTATCGCAAAACCCAAAGACATAATCTCCAAGGTCATCTCCGACATGAGAGACTTCAAAACATACATCGCCCCAGTCATTAACGACAATGGCAAACTCGTAGGCATATTAAGCTACAGAGAATTACTCGAACGTAGAGTAAGCCTAAAGTCCAAGGTCTCAAGCGTCATGTCACCACCCTACTCAATAAGCGAGGACATGGACCTCACCAAGGCCATGGGCAAAATACTAACTCTAAGAGCCAGGGCTTTACCCGTGGTTGACTCAAGCATGAGCCTCGTAGGCATACTAACGAGGGAGAAAATCCTCGACTACCTACTCAAGAATCAAAGACTACCTAGGGTAGGCACAGCATCAGTAATGAGCAGGCCAGCAATAACAATCGATGGGAACGAGGCCGTGGCCAGGGCAAAATGGTTAATGGTTAGGCATGGAATCACAAGACTACCAGTCCTAGATTCAGGTAAGTTATACGGTATTGTGAGCATGCGGGATATTGTAGAGAAGCTTTACTACGCAGCAATACCTAGGCGTAGTAGGAGGGGTGATGTTGTTGGTACTGAGGATGACATATTGGCGGCTCCAGTGAGAGCCATAGCCACGACCCCCGTCATAACAGCCAATGCTGATGATGAGTTAAGCACAACCGTTAAGATCATGCTAGAGAGGGAGGTCTCAGGCCTGCCAGTGCTTTCCAATGATTCCGTCGTGGGTATTATCTCTGGTTATGATGTTATAAAGGCCGTGTTGAAGCCATACGAGGAGGTGCCTATTGAGGCTAAGCTTGTTGATGTTGATGAGGATACCAAGGCATTTATCGAGAAGATTGTTAGTAGTTACGTGGCTAAAATTAATAGAATGACAAATGTAATAGATCTTAAGATCAACGTTAAGAAATACGAGAAGGGAGGAGAAGAGAAAAGAAGTAAGTACTCAGTACACGTAATGCTTAAGGACGATGCAAATACCTACACAGTAAATGAGATTGATTGGGACCCAGTAAACGCCGTTAGGTACGCCTTCGAAACACTAATTAAGAGGATTGAGAGAGAAGTTAATAGAATTAGAGATATAAAGAGAAGAGGTAGACTTCGCGGAGGCCCACCACAGGAGTGATGAACGCACCCTTTGATGACAGATGAATGATTTGCCAACGGCTGACAAATCATTACAAGCATCACTTTGCCTGACAGTGGAGTCGGGATTAAGGATTATCATATTATGCCCATCAGTCGGTACGTGAATTCACCATCAATCGGCTACAGGGGCTCTCATCATCCTGAGGGTAATATGGTTTAATAGTAATAAATAATGCTTTTTCTTCCCTGGGTTAGATTTTTATTTGTATTGATGTTACGAAGAATTCTGTGATTAAGATTAACATCGTCAAGGCTGAGGAAAATTACCTAGAGGTCATTGTTCAAGGCGAAACCTACACCCTATTCGCACCATTAGTAGAGTACCTACTAAAAAATCCTGATGTAGAATACGCAATGTTTGATGTAGACCACCCACTAACCCAGAACGTCAGATTCAAGATAAAGACTAAGAGTAAACCACCACTTGACGTAATTAAGGAAGCCGTTAGTGCAATCATGAATGACATAAACGAAATGGAGAAGGGCTTCCTGGGTGGATAACCTTTGATCTACGTGATGGGGGACCCACCACAATGGCTTGTTAGCGTCATTAGAGAGCTTGGTGATGAAGTAGTAATCATTAACGATTGCAATGTTCCACCGCGTAGCATCATTGTTGATATGGAAAACAAATGCAATAACCCAAACACCATAATACTAACCACAATCCCCAGGGGCACTGCCATAACAATAAATAGAAATACTGCAAGAGGCATCCTGAGAAACTTAATAGAACTAGTGAGAAAGGTCGAGGGCACTAAGTCACTCATTAACGCCCTACAAACCCTAGGCTTCACCGAGGCTCGCATAACCACAGCCCTCGGGGTTAGCGAGATTACACCCAACGTGAGGGTAGAGCCAGGTGCTATTTACACAATAATAACTATTAATAATGCTAATGAGGCGGTTAAGTGCAGAGTTACGCTAGGTAGGGGTAGCGCAAGAGGCACGTTAGTAATTGACAGTAATATTAACTGGTTACTAACTAACGCAGGAACAACGTACCTGGCCAAGGGCGATTACGTACTTGAATTACTGGCATTATCCATGATTTTTAACGTTACTCTTGAGCTTCCTAACACCCCTTACTAGGTTCATCGTGGATAATGCCGTGGCAATACCATTCAATATTACGAATACGGAGTTCCAATCCAATACGGAGTATATCGTGAGTAATGCACTACCAATGAGATACGGCACTGTGAGCTTGAGGGGTGGTACATCCCTGAGCGCCAATGCCCAACCAATAGAGATGGCTGCTAAACCCATAATTCCAATCATTATTGGCGGAATCACAATTCAATGTAAAACTAAGAGTTAAAAAGTTATGACTCATAAGATAAAAATTAATTATTGGTATAGTGAGATGCTCATAGACAATGAGGGGTTTGGTAATATCAATGCCCAGCATGATTAATGAGGTCAAGAGATACCTCAATGACTATTCACAACACTTCGACATAGTGACCGACTTTAACGGCAATGTTAATGGTTATGACATTGTGAGTATTATTGGCACAGATAAATTCGTAATCACAACAATCCACAAACTAAATAATTGGGACGGGCCTGTGATGACCATAGGCTTCGACATAGGCTTCCTAAATTCCATAAACCTCATTAACCTCAAGGATGCAGTAACAGCCCTAATCAATGGTAATTACGACATAGAGAATGTACTGAGACTCGCCATCAACATTAGAGGCAAGAAACTACCCTACGCCATAAACGAAATAGCCATATTCCCAGCCAAAAGCGCAACAACCCTTGAATACAGCCTACACATCAATAATGAGTACATATGGCACGACATAGCAGACGGCATAATAATATCCACACCCACAGGCTCAACAGCCTACGCCATGTCCGCAGGCGGACCCCTAATCCACTCAGGAGCCCGAGTATTCGAGGTAGTCCCCGTCAACAGTACAAACCTAGCCCGCGTACCAATAGTAGTCCCCGAGGACTCCACAATCTACATAAAGGACCTAGCCTCCAAATCTAGGATTGAGGCAATAATCGATGGGAGCGTTAGGGTATACGTTGGTGATGAGGTTAAGGTAGTCCCTGGAAAACCACTTAAGCTTGTTAGGTTTGGTTCAATAACGAGTACCGTCGGTCGTTATGAGAAGAAGATAAACCTAATGTCAAATATGGACCTACCACCAAGCGCCAAATTCATACTCAAAATCCTAGAATACGAAGGCCAATTAACACAGAAGGAAATCACCGAGAAAACCATGCTCCCCAGCAGAACCGTTAGAAACTCAATCAATATCCTAATGAGGAGAGGATTAATTCAAAGACAAGTTGTTGTTAGAGGTGGTGGGGAAGTCATTGTTTACTCACTAACCGCCAGTACTCGTCAAGGTGAATCCTAACACGCGCACATTAGTGCACCTAATTAGTTTACGTTCATTCCTACTCGTTACGCTTAGGACTATTGAGTATCTTATGCAATTCTTAATATTTATGGCTACCCTAGGCCACATTATAGGCTCTAATTGTGTTATGTATTGTCTTAATTCATACTTAACCATACATCATTACTACTCACTCAACATTTAAAGACTGTTTTGTCAGGTGCATTCTTTGCATATTTTTATAGAGTCAATAGTACTGGTATGGGACGTAAATTTAATAAATTCCATACTTTGATAATAATATTGATGTCTATTGATGAATCTAAGAAGCTTAATAATGGAGAAATTATTAATGAAAATCAGAATTTATTAAGGAGGATAGTCGACCCATCACCAGCCATTATTAGAGTGCACTGTTACAATTGCAACTTTGACAGTATAAAAATACCAAATGGTGTTGAATTTAGGTTTAGATTATTAATGCCATTCATGGCAGCCGTAATTAGGAGTAGACAAATAGTGAAGGATTTAACAATGCTCGACTCAAAACCCGCAATAGCAGCAATATACCAATCAAAAATAAAGGAGAAGAAAATAGAGAGACCCGTAGTCATTATTTACGGCGAGATAAACCCAACAAAAAGAATCTGGAGAGTCCTCGCAATCTACAACCTAATCCTCGACGATTATAAAGACTCAATCGTTAAACAATTTAACATAATCACAAAGAGAGAAGTTTGGCACTACCACCAAAGCGTATCACTAAACGGAAAAATACAACACGTGGGAATCGCAATAGCCAATAAAGTCCTAATAAGATACCTAACCAGGTTCGGCGAAGACGGCGCATCACTAAAAATGCTACTACTAACACCAGACGGCATACAAACCAGAAGATTACACGCAGACAACGAGGAGGAAGTAGCCGAGGAAGAGAAAAGAATGCTTGGCGAATAAGCAACAATTCGTTTTACAATAGAAGCAAATAATTAAAAGGGTACTATGACGCTTAACCCGTGTCTAAAAGCTTACCAAACCCATGGAACACACTCAACACCATGGACGTGGGCGGCATTAAGGTACATTATTACTCCCTAAAAGCCCTTGAGAGGGAGGGCTTCGACATCGCAAGATTCCCATACGTAATTAAAGTATTCATCGAAAACATGCTCAGGAACTACGACGGAGAAGCAATAACACAGGAAGACATTGAAAACATACTCCACTGGAACCCCAAAAACCCAGGCACAAAGGAAGTCCCAATCAAAGTCGCCAGAGTCCTAATGCAGGACTACACAGGCGTACCTGCAATGACCGACCTAGCAGTAATGAGAGAAATAGTGGCAAAATACGGCATAGGCCCAAAGGTCATAAACCCACAAGTACCCACAGACCTAATAATAGACCACAGCGTACAAGCAGACTACTGGGGCAGACCAGACGCCCTAAAACTCAACATAAACCTTGAAGTCCAGAGAAACGCAGAGAGGTACGAATTCCTCAAATGGGCACAAAACGCCTTCAAAAACTTCAGAGTATTCCCACCAGGCACAGGCATAATCCACCAAGTCCACCTAGAACACATAGCCAGAGTCGTCATGACAGAAGACCTGGCACAAAACGAGAAACTCGCATACTTCGACAGCGTAGTCGGCATGGACTCCCACACAACAATGATAAACGGATTAGGCGTCGTAGGCTGGGGCGTGGGAGGCATTGAGGCAGAGGCAGCATTACTCGGACAACCAATAGCCATACCACCCCCACAAGTCATTGGTGTTCACCTCTACGGCAAGCCAAAACCAGGAGTCACAGCAACAGACATAGTACTCCACGTAACAGAAACCCTTAGGAAGTACAACGTTGTTGATAAATTCGTAGAATTCTTCGGAGAGGGCGTCAAGGAACTAGCCGTACCAGACAGGGCAACCATAGCAAACATGGCCCCTGAATACGGAGCAACCACAGGCCTATTCCCAGTCGACGAACAAACACTAACATACCTAAGACTCACAGGCAGGGATGAGTGGTTAATAGGCCTCGTAGAGAAGTACTACATGGAACAGGGAGTCTTCGGCTCACCAAAGGAGGGAGAGATTGAGTACAGCCAAGTAATAGGCATTGACCTATCCACAGTAGAACCCAGTGTATCAGGGCCATCCCTACCATGGCAAAGAAGAAACCTAAACGAGATTGCAAAGAGCCTCGAACCCATCATTGAAGACAGGAACAAGAAGAAAAACATAAGCGGTAGGAAGAAGGTAACCATCGAGATCGATGGTAAAAAGGTAGAATTGGAGGACGGGTTCGTGGCAGTGGCTGCAATAACAAGTTGCACAAACACAAGCAACCCATACCTACTAATGGCAGCAGGCCTAGTGGCCAAGAAAGCAGTAGAACTAGGCATCACACCACCACCCTACGTAAAGACAGTCCTAGCCCCAGGATCAAGAGTAGTCGAGGAATACCTCAGGAGGTCAGGACTACTCCAATACTTAGAGAAGATTGGCTTCTACATAACAGGCTTTGGATGCATGGTCTGCATAGGCAACACAGGACCACTACCAGAACCAGTCATAAAGGCCATTAGAGAGAACGACCTAATAGCCACCTCAGTCCTATCCGGCAATAGAAACTTCGAAAACAGAATACACCCAGACATCAAAGCCAACTACCTAGCCTCACCACCCATGGTAGTAATCTACGCACTAGCAGGCACAGTAAACAAAGACCTAACAAAAGAACCAGTAACCACAACAAGCGACGGAAAACCCATATACCTAAAAGACCTATGGCCAAGCGACGAGGAGGTCAAGAGGTACGTGGAGACCTACGTAACAATGGACGAATTCATAGAAAAATACACAAAAATCGGCGACCTAGTCCCAGAGGAATGGAACACACTAACAGCACCAACTGGCGACCTATACCAATGGAACCCAAGGAACACCTACATCAAAAGACCACCATTCTTCGACGACTTCGACCCAAACAAACTAGTTGAGGTCAAGGACATAAAAGGCGCCAGAGCACTACTCATACTAGGCGACAGCATAACCACAGACCACATATCACCAGCAAGCTCAATACCCACAGACTCACCAGCAGGAAAATACCTAATATCCCTCGGAGTCAAACCCACAGACTTCAACACCTTCGGCACAAGAAGAGGCAACTGGGAAGTCATGGTAAGAGGCACCTTCTGGAACAAAGGCGTCAAAAACAAAATGAGCGGCAAAGTACTAGAGGGAGGCTACACAACGCATTGGCCTGACGGACAAGTAATGACAGTCTACGACGCAGCCATGAAATACAAAGAAGAAGGAACACCACTAATAATACTAGCCGGCCAAACCTACGGAGCAGGATCATCAAGAGACTGGGCAGCAAAAGGACCAAAACTACTCGGCATTAAAGCAGTAATCGCAAAAAGCTTCGAAAGAATCCACAGAAGCAACCTCGTCGAAATAGGCATACTACCACTACAATTCATGGAAGGCGAAGACGCAGAAAAACTAGGCATAACCGGTGAGGAAACCTTCGACATAATAGGCCTATCCCAAGGCCTAAAACCCAGACAAACCGTAGAATTAATCATCCACAAACCCGACGGCAGAGAAATAAGGACCAAGTTACTAGTCAGGCTCGACACACCAATCGAAGTACAATACTACATCAACGGCGGCATACTACAATACGTACTCAGACAAATAATCAAACACGAACAAAAACAAAAATAACTAAACACATAACAACCTTACTACGTGTAGGTTTAGGTTAATATTTAATCACGATGATGATTTTAATATGTTCATTTTAACCGCTTATTCTCCCTAATTACTATTACACTAGCCGCTTAGTCCTGTTATTTTTGTTGTTTTTGTTCCGTTGCTGTAGGTTATTATGTTTATTGTTATTGGTTTGTAGTACATTGTGTTGTAGTAGTATCCAGTCCATGTTACAATGATTCCATGTAGGTACGGCTGTATTAAGAAATACTGTACTGGGGTGGGCATCCATATGTATGGTGCTTGATTATACACAATAGCATATACCTGCCTCATTAATTGAACCTGCTCCGTCAAATTCGTTGAGAATGCAGCCTCCTCAAGCCAATTCGTAACCTCCGAATTATTATACCATGCAAAATTACCTGTGACTGCTGAGCCTGTTACTATCGACATTGCTAACTGCATTATTGGATCAGGCCAATCAGCATACCAAGGAATATACGCCATCTCGCCTGTTACCTCTGGTGTTGTCCAACTAAAAACCTCTGAGGTTGTTACGTAGCTTATAGCTGTTGGTATTCCTATTTGACTCAAGTCCTGTGTCACTATCTCTAACTGCTCTTCTAACTGTGGTGTTACTGGCGGTACTATGTATATTGGTATTGAGGGTAGTTTTTGTCCGTTTGGATTACCAATGACTGTGCCGTTTGGTAGTACTGTGTAGAAGTCACCCTCCCAACCAGATTTGTTTAGGTATTCAATGGCTAGGTTCGGGTTGTAACTATAGAATGGTAAGTTGCCTGGGTTGTACAAGGCCGGATTAAGCGGTGTAACAGGCCCTAAATACAACTCAGCCAATGTGGTGTTTAGTAATGGTGAGTAGTACGTGTACAATAGTGCTGTGTAATTAATGGCATGCACAATGGCTAATCTAAAGTCCGTAATATTAGTAGGCCACATCTGATTATTCATAGAAATCCTGTATATACCTGATGGTGTTAGCCATGTAGCCTCATAAACTATGTCTTGTGGCGGTATGTACTTATCATATGGTGTCC
Source organism: Vulcanisaeta sp. AZ3 (assembly GCA_000960865.2). GTDB lineage: Archaea > Thermoproteota > Thermoprotei > Thermoproteales > Thermocladiaceae > Vulcanisaeta. The sequence continues at coordinate 872 of JZWU02000012.1, read as the reverse complement.
ATGCAGTATAAATCTGACTCAAAAATGGTGAGCTTACATAGTCTAGTTGTGCTTGATTTTCTCCGAACATTTCAACTCTACTCGTATGACTCATTGAAATCTTCAATATGATTATTGGTATGTGTGCTGGTTGATCAAGCACTGGTAGTGAGCCGGGTGGATACTTATTGCCCCAGTAATTAGAGTTCTCCTCAAGAACTATTTCAGTAAACTCACCAGGAGTTCCTGTTACGCTGGCTATGTAGTATGGTCCAGTGCCTGGTAAGCCATATTGACATAGGTATGAGTTAGGCATGTTAGGCTGTACTCCTCCGTGAGCATCAACGTAAGCTGGAGGAACAATAGCACCCCACCAAGAGGCTATGTCGAGTAGGAAATACATGTATGGGTGAATTAGGTTAAACTCAACCTCGTATGGGCCTAGAACAACAACAGCCTGGTTTGGATACGTCATTAACTTCTCAATAGTAGCATTATGAACATTGAAGTTGCTTAGGATATTGGCTAGAGCGTAGGCGCATAATGTGTAATTACTTATGTAAACATTATTACCAGTGACGCTTGCTAGGGCGTGACAGAATCCCCATGGTATTGCGTAACCAGTCTGAGCATAGGTACTATAATGAAATAGTAAGAATGGATAATCACTCGCACCAGGTCCTTGGCCCATTATGATTGTTCTATAGATGCTAAACCAAACTACTGTGGCGTTGAAGGCCTCACCATCAGTGAAATAAACACCTTGTCTCAAGGTGAGTGTGTAGTGCTTGTAATCAGGACTTATGGTCCAGTTAGTGGCTAGCATAGGCACAACATGCATATAATCAGTACCATTCCAAGTAACCAACTCCTGATAAACCACGTTGAATATC
>JZWU02000011.1:0-45771 GCA_000960865.2 Vulcanisaeta sp. AZ3 | reverse complement strand
AGCAATAGTAATCATTAGATACTGGTTCGCCCTATCCTTCGACAGAGTATGGCCAAGCACCTTCGCACAACTACACCCAAAACTAGGAACACCAATACACGCACACACAATCGACCTAATCATAACAGCAGCACTAATATCAGCAGCCGGATTCCTATACGGAACATTCTCAGCACTTTACGGTGCTGTAGTTGAGGCTATAATTTACTACATGTTTGTTGGCATAGCTGCCATTACCTTAGCCACTATTAGATACTCTCAATTCCACATCAGTAATAAATCAAGGATTTTGTTATCGCTATTTGGAACATTAATGGTAGGGGTCATGGCATACCTAACATATGAGTTCTTAGCCTACCCGCAAATCTGGGGCGGCAACTGGCTAGCCTACGGTGTAGAACTTGGAGCTGTTATACTAGGTATTATAACATACCTCGTGTCTCGTTATCTCAATATTCGTAAATACGGAATAGACATATCCGCAGCATACACAGAGATACCCCCTGAATGACTCGTATTATTAATTATCTAAATAAAAGATAATTTATTTTTATCAAAAATTAGATAAAACTTAAAAGACAGGACGGGTCCTTCTGTCGATGGCGAGCAAAGAGGTATGGCTTGTAGTGGGTTTAGTCGTCGGTCTTATCGTAGGTTTCGTCGCTGGATACTTAGTTGCGCCGCCCAAGACCGTGACTAAAATCGTAACCCCAACAGTGTCAACAGCACCCTTTGCTGTGGGTGCTGCTGGTACATTGAAGTTTGCCTTTGGTGATATATTAAACGTGATGGAAAGTATGTATCCAAGTATAACGGTGGCACCACCAATGTTTAAGGGTAGTGGCGAAGTTGCCCATACCGAAGCCACTACTAAGGAATTTAGTATCGTTGCCTCTGCAGATACAACCACAATACCAACAGTCCTATTTCCCAACTATACAAATTACGAGATAGCCTTTGGCATCACACAGATGGTTATAATAGTGGATCTAAACACAACAGCAGGGCAGGAGGTTTACCAACTATGGAAGCAGGCACAGCAATACCCACCACTCTCGGCTCAATACAACGAGACCTGGCAAAAAATCTGGCAGATAATAGCGCTTAATCCAAGTACCGTAGCTGGAGTGTCTAACCCATTCACAGATCCATCAGGTTATCAAGCACAATGTGTTGTTAAGTTAGCCGGCTTGGCTTTCTTTAACAATGCTTCATACTTATACAATGCAATCTACGGCAATCCAAGTAAGTATATGATGAGGAATACGGAGGTTGATTTATTGACATTAATGGCAGCTGGTAAAGTGGACTTCATACTATCTGCTTATGAGAGCAACGCAATACCTCAGACAAAGGTCTATAATAATACAGTATTCATAACACTACCGCCATTCATAAACCTCGGCGATCTTGATTATGTGAGTTATTACCACCAGGTAAGCGTTACGTGGACTGAGAACGGAGTTACAAAGACATTCACCTGCAATCCAGTGGTCTACACAATAACAATACCATTCCAAGCATCCAATGAGCAAGCCGCTGAGTACTTCCTGTCGATACTCTTTAGCCCCATTGGGCAAAAGATAATGGAGGAGAATGGTATTAGGCCAATAATACCAGGTATCGTTTACGGTAATTACAGCGCTGTGCCTAATGTAATTAAACCCTTTGTTGTACCATTAAGTCAGTATCCACAGTATGCCTCTATATTCCCAAGCCAGGGCTAGGGGATTTAGGGTCAACATGTCCTACTTAAAATTAAATTTAAAATCAAATATATCTATTGTTTTAATGCTTCTTCTTTCCATTTTCATATTCTCGATATTAATAATATACCCATTAGCCCTACTTATTGTTCTTGGCTTCCCAATGATACCAAGAGCTCTATCGATAGTAAGTTTCATACAAGCCATTGAAGTAACAATAGTCATGTCCACATTATCAGCCATAATAGCCATAATAATGGGCACACCCCTAGCCTACGTGATGGCCAGATACGAATTCCAAGGAAAAAGCGCTGTTGACGCCGTGATTGACGTACCCATCATGATACCCCACATAATCGTAGGCATAATGATAGTACTAGCCTTTGCATCCCAGTACGGCTTGGGCCCATTCCTTAAGGCCCACGGAATAAACTTCATAAACACCCTATGGGGCGCCACGGCTGCTGTGGCCTTCCTCTCCTCCACATACTACATAAGGGTTGTAGAGACTGCAGTTAAAATGATAGACCCTGAGATAGAGGCAGTGGCCAGGACATTAGGAGCCAGCCCAATTAGGGTTTTTTCAACAATAATCCTACCCAAGATATGGAGATCCATGGCCACCGGCGCAATCCTCTCCTGGGCCCGTTCCGTGAGCGAAGCTGGTGCCTTATTCATAATTGCTTACTATGTACTCTTTGGCAAGAACTTAGTGTATCCAGCTTCTGTGTATATATACGAGAGTTATGTTGGTATTGGGCTTGTGAATGCTGTAGAGTTCTCTGCAGCTCTTGTCGCGGTTATGCTAGTAATATTCGTGATATATAGGATTCTAGTCAGTATGGGTGGTGGACATGCGTGGTATGGTTGAACTTAACGAACTAATTGTTAATCTAAGATTCTTTAAATTAGGGCCAATAAATGCAGTATTTGGATACAAGTCATACAATGTTGTGTTAGGCCCCACAGGTTCAGGTAAGAGCACGTTGCTGAAGGCCATTGCCGGAATATACAAGGTTAATGATGGTAGGATTGTTATTGATGGTAACGACGTAACTAACCTACCACCAGAGCGGCGTGGTGTTTCTTACGTACCTCAGGGATACGCTGTGTTTGACCATATGACTGTTTATGAGAATATTGAGTATGGCTTAAGGTTTAGGGGCGTATCTAAGGAGGAGAGGCGTAGATTAGTAATGAACATAGCCAGAGACCTTGGCATTGAGTATTTGCTGAATAGGAAGGCTATAAACTTGAGCGGCGGTGAGCAGCAGAGGGTTGCCTTAGCCAGGGCCCTAATCATAACCCCAAAGGTATTACTACTTGATGAACCTCTCTCGATGCTGGATAGAGAGACTAAGGAAAGAATTATACCATTACTGAGAGAGTTACCTGTTAGGTATAGTGTAACGGTTATACACGTGACTCATGACTGGGATGAAGCATACTCATTAGCTGATAGAATCTTTGTGATTAATAATGGAAACATGATTGAAGAGGGAGATCCGGAACAAGTATTTGAAAGGCCTAGGAATGTTTTTACGGCGAGGTTTTTAGGATTTCAAAACATATTTAGGGGATTTGCCGAGAGAACTAATGATGGTAGTATAATCAGGATTAACGGAGACATTAAGATACATAGTAATAACAATATTACTGGCGAGGTTTACGTCTGCATAAGACCTGAATGGATTGAGGTACTTAACGATTCCCATAGATCGACAGACAATAATGACATAATTAGGGGTGTTGTTCGTGAGGTAATTAGAACCAGGTTTGGATTTCAAGTCCAAGTTCTAGTAAAGGATGATATTACATTCACAGCAATATCGAAGAAGGAATTAAGTCCTGGTGATGAGGTAGTATTAATCGTGCCAAGGGAGAAGGTTCATATTCTAACTTCCTCCCTGCCCTAAAGAGCGAAGGAGGTTTCCATTGGTTTAGGTTTACATTCCTCATTTAGAGGTCATGAGGGACACTTCAATGTTTAAGGAATTAATATAACCTCACATCATAAATGGTAAGGCTTCAATTATTATATAGGGAATGAGTATTAACTATATTTAACTAAATGCATTAATATAGTAGTACATAAATTACTACACAGAGCAATAAACGAAATCATATTAAGAAATTAATATAAATTCCCTCGTATCAACAATAAGTAATGGGAGAAGAGTCAAGTAAATGGTTTAGGATAGCTGTTGAGGCATCAAGAAGGTATAGCGGTAAAATAATGGTTTTACCCAAGGTACCAGTGAGGAGTCTTCAGGACTTCTCAATATGGTACACCCCCGGTGTGGCTGAGGTCTCTAGAGAAATAAGTAAGAATTTAGACCTCTCCTTTGAATATACATGGAGATGGAATGCAATTGCTGTGCTGACAGACGGCACTAGAGTCCTTGGTCTAGGCAATGTAGGCCCTGAGGCAGCAATACCCGTAATGGAGGGAAAATCCCTCCTCTATAAATACCTGGGTGGTGTTGACGCTGTACCACTACCCGTAAGAACTGGGACGGCTGATGAATTAATAAGTGTTGCCAAAGCTATAGAACCTGCCTTCGGTGGTATAAATCTTGAGGATATAGAATCACCTAAGTGCTTCTATGTCCTTGATAAGTTAAGGGAAGAGTTAAAGATAGCTGTTTGGCATGATGATCAGCAGGGGACGGCTGGTGCCATACTGGCTGGCTTAATTAATGCATTTAAGATTGTCGGAAAGAAAATGGAGGATTCAACAATAGTCTTCGTGGGGGCTGGCGCTTCAAACGTAGCGGCTGCCAGGATACTCATGAAGGCAGGTGTTAAGCCTGGTAATATAATACTCGTTGACAGTAAAGGTATACTGCATCCAGAGAGGGAGGACATGGATAAGTTAATGCTTGAGAATCCATGGAAGTATGAACTAGCAATAAAGACGAATGCCGAGAGAAGGAGAGGCGACATTAAGGAGGCTTTAGTTGGTGCTGATGCTGTTGTGGCTGCGTCTGTACAGGGACCTGGTGTAATAAAGAAGGAGTGGATCAGGTCAATGAATAAGGATCCAATAGTCTTTGCTCTAGCCAATCCAATACCAGAGATATGGCCTTGGGAAGCTAAGGAGGCAGGCGCCAGAATAGTGGCCACAGGCAGAAGCGACTTCCCAAATCAAGTAAATAACTCATTGGTGTTCCCAGGGGTCTTCAGGGGTTCATTGGATGTTAGGACTAAGACCATAACCGATGAAATAATTATTACTGCATCCCAAGAGATTGCGAACTTCGTAGGTGATAGACTCAGTGAGGATAAGATATTACCCACAATGGAGGAATGGGACTTCTACCCAAGGGTTGCTGCTGCAGTTGCCACAAAGGCTGTGGAACAAGGGGTCGCTAGAAAGTCAACCTCGTGGAAGGAGGAGTATGAGAAGGCTAGAGAGATCATAGCCTCAGCCAGACTCATTATTGAGACTCTATTCGGTAAGGGATTAATAAAGAACCTTTTAAGCGATCTCACTTAATTGTTTAAACAGAGTCCTTAATTTGCTCTAATATTGATATTACCTGCCAAAAAATAACCCTACTAAAAAGAGGCATGTTTGGATCAGCTAATGCCTCATCAAGTATGCTTATGACGGTAGCTGCCCTTAGACCTGGGCTCATGCCTTGATCCATTAACACTCTAACAGCATCACTAGCCGCTCTCCTTATGTTTCTGGGTATTCCCATGTCCTGTACAATTCTCGTTAAGTAATAAAGGGCCTGTTTTATTCTCTCATCTGTCTCGTCCTTGCTTAACCCAGGGGTTTGTCTGCTTGACATGTTAATCACCAGAATATTGATTATTTCTCACCGATCATTACAGCCCAAATATAAAAATATTTTTCCCGATTAATTTAACGAACATTCAGTTACATTCATATTTTTTCATGATTTGATGCCTATATGAATTATTTATGTCATTTTATGCAGATCAATGATCAATGAACTTTTATATGCATGAGTAACTACGATAATTATGTAGTTTTATCGGTCGTAAACTAGATATTTTTATATCAAGCGAATGTTTTTTAAATAAGTATGGTAAAAGACTTATTAATGTCGATTACGGAGGAGATGGACCAGACAGATATTGAGATTTTGAAAATGTTGCAGGACGATTGCCGAATAACACTTGATGAGATTGCAAATAAACTGAATATCTCCAAGTCGACAGTTTACTATAGAATAAAGAAGCTAGAGAGGCTGGGCGTGATACTTGGTTGTCACGCTAAATTAAGCCCTGAGAAGATGGGTATGGATTACGTGGCTGTGTTACTCGTTAAGGCTAAGTATGGAGCTGGTTATCACGATAGGGTTGGGCAGAAATTAGCTACTATTAATGGTGTAACGGCTGTTTACTACATATTTGGTGAGTGGGATTTTGTGCTCCAGGTTAGGGCTTCTGGTAAGGATGAAATACTGAAGATATTAGAGCAAATAATGAATATGGAAGAGGTGGAGAGGACATCAACATTAATAGTGGCTAAGGTGATTAAGGAGGACCCGAAATTACCAATTTAAAGATAGGAGCCGCTTAAAGAAAGGTTAAGTAGGTGTTTATCTCCATTAAAATTTAATGGAGTTAACCTTCTGGTTATTAGACATAACCTACGGCGTAGTTGGCGGTGCACCGGAGTTAAGATTATTTGGTATTACAAGGGATGGGAAGAGGGTTTTGGTTCTTGACAGGTCGTTCAAGCCTTACTTCTACGTGTTACCCTCGGATGATGTAAATACTGTGCTCAATAATGTTAGGCGTAAGTTTGAGGGTAAGGTTTTAGGTATTGAGTTGGTTAAGCGTAGGTTATTTGGTAGTGAAGTTGATACGATTAAGATTACTGCAACAATTCCTGATAGGATTAGGGAGCTTAGGGAGGTTGCAGCTGAGATACCTGGCGTTAAGGATGTCCTTGAGGCAGACATTAGGTTCTCCCAGAGGTACTTATTGGATATGAGTATTAAGCCTAGTAATTGGATTGTGATTGATCAATGCGAGGAGGTTAAGGGTAATTATCAAGTTGATCTTGTGTGCTCGGCTAAGACTAGGCCTAGGATGATTGAGGAACATAGGCCGCCTGATCTTAGAGTACTCGCATTGGATATAGAGGTCTACAATCCAAGGGGTATGCCAAATCCAGATAGGGATCCTATAATCATAATATCTACGATGACTAAGGAGGATGGTGTAAAGATGTTCGTGGCTGACGATAATAAGAATGATGCAAAGATAATTAAGGAATTCATGGATTACTTCAGGAAGTACGATCCGGACATAGTTGTTGGTTATAATAACAATGGCTTTGACTGGCCCTACCTGCTCAATAGATCATCAAGGGTTGGCATTAGGCTAAATATTTCAAGAATGGGCAATCCACCGGAGCAGAGTGTTTATGGTCATTGGTCAATAATCGGCAGGGCTAATGTGGATCTGTATAACTTCGTTGAAGAGATGAGTGAAATTAAGGTGAAGAGCCTCGATAGAGTAGCTGAGTTCTTCGGGGTCATGAAGAGGGAGGAGAGAGTCTTGATACCTGGGTATAGGATTTATGAGTATTGGGATGATAAGTCGAAACGCGAGTTATTGCTTAGGTATGCTAGGGATGATGTTGTTAGTACCTATGGTTTAGCTGAGAAATTACTTCCCTTTGCAATACAACTATCCTCAATATCAGGTCTACCTCTAGATCAAGTTGGTGCCTCTAGTGTTGGTTCCAGGGTTGAGTGGATGATATTTTATGAGGCAGTTAAGAGAGGTGAGCTAGCACCTAATCGTGAGGAGAGGCCTTATGAGACTTATAAAGGTGCCATAGTGCTTGAGCCTAGGCCAGGTCTACATGAGGATATTGCCGTAATAGATTTCTCAAGCATGTACCCAAGCATAATGATGAAGTACAATGTTTCACCAGACACCTTGGTGCTTGGTGATTGTAGTGATTGTTACGTGGCACCCGAGGTTAATTATAAGTTCAGGAGGTCACCCGAGGGTCTATACCCAGGTTTATTAAGGATCTTAGTCGATAGTAGGCGTAAGGTTAGGGAGTTGATGAAGAATTACCCAGAGGGTAACCCTGACTGGGTTCTATTGAATGAAAGGCAGAGAGCCCTTAAGGTGATGGCTAATGCCATGTATGGCTACTGCGGTTGGTTGGGGGCTAGGTGGTATAGGCGTGAGGTTGCGGAGTCCGTAACTGCCTGGGGTAGGAACCTTCTTAAGACCGTTATTGAGAAAGCGAGGTCTTTGGGTCTATCAGTCATTTATGGTGATACGGATAGCTTATTCGTGAAAAGCCTCAGTGATAAGGTTGATGCATTAATTAATTACATTAATAACGAGCTGGGTTTTGACGTTAAGGTGGATAAGGTCTATAGGAGGGTTTTGTTCACAGAGGCTAAGAAGAGGTATGTTGGGTTGACTGTTGATGGTGAGTTGGATATTGTTGGTTTTGAGGCCGTTAGGGGTGATTGGGCTGAGATTGCCAAGGATATTCAAGAAAACGTCGCTGACATTGTTCTTAAAACTGGTGATGTGGGTAAGGCTGTGGCGTACGTTAAGTCAGTAATTGATAAGTTAAGGGCTTATCAATTCGAAATTGATGATGTAATAATATGGAAGACCCTAGATAAGTCCTTGAATGAATATAAAGTATTAACGCCACATGCAGCAGCCGCGAAGCAGTTAATCGAGGCTGGTTATAAGGTTAGTAAGGGTGACATGATTGGTTACGTCATAGTTAAGGGTGGTGGTGCAAAGTTAGCGTATAGGGTTAAGCCTTATATTCTCATTAAGGATATCAAGGAGATTGATATTGACTACTACATTGAGAAGCAGATAGTACCTGCAGCAATGAGAATACTAGAAGTCTTGGGCGTTAAGGAATCTCAGTTAATGTCGGGCAAGGCTGGGAAATCAATACTTGATTACTTCTCATGATTTTAAATTAAAATCGATAAATCACTTATTACTGACCTTACTTAAGTATTCATCTATTGTTAATATTAACATGTCAGTAGGCACCTTAGTTATATTGCCCATCCTCGACATGAGCAATAACTTAATACCCTTGCCTGAGGCCACATCAACGAGACGTTGCGTACAAACTCCATCAAACACCACCGCGTAGGCATTGGGCAGTTGTTGCAATGTATCGACAAGGTCCCTAACAGGCACTCTCTTGATCTCAGTCCAATGTTCATCGTAAATCACAGCCTCGAGGGTCCCGCCTAGCTTCTTCATTTCTTCAATCACGTTCTGAGGTAACTGGGGTAACTCAACAGTCTGGCTTTGTACTGGCATTTGCGTTATTGTGGTGCTTTGGGTCGGGGATGTGGTTTGGGTTTGTGGTGTTGGTTGTGGTATGACTTGCACTGGTTGCGTTGTCTCCGGCTGTTGTCTCTCTACGGGAACCTCAATGGCCTGAGCCTGTGGTACTTCCTGCTGTGCCTGTCTCGCCTCCTCAATTATTTTTCTCTCCTTCTTCTCAAGACTTGCTAGGTACTCCTCAGCAGGTATCTTGTTCCTCAATGCCTTAGTTATTTCCTTAGCTGTTAATTGCTCGACCTCCTTGCCAGGTGGCGCTCTGGCTACATAATCAATATCCACATACTTTAACAGCTCCCTAAGTAGCATTTCACCGCCTCTATCGCCATCAACAAAGGCTATCGTAGTCTTCTTCTTACTAAGGTCAATCACAGTCTTCGGAATACCACCGCTTGAACCACCAAGTCCAATTACATTTCTAAATCCATGCTTAACTAAATTGAGTACGTCAGCTCTGCCCTCAACTATTATTACCGTATCTGCAGTCTCAACCTCAGGCCCTGCCGGTAATTTCTCAGGCCCGTACTCAATGACCTCGGCCTCCCTAATGCTTTCCATGAATTTCGTGATTAATTCCTTAGTGTCAGGTAGTGTCTCATGTTCGACTATCTTAAGCAGTTCCTTGGCTCTATCGAAGATCTTTTTTCTTTTCTCCTCCCTTAAATCTCTAATTTCCACGACTTGTACCTTAGCGTTGTAAGGACCCACCTTATCAACAGTCTCTATCATAGCGGCAACCAGGGCTGTCTCGTACCTATCCAAATTTGATGGTATGTAAACTCTACCAACAGTCCTATCTCCCTTATACTCAGCCTCAATCTCTATCCTACCAATCCTACCATTTATCTGCATTTCCCTCAGGTCAAGTTCATTGCCCAATAAGCCCTCTGTTTGGCTAAATAATGCACCAATTACGTCGTACTTCTCCACATTACCCTGAACCTCCACATTCGCAACAATTAAATACTTAGCAACTATGGTTAAGGCTCCCATTCATGTCACCAGCACAATTCATGAATAACTAAGTTAAAATAGTTTCCCTTACGAAACCCTTAGAGAGATCAAAGAGCAAGCTTATTTAAATTCACTGAGCTCCAAATAACATGGATGTCAACAGACCTAATTAAGATTTATGAGAGGCTTGGTAACATTGCCAGGGATACCTTGAATTACGCCTTATCAATAGTGGAGCCAGGGATGCCGATAATTGAATTATGCGAGAAGGTAGAAAATAGGATTAGGCAGGGTGGTGCCAAGCCAGCATTCCCAGTTAATGTAAGTATTAATGAGGTTGCTGCGCACTATACAGCGACCGTAGGGGATAAGTCCATTATACCGAGGGGTTCGCTTGTCAAGATAGACCTTGGGGCTCACATTGACGGTTACATAGTTGATACAGCAATTACAGTATCATTCAACCCATTATATAATCAGTTAATAAAGGCTGCGGCTAAGGCCCTCGAAGCGGCTCAATTAACCATGAAACCGGGCATTACAGTATCATCTGTAGGCGTCCAGATAGAGAGAGCAATAAAGTCCTTCGGCTTTAAACCAATTGAAAACCTAAGTGGACATTTAATAAAGAAGTATGAGTTACATGCTGGTAAGTCAATACCTAATTATGATAATGGGGATAGACAGAAGATCCTTAATGGTGAGGTCTATGCTGTTGAACCATTCTCAACAAATGGGGCAGGTTATGTAGATGATGATCCTCGAGTTACCATATATCGATTACTAAAGAGTCCAAGGGTTAAAGATCCGCATTACGATGTGCTATCATACATAAATAATGAGATTGGACCCCTACCCTTCACACCTAGATGGTTAGTTCAAAGGTTTGGTGATGGCGTTGGCGACTTAATAAATGAGTTAAGCGATAAAGGTTATGTTTATGGGTATCCAGTACTCATCGAACATGGTAGGGGTTTGGTGGCCCAGGTTGAGGATACATTCATAATAACGGAAGATGGCGCCATACCCGTAGTAAACATATTATCACTACTGAAGTAAGATGAGAGACGGTCTCATTATCCTCTCTCGCTATATGCCAAATCTCCTTTCTCTCTTTGCATACTCATTTAGTGCATTTTTCAAGTCATCCTTTGTTATCTCAGGCCAGTATTTATTCAGTATGTATAATTCTGAGTATGCCATCTCATACACAAGAAAATTACTTAATCTATACTCTCCACCAGTCCTAATTACAAGATCAGGTTCAGGATTTGGTTCATCACTCAAGTAGAGATACTTAAATAGCGTCTCCTCATTAATATCATCAACACTTAACTTCCCACCGCCATAATCAATCAATAGCTTCTTAATTGCATCAATTAATTCCTGCCTACCACCATAAATCACAGCCAGATTTAGGTAATGGTTAGAGTATTCAGCAGTGGCCGTCTCCGTAAGCTCCACCTCCTTACGTAAATCCTCGGGGAGCAACCACGTCCTCCCAATCACTCTAACCCTAATCCTATTTCTATGGATCCTCTCATCCCTCCTAATCTTCACCAGCCTCTCCTTAAGCAATCCATACAAAAGATTCAATTCGGCTCTAGATCTCTTCATGAAGTTCTCCGTAGATAACACGTAAACAGTCACAACCTTAATCCCAAAATCAAGGGTCCAATCAAGGAATTCCTCAACTTTATCAGCACCAACCCTATAGGCATCGAATATTGATAATCCCATCTTCCTAGCCCACCTCCTATTTCCATCAGGTATAACGCCTATATGTGTTGGTACTATATTAAGCATTACCTCGATTTCTCAATAAATAATACCCCCTTTTAAATAGTGCGCAATAATTCCTCGGATGGTAATAAATTTAATAACTTAATGGCTTCGTCATATTGGTTTATATGAGGGTTTTGGTTTTGGGTGTTGATGGTTATTTGGGTTGGGCATTGGCTCTTAGGTTGATTAGGAGGGGTCATGAGGTTGTTGGTGTGGATAATTTCTATACGAGGAGGGCTGTGGCTGAAGTTGGTTCTGATTCAGCCCTACCAATACTCTCAATGGAGGATAGAGTTAGGACTGTTGAGGAGGTTTTTGGGGCTAGGATTGAGTTTATTGAGGGTGATGTAACAAATTACGAACTCATTAAGAAAATCATTGATAAGTACAAGCCAGACACGATTGTTCATTTTGCTGAACAGAGGTCTGCTCCTTATTCAATGATTAATGTTGATCATGCAAAATACACAATCATTAATAACCTAACATCAACCCTAAACGTAATATACGCAGTTAAAGAGCTTAAGAAGAATACTCACATTCTAAAAATGGGTACGCTCGGTGAATTCGGCTACCCAGCCTTCAAGCTTCCTGAGGATGCCTTTGTAGATGCCGTGATTGAGGGGGTTAGAGATAGGATTGTGGTGCCTAGATGGGCCGGCTCCTGGTATCACTGGAGTAAAGTCTTCGACTCATACATACTACTATATGCAAATAAGTTGTGGGGTTTAACAATTACTGACTTCCATCAAGGCCCTGTCTATGGAACTAGGACTAGTGATATTGTTAGTGAGGGCTTATACACCAGGTTCGACGTTGATGATGTGTGGGGAACTGTAATAAATAGATTCTGCGCAGAAGCCGTTGTTGGTCATCCACTAACAATATATGGTTCAGGACTTCAGAGGAAGGGTTTCACATCACTTGAAGATACGATTAGGGCCCTGACGGCTCTTATAGAGAATCCACCGGAGGATGGCGGATTTAGGACTGTCCATCATTATAGGGAGATAAGGACTTTGAATGAGATGGCTGAGCTCGTTAAAAAGGCAGCGAGGCAATTACTCGGTTATGAACCGGAGGTTACGCACATACCTAATCCGAGGGTTGAGCCGGAGGCTGATCTACCCTACGAGCCGGAGAGGAAGATCTTGGCTAGATTAGGCATTTATGGGTTAACGAGGACTATGGAGGATGAAATAACAACAATACTCAAAGACCTAGCACCACACAAAGAAAGAATTAAGAGAATAGAAACATTATTCAAACCCAGAGTCTCATGGAGGGATTAATCCTTACACATGTTTTAACTAAATAAATTAATACTGGTACTGCCACCCCGTAATTAATGAGACTATTATTCATACACGCAGAGGACTTCTCATACCAAGTTAGGGAGAAGGCTGTGGAGAATCCAGAACCATTAACGCCTGAGTTAGAGAGAGGCTCTGCTAAGAATGCGTTGGTTGTTTTCATGAGTGTTGAGGATAATGATAACGATGATCCAAACTACATGAACTACGTAGCAGATCAAATACTGGATGTAGTAAATAGGGTCAAGGCGTCACAAATAGTACTATACCCATATGCGCACCTAAGCCCAAATTTAGCAGGGCCAAGCAAGGCGATGCAAGTACTGCTAGCCGTATATAATGCACTCAAGGGAAAGTCACCAGTACCAGTCTCAAGGGCACCCTTCGGTTACTACAAGGCCTTTGACATAAAGTGCTATGGCCACCCGCTCTCAGAACTTAGTAAATCATTAAACCCAGATATGGAAACGGCCCAAGTCATTAAGGCTCAGCAGACTGTTGCTGGAGATTACTATGTAATACTCACACCCAGTGGTGAGGAGTATGAGGCGGTGAAGTATCAATTCAAGTCCAATGAGGATGACCTCAAGGCATTGGTTGAGAAGGAGGTCATGAAGAGAGAGCTTGAGGGTGGTGGAAAGCCGAGGTATATTGATTACTGTCGTAAGTTCGGCTTTGAGTGGGAATCTATGAGTGACGTTGGTCATATGAGGTATGGGCCTGCAGCCACGTTAATGATGGAACTCGTCGAGGACTACGTCTGGAAACTAGCCAATGAGTTGGGGATTCCTGTATTTAAGATTAGGGGTACTAATATGTTTAGACGTGGTGAGAGGGCGATTGATGAGCATGCCAAGTTATTTAATGAGAGGATGTACACGATGGAGAGTGATAATGAGGAGTTAATTATGAGGTATGCAGCATGCTTCCAGCAATTCGCTATGATAAAGGACTGGGTCTTAAGCTATAGGGATGTACCAATAGGTATGCTTGAGATAGCCGATAGTTATAGGTACGAGCAGCCCGGCGAGACAGTACTATGCTTTAGGCTCAGGAGATTCTACATGCCTGACCTGCATATATTCACAAAGGATCTTGGGAATGCCATGGAAGTAGCCTTAAAACTCCACGAGATAATATTCAGAGAGATTAGGAAGTTAGGCAGAGACTATGTAAGTCTATACAATGTAACTAAGCAATTCTACAACGAGCATAAGGATTACCTAATAGAACTAGCTAAGCGTGAGGGCAAGCCAATACTAGTCAGAGTACTGCCTGAGCAAAAGTATTACTGGGTTCTTAATGTGGAATTCCACATAGTTGATGAGCTAAGGAGACCAAGAGAGATAGCTACATTCCAATTCGATATTGGTAACGCCCAGAGATTCGGAATTAAGTATAGGGATGAGAATGGCGAACTCAGATACCCGGTCATAATACACACAGCAATACTCGGTAGTGTTGAAAGGTACATATATGCATTACTCGATACAGCAGCAATTATGGAATCAAGAGGTGAAATTCCAAGATTACCAACATGGGTAGTACCAATACAAGTCAGGATAATACCAATAGGCAAGGAGCACTTGGCCATCGCTAATGAAATCGCCTCAAAGCTTGAAGAGAGGATGATTAGGGTTGACATTGATGATAGATTCAACGAAACCCTATCCAAGAGGATTAGAGATGCCGAGGTCTACTGGGTACCCTATATAGTAGTCATTGGTGAGAAAGAAGCTAAGTCAGGAGTTTAAGCATTAGGTTAGGGGGTCACAGAAAGCCATTGAGATGGGCATTGAGGATCTAATTAATAAGGTGGAAGAGGAAGTCAAAGGATACCCAAGAAGGCCCCTTACAATGCCCAGATACTTAAGCATGAGGCCATCAACCATAATAATCTAAATCAGGACTCTTCCCAATCATCACAACTCAGACAGCAGCCCACCTCCTCATTAAAATTAAGGAAGAAACAAGTGATTTTTAAATAATCATTAACAATCAATAAATCCCTAGCCAGAGACACCATACCAAGGAGCCCACTTAGCCCAAATAACTGTATGCTCGAAAGTGGCGCTCACACCTATGAAGAATGCAAGTATACCCGACAATATCAAGAGAATCATTACCAAAATACCCACATACCTACCTATATTACCCCTAGGCACCATGGCACCAGGACTTATCACCATAGCAATACCAAGCAATAAATACATGGCACTAGCAAAGAGAGGTTCAGTAGTTAGTCCGTGGACTAGTATGTCAATACCATAAACTATTACTGGTATGCCAAAGAGAAGTATTGGTAAAGATAAATACCTTAAATCAACACCAACATACATAGCTAAACCAAGCATCAGAGTAACAAGTCCGAATATAGGCCAAGCATCAGAAAACACAATATTATACGGACCAGGGAAAGGCCAGGTAGCCGCAGCCCAAACACCAGTCGCTAAGGCATAAATGCCGACAGCAATAAAAAATAGGCTTAAGTGCTTATTCACATCCAGCACTACTTGCTGTCTTTGTTCAATTGCCGTACCTGAACCATTAGTTGCCGCTGAACTCGGTCTTTTAACAAAGTTCTCAAAAACGCCATATGCGGCAGTTATTAGAGTTATCCCAAGTACCATTAACCACATATCCAGCGGATCCATGAAGAGACCCGGCATTCTCAACCACCAGGAATTACCATGACTAACTTAATATATTGCTTTGTCTAAGTGCAGAAAATACATTATTAATAATGATTTAAAAATCTAGTTAGATGTATATATTTTCATATAATTATTTAAATATGTATACATTTTAATATAATCATATCGAATAAGATCAAGCATGAATCAATAATCTCAACCTCCAATATTACCTCTCATCTAATTCTTCCTCGTAGTCTCAGCATTCTAACGAAATAGAACTAGGATAAGGAAGTCATTAGTTATATTAAGCCTACCTCGGTAGGGTATTTAGAGACATGGTTAGGTTTAAGGATTTACCCCCAGAGTTTTGGCGGGAGTTTAGGCTCTGGAGTGGTGTCAAAGGTGAATTTAGTGGTTTGTCTCCTCCTGGTAATTTTGTTGGTTCGTATAATTATCCAAATATTAATGTAGGTGCATTAGTGAGTGACGATGGTTCTAATGCCTTAGATAGTCCTGAGGAGTGGTTTAGAAGAGACTTCACGCAGCTTGATGTTCTTAGGTTTAGGCTTAATATGGTTTTGGCGAGAACCAGGGTATCGGTTAAGTCGTTAAATAATCCAGTAATTGATAGGATTCAGGAGTTGAGTATAGGGCATAAGCCAGTTGATGTGGAGGTTAGGTTTAGGAGATCAATGCTTAGGTTTCTCGCTGATGATTATCACGCGCCAATTGGTGGCGTTGGTGAGGTTGAGAGTCTTAGGTTAACGTCTAATGTGAGTGCTGAGAGGATTGTGGAGAGGTTAGTTAATGATTTTCATGTTAATGCTAAGACCGCGGTTATAGAACTTTACAGAGCTGGTATACTCATCTCTAGGATTCAGAGGATATTTTCCGTAGGTCTTCTGGGTAGTGATAGGAGATTGGTGCCTACACGTTGGTCTATAACTGCTGTTGACTCAATAATTGGTGATTACCTTAGGGATAAGGTTAGGGGTTATGGGGAGGTTAGTGATGTTGAGGTTCACATGATGGAGTATATGGGTAATAGGTACTTTGTCCTCCTAATACCGGGTCCCTGGATGTATGAATTAATAGAATTGAAAATGCCAGGATCCCTGTGGAATAGACATGGGAATTCACCGAGGGTCTTTATTGATAGGGAAGGTGTTAAGGGGATGAGTAGCTATGCCGAGGAGACTGGTGGTGCATTCTATGCAGTTAGACTTGGTATTCTCGAATATCTTGAGAGGATTCGTAGACGGGCTACGGCCATAGCAATTAGGGAGGTGACGCCTGAGTATACTATACCTGTCGGTATTTGGCAGGCTAGAGAGGCTGTTAGGAATGGTATGGGCATTAATATGGTTAAATTCTCAAGTGTTGATGAGGCAATTAATTACCTTAATAATAAACTTTTAACAGGTAGCCTCTGGACTTCCCATAGCATGCTCCTTAGGAGTCTTGGCGGTCTTAATAAATTCCTCATTTGATAAGTGAGAATATCATACCTAAGACTAGGAATATTGTGAGGACTGGGGAGCTTGCCTTAAACATCTGCCAAAATACCTCTCTACTTGGTCTCAGTATTGCCTTAACACTAAAGTAAGTACTCCATAGGGCTGCTGCTAATAATATTATCAAGCCCACCAGATTCCTTAGGAAGTATAGGTAGAGGATTAACATGTATATGTTAGATATAACGTTGAGTGCAGAGACCAGAGCCATGGCTCTATCCTCCCTCATCTGTAGTGGTAGCATTTTAACGCATGTATTTGCATAATCACTCTTTGCTCTTATGACTAAACTCCATATGTGGGCTGGTATCCATAGGTAAATAGCCATGGACAGTAGGAATGCCTCAATGTCAAGAGGCCTAGCCAGTGTCCAACCAGCCAGTAGTGCGGCATTACCAGCAATACCGCCGATAAGTATGTTAGTCCAACTCCTGCACTTAAGCAGCACCGTGTAACCAATCGCGTATAAGATCCAGCCAATTACCACAAAGAGAGTAGGCCAAAGCCCAAGCAATAGGTAAGACAGTACAAAGCTAAGAGTTGAGAGTACTAATGATTCTATGAGGGCATTACCAGGGCTAACGCGGCCGGAGGGTATTGGTCTATCTCTGGTTCTGATCATTAACGCATCGATATCTCTCTCATAGTACATGTTAAAGGCAGCAGAACCACCAGTACTAAGTAGACCAACTATTGTTAATTCAATGACCTTGACAATGCTTATCCTAGGTGCTGCGGCAAATACATAACCAGCTATTGCAGCAAGTACCAGCAACCAAATGACCCTGGGCTTCATGAGGAGTAAGTAATCTCTAATCACCACATACATCAATTGATGGTTCACATTAAAAATATTATTTCACCGTTAATGCGTTTTAATAAGGCTTAGCACCTTATTTTACTTAATACCAATAAAACAAGAATAGTTCTATCCGTACTGTGAGGGTTGGTGTTATTATTAAGGCCCAAAGCCCCAGAGCCTTCTGGTTTAGGGTATTTGATAATATGGAGGATAGAATAAACGTGGGTTCCTTCGTGACTCTTGATAATTACGAGGATAAGGTCGGAATCCCGGTGTTGGCTAGAGTTACGAGGGTTGTTAGGCATAATTACTTGGTTGATGATAGAGTTATCGCGCAGTTAAGCAGTGAGGATGTCATTAATACATTCAGGGACTATGGAATTGACATACAGTACATAGCCCAGTCAACCCTGGCCAGGGCCACCGTAATTGGCTATAAGATTGGTAATAGATTCGTAAAGCCCCTAAAGCCCCCTAAACCCATGGACTTCGTGAACCTACCAACCGAAGAGGAGCTAGGTCGATTACTAAGGCTTAGTGATGGTGGTGTGAGGCTAACAATTGGTAGTATTAGATCGTTATCAATTCCTGCGGAGCTAGATGCAAATAGATTAATCTCTCACCATTGCGCCATACTCGCAGCAACAGGCGGCGGTAAGTCCTGGCTTGCTGGAGTAATAATTGAGGAGTTAGCACTTAGGACTGAAACACCCATAATAGTAATTGATCCACATGGTGAGTACTCGGCAATGCAGGTTCCAAGGATTGATTCTGAGGATGCCAAATACGTGGCTGGGCTTGTAAGAATTTACGTTCCTGGTAAGGTAGACACCACAGCACTCGATGAATATTTTAGGAGTAAGTTTGGGGTTAGTAGGAGGTATGTTAGGTTTGGTATAAACCCAAGGTCGCTATCACTTAGATTAATGGAGGGTTTATTGAATCATTACTATGGTCTCACCGACGCCCAAAGGAGGATTTTGGAAGAGGCATGGCAGTACATGGGGGTCAATGATGAGTTAACAAGCCTTGAGGAAATACTTAATGACCTTGAGAAGAACGGAGGTAAGGTTGTTAAGGGTTATGGAAATGCCGTGGCTCTCTCAACGCTGTTAACTAAGGTTAGAATGCTTATTGAGAATAGGCCTTTCTTCTTAACAAGACCTGGCGAGTTTTATGATAATGAGCCAATAAGGCTCCTGGAGATTAGGGAGTTGCTTGATTATGGCATACATGTAATAGACCTAAGTGGGTTAGACCTAATAGATCAACAAGCCTTAATCTCACTAATACTAAGCAGAATTTTCAGCCTATCTGCGGGCAAAAGAGATAAGCCTGTGTTCATTGTTATTGAGGAGGCGCATAACTTTGCTCCATCCATTGGTTCAGCACTAAGCACATCAACTCTCATTAAGATTGCAAGAGAAGGGCGTAAGTTTGGTGTTGGCCTTTGCATAATTAGTCAAAGGCCATCAAAGGTTCATCCAGACGTGCTTAGTCAATGCTTAACCCAAGTCTTTAAGAGGATTATTAATCCAGTGGATCTTAAGTATGTTAGGAATGTTGTGGAGTTTATTTCTGATGAGGACTTATGGGAGATTAGGGTGCTGAATGAAGATGATGCCTTAGTCACTGGTTTGGCGGTCCCAATGCCATTACCAGTTAAGGTTAGGGATAGGTTAACAGAACACGGAGGAGTTACACCAACATTAACGCCTAGGTCAAGTAATGCTAGAGGTGGATAAAACTTTTATTAAACTCCCGTGGAATTATGATCGTGAGAATAATCCTAGGCACTCCAGTGAATTCAAGACCAAAGCCCTGGCTTTACATTCACGTGCCGGCACTCATGATAAATGCTTTCGATATTATGAAGACAGGAGTTAATTCCAAGGAGCATGTGGTGAAAAATATTCTTCAGTATGATGGTGAGGTTTGGATGGATAGCGGTGGTTATCAATTCCTAAGGCACGGTAAGGTACCAGATATAGAGGATTTGGCTCGTATATATGATAAGTATTGGGACATTAGATATTACCTAAACCTTGACTATCCACCAACCCCCAATGATTCAGAACACGAGATTGAGGATAAGTTAGAGAGTTCATTAAAGAACTATGACTATCTAGTTAGGAGGTTCGATAATATACTACCAGTTATACATTACCATTGGAAAACTGAAATAATCATGAAGTATTTACTCAAATACTTGGACTACAACCCGCAATGCATAGCAATAGGGGGTTTAGTTCCATACGTATTAATCACTAGGGGTGTACCGAGGAACTCAAGGAAGTTGGCCCTAAATTTCTTGATGAGGATTAAGCAGGAGACAGATATCTGTGTACATGTACTTGGTCTTGGCTCACCTATAATAAACCCAATACTCAAGGCCATAGGCATAGATAGTACAGACACAAGTACCTGGCGCGTGAAGGCTGCCTATGGTAAAGTTATCATGCCAGGCGGTGGTGAGAGGCATGTGAGTGGTAGATCAATAAGCTTCGGCGGTAAGAAGGCCACAGATGATGATCTAGGAAGACTTTATGACTTCCTTGGTAAGACAGGCTTTCCACTTATTGATAGGTTTGATGATGTTAGGACGAGCTTTGAGTATAGGGCGTTAGTTAATGCTTGGGTTGTTCTAAATAGTTCTGAGGCACCCAGTTCAGGTGTATTTAAGAAGATGTATGATGAGATTACATCCATGGCAAATACACAATCTGCAGTATTAATTTAGGTTCATAACTTCTTAACCCATTTTTATTGCCCTACACTTCTTCATAATAGTTAATACTTAAATGCCTTAATACATAACATCACCGCCGTGAGGCGAATTCAAAAGAATTGTCTGACGCTTATTACGAATGTATGCAATGATTCGTTCGATAAGTTTAAGGACGTACTTAACATGGCAATTAGAAAAACTGGCTTTGGCGGTGCTCTTAGGGTACTCGTTTATAAGTGCAAGGACCTAGACTTCAATAGGTATATTAGGGAATTGAACTCTATCGTGGCTAATAACTACTCAGTCAGCATTTTTGTGTATGAATTTGATGATTTAAACGAGCTAATTAAGGAGCTCGACAAGAACATATTCAGTGATTGTGATAATGTAGACATATTATCCACGATCGATTTACCAGCGGGCATTAGGTATGAGAAAATATACTCAGCTTAGCCCAGCACATCATCAAATCAAATCCTCAGACCTTGCAAGCATCATCACTTATTTACTCAATCCAGTAATAGTGATTTATCGACCTATTAAGTACTGGATCATAAATCTCCATTTCAAAATAACCCGAAGGTTTTATCTGACCCTTCACCGTGGGTATCGTTCCTGAGAATATAACCATATTCCTTAGGTCTGGCGCGACCTCTCGCGCCAAGTCTATGAGTTTTTCCGGAGTTAGTAGGAGTTTTACAGTGCCTTCTTGGTAAAGTACCTTCTCCTCATTCTCAAGTATCCAACTCCTCAGTACTAACTCATCCCAATGATCCTCCAATTCCTTAAGAGACCAAGCCTTTCTAGCCACTATCTTCGGGTACATGTGCTTACCAGCCAATATGCTGCACCTTTCTGCCTCTCTATCAGTATGGTCACTACCCACCGTTACGTACACCTCATCTTCATTTTTAACGAGCAACACATACTCAACCTCACCGCTATGTAAATCACTAATTCTCCTAATGTAATTGCTTGTTGTCACTAAGTATGGCTGTAATGCGTATATTTCCGGTACATTCTTAGGACCACTAATTCCAATCCTACTCAATTCCTCAACTTCCTTCTTAATAATATCGGTTGTCCTACCTGACCAAACAAATATTATTAAATCACTAACTGCTATTTCAATATCTCTCTCATTACCATTCTTGAGCTCTATGGTTACGTTAAGTCTATGCATAGACGGGTTCTGGTTTATAAATCAATCACCTTATTAAATTTTTAGCTTCTAAGCAAATTTAGATGTTAATAGGGTAGAGTAAGGATAATACTAATAAATAACTTAATCGTCCCCCTAACAGTATGTTATCGGAGATAATTAGGCTTGGTCTTGTTTCGGAGATTAAACTCTCAATACCCAACGCTGATGATGCTCTCGATTACTTAAGACTAATGTTAAACAACTTAATAGGGCTTATGGCATCAATACCACCAGCCATAGCCCAAAGCGTTAAGCCCGAGGTACCAATATTCCTAAGAGCCATTGATGGCGAGGCAGAAATAACAATACACTACTCACCCCTAATGCCACTGATAAGGATAAGGACATCGAAAGAGTTGCTAAGCAAAGTTAGCGGCATAAACTTCATAGGCGTTATCCTAGATTCCGGAGGGACTGCATTAAAGATGTATAGAGGTAGGGATGAAATGAATAAGGATAAGGAGAAGTTATTATTCGTGTTTAGGTTATTCATGAACTCAGACATTGAGTTACAACCATTACCAAGCGTCTCTAAGGGGCAGGGTGGCGTGATAATCTAATCAATGGGAGAAACACTTTTAATTACTTAAGCATCACCGTTACTAATGCCCTATAGTCACACCAAAATTGTTGGACCAACAGGTCGATTCGGTGCAAGGTATGGAATGGGCATTAGAAGAAAAGTACTCCAGATAGAGGTTAAACAAAGAGGTAAGCATAGATGCCCTAGATGCAGATCCTTAGTTAAGATGGAAAGAATAGCCTTTGGAATATGGAGATGCCCCAAGTGCGGCTACACCTTTGCCGGTGGCGCCTGGATACCGCAGACAATAATGGGTAAAACAATAGCTACAGAGGCAGTGGCCAAGCAAGCCACCAAGGCAGGTGCATAAAGTGCTTCTAGTACGTCATGGGCCCAGTAATATTAACATCATCACGCGACAGTAGTACTAGGATGAGGCAATTCCTTAACGAGCTTGAGCTAGCAATACCAAATGCCGTTAAGTTTAATAGAGGTCGTCAGTCCATAATCGAACTTGCAAGTAAGGCCCTTGGAATGGGCATAACAAGGATCATATACTTCGGCGCAAAGGGCGGTAATCCCGGGTTCATCAAGTTTCTAAGGATTAAGGAAAGGACTATTGAATTACTACCGTACCTAGTGAGGATACACAGCGTGAAACTTCTCTTAGACATGCAGGTTAAGGTTAAGCAATTGAGAAAGCCCCATAACGGCATAATCCTCTCACTAGGTGTTTACACCGAGGTTATCGGAGTCCTCAGTGAGCAGTTGGAGCTATCGAGCCTTGTGGTTCAGGACCTTGAAAGTATTAAGGGTATGTATGACACAATACTCCTAATTCATAGGGTCAACGATGAATATGAGCTTCAAATCCTGGATGGTAAGGACCTAGGCCCTCGCGGTCCATTCATGAAAATAAGCGATATTATCTATACGAGGCCTAGGGTGATTGAGATTGAGTAATTGTCAATACAAGGCAATATTCATAGTGAGGAATTTCGATAAAGATCTCCTAATTAAGTCCTTCAAGACTCTGGAAAAGGAAATGAGATTTAGCAGAGGTTTTGTGACCATCAATGCTTCTAATGATGGTGTAATCATCACAGCATGTGCCAGAGATGTAACGAGCTTGAGGAGCTTAATAAATGGTATTTCTAAGTCCCTATACTTAATATTCGAGGTTGCTAGGCTAGGAGTTGATACATAATTATTGCAGTGAGTAATCTCGCTTACTAATTTTGGCTAAGGCTTACCCCTAGAGGATGAATAGTAGTACTAAGTTAAGGTAATAGCAAAATCCTTAATAAGGCTTTAATCGACGATTTACTGATGAGTTCGTTACCACCATCACTACAGTCAGACCTGGAGAAGTTACAGGCTCTACAGGATCAACTTAATAGTGTTAGGGTTAGGAAGCAGCAATTTGAGGGTGAGTTAAAGGAGATTGAGAGAGCCATTTCTGAGATTGAAAAAGTGCCTGCTGACGGTAAGGTCTATAAGATAGTTGGTTCTTTCCTCGTTCTTGTAACTAAGGACCAGGCATTGCAGGAGCTTAAGGATAGAAGAGAGCTCCTCGAGCTCCACATAAAGACACTATCTAGACAGGAGAACATGCTCATGAAGCAGATAGATGACTTGAGGACTCAAATAAATGATGCCTTAGCTAAATTACAGGGAGGCGGTGCTGGAGCTGCTAAAGGCGGTGGTTAATAGGTAATGAGTGATAACGAGTTACTTAGTGAAATTCTTAGCGCAATTGCAGAGCAGGTTTATGAATATTTGAAACATAAGTTACCTGAGAAGTTGCTTGAAGAGATGACGGTTAATGTTAGTCTCGTTGACCTAACGAATTACGTCGTAGAGATAAGTGTGGATGCTTCAGCAAGCCCACTGAACAGTGGGCTTGAGGAGATTATTAATAGTGCTGTGGAGTTCGGATTTAAAATAGCGGATTACATAATGGAGAAATTCAAGAAAGGCGAGTTAAATGGTTTACAGCTTGGAGAAATTGAAAGAATTACTGAGGAATACGCAAGAAGCTTGCGTAATAACGCATAGAAGGGCCGATCTTGATGCATACGCATGTGGCATAGCCATTAAGGAATTACTCGAGAAATTAGGAATAAAACCAAGCCTTATAATACCGGAGGGTATATCTCAAGATGTTAAATCCTTCCTTAATAAACTATCAATAAGTTACGTAGAAAGTAAGGAATGTGGTTCAAATAAGGATCTTGTGATCCTAGTTGATATAAGTACGTACTCTCAAATAAATGAGTATAGGGATTTAATTGAAGGTAAGCGGTTGATTATTATTGATCATCATGCTATACATAACATAGAACCAATATTAGCTATTGTAGATCCATCAGCAACAAGCTGCTCAGAGATTATAGCACTAATATTTAGAGATTTAGACATTGAACCAAGCCAAGAAACAGCTAAGTTACTAATTGGTGGCATACTAAGTGATAGTAGCAGGTTAATTAGGGCTAGAGAGCTAACCTTTGAAGCGCTCGCCTGGCTACTGAAAGTTTCTAAGACTAATTATCAAAGCATTATTGAAGCAATGACTACAGAGACGCCATTCTCCGAGAGGATGGCGAAGATCAAGGGCCTATTAAGAATGAGGGTTTATAGAGCAAATGAGTGGATACTATGCCTAAGCAACGTTAATGCATACGAATCCTCACTAGCCGAGACAATGATACGATCAGGCTGTGACTTAGCCCTAGTAGCCTCTGAGCATGATGGTGAGGTTAGGATGATTGGTAGGGCAAGTAGGAAGTTTCAGGAGTTATTATCCCTTGCAGACTTATTCATGGAGTTGGCAAAGTACTTCGGAGGTGAGGGTGGTGGACATACCGCGGCCGCTGCCCTGGCCATTAAGGCAAAGGTTGATGTATGGACACTATTACTAAAGGCTCTTGAGAGAGTAGAGAAGGAGATCGGTGTTAAGGCTCTTAGAATCACTGAGTAATTCTAAAATAAAATATTATTTAGGATGTATACGACTAACTATTTTAACATGTTTATTTGAATAATACTTCTCATTAGGCGTATTAATTCTATCTTAAACATGGCATTGGCATTATTCTTAATCATACTTGTATTCTTTGCATCATATATAGTTGTGCTTATCGTATTATTAGTAATGATATTAGTAGCATTCATATGCGTTTCATTTACTGTCGGTGTGTATATGGTTATTGTGCACATAGTAAATTGATCTACCTCAGCTTTATAGGGAGGTTCTAGATATTGAATGGGCGTTATTGGTATTACACTTTCATTGTAAAAATCATAAGCCTGTAAGTACCCACCGAATAATAATGAATCATTCAATAGATAAAGTCCCAGCGGGTAATTCTTAGTCATATAAATAGGTATTAAGATCTGGGCTGGGGTTACATAGTAAATAGTTAAGTTAAAATACGTATTGGGCACACAAGTGGGGTTTACAATAGTCCCATTAGGTAGTAGAACTATTGGTGATACATAAATTATGGGACCAAAAGGCACTAACCTCGGCCTCTGGTACACCGTATAACCGTAGTTTGTAACCTCGCCAATCGTCTTATTATATGGCAACACCACACTACTTACAAATGTTGAATTGAAATATTCAGAGAAGCCATACTCAAGTAACTTAAGGACTTCCTGGAACCCCTGCTTAGGCCAGGGGGTTGCATTTATTCCTTGCCCAATAAACGTGTAGAAGAGGCTTATGCCAGGTAGGCCAACCTCATAATACGTGGATACTGATTTTGTAGTTGGGTTATAACCGTAGTAATAATGCCATAAGTAATATGGTTCATTATTCTTAGCTATTAAATAACCACCAACCTGAGTTAAATTATTAAGCAAGTCACTCAAACTCTCATTTGCAGTTTCAAACGCAAAGACCACATATTGAGTACCACTTATATTCTCCGTAATCACCACATACCAATTAGCATAAACTGATTCTGGGAAAACAAACCAAAGCAACACCCTTAACTGCCAGGTTATACCACCAGTACTATTAGCCGTGGCTGTTGCACTAAGGAGCACTGGTTTTCCAATGCTCGTGATTGATGCGTTGGCTATATAGAGTGTGAATTCCTTACCTGCAGTTGCTGCCCAGACAAGTGTTGTGTTCTCTACTAAACTATCCTCCTTATAAAGTAATGGGTAGGACTTACTTATTTCCTCTAGGAATGATGTTGTTGGTCTTGAGTCTGTTAGGTTCATTCTTATTGAGTATGTCTTGTAAATTACGGGTGTAGGTGCTGGGGCATATATTTTATGGGCGTAAACATTGATGGAGATGAATATCGATAGAATTATTATAAATAATGCAAATGCTACCCATCTATTAATTGACATACATTTTGCGTTAGTTACAAATTAAATATAAAGGTTTCTCACATAGGTGTGGTCATTGTAATTAAGATGCAGAAACAGAAAGTATTTTTAATAGTTTATTTCTTTAGCAATTGAATGAGTTTAGACTTCCAACTAATTAAGCCAGTAGGGCAGTTAAAGGAGCTTGAGAGGTATCCATTGTATGAGCCATTTGCATATGCAAGGATAGTCCAGGATGAGGGTACGGGCGACATAATGTATTACTTAGAGGAAATACAGCTTGACCCTGCTGAACGTAAAGTTTATGAGGAGTTAAGTAGGATTGTAATGCTTGAATTGCCGCCGCCTGAGGATCTGGCTAAGGTTGGTGACGTTAAGAACTATTTGCTGAATGAATTGAAGAAAATTGTTGATAAGTACAGGAGATTATTTAAGGGTGTATCTCCATCATCATTTGCAAAATTCCTTTATTACATGGAAAAGGATTTACTTGGTTATGGACCCATAGATGCATTAATGAGGGATGAAAATATAGAGGATATTTCATGTGATGGTGTCGGTAGGCCAGTATACATATTCCACAGAAAGTATGAATCAATACCCACCAATATCGTGCCAATGACTGACAAAGCTCTCGATGACTTGATTGTTAAGCTAATACACATGGCTGGCAGACATGTCTCAGTGGCAACCCCAATAGTCGATGCACAGTTACCCGATGGATCTAGAACAGCTGTCACATATAGGAGAGAGGTATCGCCAAGCGGCTCCACATTCACAATAAGAAGATTTAGGAAGAATCCATTAACATTTACAGAGCTGGTTAAGTTTGGCAACATAAGTGCTGAAATAGCTGGTTACTTCTGGGTCATGCTCGACAACGGCAAGTCCTTCCTGGTCCTAGGAGTCACAGGTGCCGGCAAAACAAGCTTCCTCAACGCCATGGCCACATTCATAAGACCCCACATGAAGATAATAACAGTCGAGGAGGTTCCAGAAATCAACCTACCGCATAAAAATTGGGTTAGGTTAGTCACGAGACAAAGCTACGGTTCGGAAAAAATAAACGAAATAACCCTCTTCGATCTAGTGAAAGCAACCCTCAGAATGAGACCCGATTACCTAATAGTCGGTGAGATTAGGGGTGAGGAGGCCTACGTCTTATTCCAGGCGGTGAACACAGGTCACAGTGGTATATCAACAATGCACGCAGAATCTTTCGAGGCTGCCGTGAATAGGCTAATGAGCCCACCAATGAACATACCACCTGCCTACATACCCGCCATAAACATCTTCGTAATGATTAAGAGAGTTAAGATTGGTGGTAAGATTACGAGGAGAGTCACGGAGGTTGGTGAGGTTTATATGGATGGTAATGAAATAAGATTCAATACCGTGTTTAAGTGGAACCCAAGGACTGATAAGCATGAGTCTTACATCGAGAGGAGTATTCTGGTTAGGCAGGTGAGCGAAATTACGGGTAAGGATGTCAATGAGCTCCTCAGGGAGATTGATGTTAGGTCTAGGGTTGTCGAATGGATGGTTGAGAAAGAGGTACTCAATTTTGAGGATGTCTCAAAATACGTACAATTATACTACACAAACCCAGACAAGGTCCTAAACCAAGTGATGAGTAAGGTGATCGAGGTTGAAAGTACTCCTTAGATTTAAAGATACGTACTCATTGACTAAGTATCTGAAGGAGGAGTTAGATAAATTAAGAGAGGCGAAACAACGCCTTGAGGAAGAGGTTAGGAGGAATTCTTTTGTGGATATTGTTGAGATTAAGGATAATGATTTAATCATTAGGAGAGATGAAATATCAATACTCAACAGCGTCCTAGAGAGAATTAATGATAAGATTAATATAATTAACTCAATGCTAGATGAATTACAGAGAGAATTGGGCAATACTAATTATATGGGCTTAGTATTACTTGAGCTCGATAATGGGATCCCACAAAGGGTATTATTGTCACAACCATTGGGTGTTGGTGAACACTTATGATACCAGTACCGATAATGTTAATCATTATAGTAATGATGGGAACGCTAATCATAGGGCTACTTAAACCGCCATTAAACGTGGTAGCACCCCTTCTAGGTATTTATGTGATACTAATGTTGATTCCGTACATCATACCTAACCTAGCCATAAATCAATACCTAACCATACGCAACATGTCATTACCCCTAGTAGGCTTAGCTCTGGGTTATGGAGTGGCTGTGGTTGCTGAGAGGTTTATGAACGTAGATATAGCCTCCCTATTAGGTTTAAGGCACGGTAAAACCAGTACTACCAGTAGTAAGGAGAGGAAGGTTAGGGCTGTGCATAAGGTCGAGAAAAAGC
Organism: Vulcanisaeta sp. AZ3; assembly: GCA_000960865.2. GTDB lineage: Archaea > Thermoproteota > Thermoprotei > Thermoproteales > Thermocladiaceae > Vulcanisaeta. The sequence goes on along the minus strand of JZWU02000011.1, from coordinate 16,571 downwards.
TTGAGATAAGACCTGAGGATATAGATAAGATAATTACAGAGTCAATTAATACATTAAGGCTTGGCGTAGTAACTAATGAGGCATTAGGTACTAGTCTTGAATATTATGAGAATTGGGCAGACGCTATTATGGGTATATCGAAGAATTACTTGGTTATTAAGGAATGCACAGAAGCCCTCGATAGAGACGCTACGGCAATACTACGATTTAAAGATTACGAAACTAAGGCCCTAGAACTAGGTTTCTCACTGCATGAGGAATCTAGTTTTAAGTCAAGTAGGAAACCTAGAGAGGGCAGGTTGGTGGTGTATGTAAGGCTTGAAGATATTGCTACGGAGATTATAAATAGTGCTCAATTATTGGATAGCCATCTTAAGAAATTAGACAATCTAATTGAGAAAGTTATGCATAATGAGGAATTCTCCCAATATATGCTTGGTTCACATGTTTTCGTTCTCTACGTAGACGGATTGCCAAGACATATCATTCTATTGCATTAAAGATCATGGAAGCTGCTTCTCATTAATGTAAAAGTTCGTTAACTAAACGGTTTGTTGCTTATACTTGATACGTGATAATAACTATTCACAACGAAAAAGAAATAAGAACACACTAGGACCAGAACAGTTAAGCATTTTCAGATTTTAGTACGATTATAATAGGTATCGAATCGATAAGTAACGCTATGGCAGACTTTCTCTTCTCTTCATCACTAAGCGCCTTGAGTTTCTCTATCGCCATCTTTAGTGTGGCGGATTTTCTTTGAATGTAACCGGCGACATTATTTATAAAGTCACCCTTAGTATTCGTCCCTGGCTTATATACAATCTTTAATGAGAATATTTCGGAGTTTCTATCAATAAACCTTATGTTCTCAGAAATCTCCTTAGACAGTATTGTTGTGTTCTCAACGCTTAATAAATCGCTCCAATTCTGTCTCAGTATGTGCATAAACCTATATTCACTACTTAACTCGTTCTCCAAGGCATTAATCATTTCATTTAAAGAACTGAATTTCTTAATTTCGATCACCATTAGTCACCTTACTCTCAAGTTCTACGAACTGCTTTGGATAATTAATATTTTCAAGCTTCACAATACGGTCTATGACGTACGCCTCACTGTTCATTACGGACATTGCCTCATCTAACTTCTTAATTACCTTTGCATACTCATCCGCGGTCAAGCCGGCAACAAATTCACTTAAAACGCTCTTCACATTAGCTCTCTCAGTAATACTGGGTAGTTCTAGTAATAGGATTTCTGAGGTATCGGGCAATGAGTAGCCAATAATTACATCAACCGAAGTCTCATCAATAACCACTACGCAGTCATCAGTTACACCTAGTTTATCAAGAAGTTCAATCGCTTGCTTAATTGCCATGAGCACATTCGTATAATAATTAATCAAGTCTCTTAACGCTTCCCTATAGCCATAGGCCGATGTTACGTAAGTAACTTCTAATCCACCAACCCTAGAGATTATTTGCGCATTGCCCCTGGCAAGTGTAGCTCTAGTCTTGCCTCTTAAATCCTTAACAATGTTACTTAATGCCTCCTCCTTAGGGTTATATGCATATATTCTATTAATAGCTTGGAGCATCTCATTTAATTTATTACTAAGTTCCAACGCGATTTCTCTTAACTTATTGCCTGCTAGAATTATCAAGATTAATCACCACTAACGCTGGTACATCTCCAAAATACCTAACCATCGCCTTAAGACCCAATCCCTTAAGCTTACCGAGCCTATGTTCAGCAACGGCGTAGATGGCATACTTAAGCTTTAGAAATAACAAGGCCGTAGAAAGTAAATCCTTATACGCTTCCTTCGATGGTTCTCTATAAATCGTTATTGAGAATAGGTTAGGCAAATTAAGTACAATTTTCTCACTCTCATTAGGTAACTCGCTGGTATTTACCTCATCATATATCTTCATTAGGTGCTCAACATATTTCATAAGTTCATTCTTACCCTCTATAATGCGTCTGCTTAGTTCATCAATGCTTATGTTTATATCGACATTTAAATTCATGGCATAATCACCAGTCTTGATTTCTTATTTTTGTAATCAATCATTATCATCACTGATACATCCTTAGTCTTAACATTATTCAGATAATTCCTTACCTTATCAATTTCATTAATTATGAAACTAATATTATCATTTACTGATTTCAATTTATTCAATAACCATGTGCTGTGCGGCATTATATGCACATTCGTTGTACTTGAGATTGATTGTATTGTTACTACACGATGAGATGGTCTATACCCAACCTTAGCTAACATACTTTCTACATTTGCATTTATCTTAACTTCTTCGATGGTCTTACTGTAATTCTCATGAACTTTCATAAGCTCCTCCCTAATTATACTTAATTTATTAGTAGCCTCCTCAATTGACCTAAATAGTAATACTAGCATTCAGATTCTTAATACTTAGGGGGTTCTATTTATTTCTTTTACTTATTTACTTATTAAACAGAACATTGAATTCTTCAATCTATAGAATCCAGTAAATGGCGGTTAGACTCGACAATATTAGTCCATATCACTAGCCAGGCCCTATCCATCTCATTATCTTTCCCGTATGGTCCTAAGTATTTCATCAACAATCATACTTAAGTCCTTAACGTCATTATGCAGTCTCTCAATTTCAATAATCGTAGCCGAATTATCAAGACATCTTAACAATAAGTCAGCCCAACTCTTTGCATGTAAGTTCTCCTTAAGCGTCTTTAAGATCTCATATTTTTGTTCATCAATCTCTATCACAATCCTTCTCTTACCGTTCTTAACCATGTAACATCTAAGCAAAGATCAATAGCCTATTTTAAAGTTCTACCCCAAGTTTATCCACCCTTCTTTTGAGATTTTGTAACACCAACCATAAACTCAGGTATATCATAACTCTTTACATAGTACTGAATAAGAACCTTAGTTATCTCCCTAATTAAAAGCATCAAGGTTGACCTCCTAATACCAAGGGCTTTTGCAGCCTCTCTCCAAGGCCTCGCCTGAAGCACCTTACATATTAAGACCTCCTCGTAAAATGGCGGAAGCCAAGCATCATCAGCACCCCTCCTTAAGTAATACGTCTTCACAAGCTCTGTTAATGCATCAGCCGTATTCTCATAACTCATAGGTCCCCAAGCATAAGCCACCAAGCGTCTAACCTGAGCCTCAGTGAGTCTTGGCTTATACCCCTCATCAAGAGCTTTTCCCCAATCTGTTAGGAGCATTCTAACCACATCAGGCTCTAAGTCGTGGAACGGACCTTGTAATGAGTTAAGTAGTCTCAACCTGAATTCTTTATTAGCGTATATTACCTCATCCTTAGTTCTCTCACTGATTGGTTTAACGAGTAGGACACTGTATTCACCACTTATTGGGTTCCTCTCTGGGCTTATGTGGACTGGCATATAACCATTCTTAATCCAGAAATTGAGGAGCTTAGCATTGACACCGAATCCAACACCAACCCAATCAACCCCCTTATCCTTGGCCTCCTCCTCAATACGTCTAAGCATTTCAGTACCTAACCCCCTGTCCTGTAACTCAGGGTGTGTGGCTATCCTAATTATCCTCCAACCTCTTAACTTTGCGAACTCTGAAAGCCCCCAATACTTAATTAATCTGTCAGGTATTATATTGCCAGGTAGCTTAAGGCCTCTCACAACCATATTAATTAAATCATCACCTATGCCTCCCTCCTCGGCTAATTCCGTAGAAACCACAATTTTACCATTACTCAGCGAAAGAGCCCTAATGAAGTGATGCGGTGCATCCATCATCATGCCTAAATCATCAGGTTCATTCCTATAATGAGCCTGAACGTAAATACCGAAGAACTGTCTCAATCCATCCTCATTATTTAGGAAGAACTCCTTAAGGTCTGGAACAACATATCTAAGTTCGCCCTCCTCAATTAATTTCTGATCCTCATTCGTTACCTTAGCTGGCTCAGCATCAAGGAGTAACGTGTCAAATAACCATGTCTCCACAGGATCATCAGCCGCATATCTAATAGGCTCCTTAAGCTCATACTCGATGACACTTGTATTCTTATCCTCATGGAGATACTTAAGAAATCTAAGGCTGAACCCCCTACCAGCCCCCTCATAACCATGTATTGTAGATGCGTAAATAACCCTCGAGAATCTCTCATGTATCCCATACAATACCGGGAGTGGTATCATGGCAGCTTCATCAACTACAACTGTATCCCTACCTTCCTCACTCAACATATCGTACGGTCTTATGTAATCCACAAATATGGAAACCCCAACCTTAACCGTAACTACATCATCACCCCAACGATCAACATCAACATCATAATTCAAAGCCTTCAAACCCTTAATTACGAACTCCATCAAGGTCGAGACATTACTCGGATTCATAGCAGTCACAGCAAACCTAGCCCTACCCTTAATCCTCCTAAGCCTATGAGCCAATGCGGCAAGTGCTAAGCCAATCACTGCAGACTTCCCCCTACCCCTATCCGCTATCAAGACAACATTCACCCTCTTACCCCTCTGAGGCTTCTCTAACAATACCTCCATCTCCCTAAGAGCCTCCACTTGGTCCTGAGTTTTGGCCAGTTCATAAATTGCCCTAGGGAATCTCATCTTCTCAGGGAGCGTTATTGGTACCGGCTTCCAGGGCTGTGAATTACCAAGAGTTGGTTCCTTGATTATCTTATCATTATCAACGTCTATAATCAATGCTTTACCCATAGCCATTAACTTACTCCAAAATCTAAACTTCAGGAAATGCCTAATATTTTCAGGTCCGTACTGCGGAACAAGAAGACTCTGCTGAAACTTAGTTAATCTGCGTGCCCACTCCTCTAGCGGTGGTACCATGAATATGTAAATACCACCACCCCTAACAATACCACCTAATCTACCAACATCATTAGGCTTAAGATCATTCATTAAATCAAGCACTGCAAAATCCACAGTAACTCCCAACAACTTATCAGTATCCTTATAAGGCCTATAATCAATATCCACGGACACATCCTTAGCCAGTTCCTTCAACCTACCCATTCTACTCTGAGCATCAGAGTACTCAGGCTGATACATGTAAAGGCCGTGGGAATCCTTAATGAATGATGAGAATACCTTAAGGGCATCCACCACGTACCTAATTAACTTATCACCATCCGTACCAACCAGAACCACTAACCCCCTATGATTAGATGAAACTCCCTCCTTAACCAACTCCCTCAACAGTTCAGCCAAGCCCATACCACAGCCCATAGACCAATCAATGCTAGACTTATAAACATGCATTTACATAATGACATTGAGTGATTAGGCGCGTTGGTTCTGAAACAATGATGAATGACGGGCGAAATGTATGATTATTAGAATCATACAATTAATAAGACCTTAGCATTAGTGACTTATTCATAACTTATGATCCTAGCAATAAAGCTTAATTAATAATTCACTAGCGACATAGTGCATGTGGAGGAGGATAAACATTTTAGTTAAAGTCTTTGAAAGAAGAAACTCAATAATCGCATGGGTTGGTGGAAAACCAATACTCATCGTGAAAGAAGACAATAATTACTACGGAATGTTAGCTATATGCGCCCACATGGGATGCGCCCTACTCACTGACGTAAACGGACACATAGCCACCTGCCCAGCCCACCTGGCTAGGTACGATGTTAGGACAGGAGAAATGATAGAGAAGCCCCAAGTAAGGCCTGAGGCTCCTTGCGAGTATGAGAAACTAAGTATTCCATTACCAACGTACAAGGTCAGGGTAACACAGGATGGATTCTTAGAGGTTGACATATAATCTAATCCTCATTAAATACTTCCTTATATCTTGATCTAAATATTAATGCCATAGCGCCATTAATATAGTAAAAATACCCTTTGAATTATGTAGAGAGAACCTAGTAATGGTAATTATTTATATGCAAAAATCCGCACCTCAGCAATAAATAAATTTCTCATTTATATAAGTTATATATAAATATTACTTAAAAATATCCTAGTAATACATATTACGTATGTCAAGTGAAGGTTTCGTATTCCCAAGTCCGCAATGGGCTGAGGCATATTGTAAGGCATTGAATGAGAATCAGGAATATAAGGAGGCGGCTAAGGACTGGATATGGGATGTAGTTTTTGTAGCTACGAATATACCAGACACTGTGATTAGTACTTTATTTCAACTAATGGGCATAACTGGTGTATCAACCACTGCTATCGCCATGAAGTTTAAGCTTAGGAATGGTACATGCCAAGGTTCTGAGTTTTACATAGATGCCAGTAAGTCTGATGCAGAGTATATACTAGAGGCTGACTACTTGCTTTGGAAGGATCTAATACAGGGTAAAGTTGATCCTGTAGGTGCCATATTGTCAAAGAAAATTAGGATTAAGAAGGGAAGCTTCCTAACCCTTGTCCAATTCTCATCTGCAGCTATAAAAATGACAAATACAGCAATGAAAGTTCCAACAAAGTTCATAGTATGAAAGGTGATTATTCATGAAAGCCGCAACATATAGGGGGTCAGATAAGCCATACCTGGAAATTAAGGATGTGCCAACACCAAAGCCAGGTCCTGGGGAGATCCTCGTTAGGGTAGCTGCCACAGGTATATGTCATAGTGACTTACATCTGTTTAAGGGCGATTTTGGTCCAGTCATGCGGGGTTTCATACCTGGTCATGAGATTTCTGGTTGGGTGGAAGATTTCGGGCCTGATGTTAAAAATCCATGGGGATTGAGGAAGGGGGATCCGGTCATTGTTTCTTGGATAGTACCTGACGGCGTATGTAAGTACTGCGCAAGTGGTAAGGAGAATTATTGTCCAGCTGCTGCAGGTAGAATGCCTGGACTTGTGGGTATTAATGGTGGTCATGCCGAGTACATAACAATACCGGAGATAGCGGTCATACCACTGGAGAAAAATGTTGATATTTATTACGCAGCGCCAATATCATGTGCCTACGGCACAGCATACCACGCACTCAGAGAGGCCGGCGTTGGACCTGGAACAAGCCTTGTTGTAATAGGTGTTGGCGGTGTTGGTCTCTCTGCAGTACAATTAGCGAGTGCGATGGGTGCTTATCCAATAATTGCCATAGACATTAGGGACTTCGCCCTTGAGAAGGCCAGGGAGTTAGGTGCAACCCATGTTATAAATTCCACGAGGGAGGACCCAATAAGTAAGGTTAGGGATATATTACCTGACGGTGCTGATGTCATTCACGAGGCTAGACCAGAGCCTGACTTGAGATTGTCCATGGAGATTGTGTCTAGGGCTGGGACTATAGTTGTTACGGGGCTTGGAGGAGCAAAATCTACATTCACAGTGTATACATTGCCCTTCGTAATAAATGGTGTGAGGATTATTGGAAGTTTAGGCTATAGACCGAGGCTTGACTTGCCAGAAATAATTAGGTTAGTGGCCTCGGGTAGAGTTGATGTTAAGAAGCTTGTAAGTCATACATACACACCAGAGCAGATAAATGAGGCCTATGAGAACTTAGAGAGAGGTCTACATGCAAGGGCCATAGTTAAGTGGGGTTAGGCTGCCTGGCTATTGTTGCCCCCTAAAAATTAACATTAGTTGCCTAGTTATTGGCCTAGGTACTGCATCTGGGTTCACAGCTACATTCGCAATGCATGGCCCATTAGCCCTATATATGCACTTTTCGAGCCCGTTCTCAAGTTCAGCCTTATCACTAATCCTAACACAATCAATACCTAGTGATTCCGCAAATTTACAAAAGTCCATTGGATAAGTATGAGATGCATATACCTTACCTCCATAGAGAAACTTCTGCTGTAGCTTAAGTACTCCCTGGGCTTTGTCATTAAATATCACGAAGGCGATCCTCAACTTCAACTCCGCTGCAGTAGCTATCTCCATACCAGTCATGAAGAATGCAGCATCACCTGTAGTAGCCACAACTGTGGCCTCAGGTCTAGCAATCTTAGCCCCTATCGCCGCTGGTATTGCAAAGCCAAGGGATGTAAAGCCAGCTGGGTTGAAGTAAGTCCTTGGTCTGTAGACGGGGAATTCAAACATTGCCACTTGATTACCACCAGCGTCACACGTCACCACAGCCCTGCCTTCCCTCATATCATTATCAATAACTTTACTTAATGCCTTAACGAGGTCGCTCGGATTTATCTTAGATTCATCATAACCCAGTTCCTTAAGCTCCTGACCATCAATCTCAGACTTAATGCTATTAATCAGATTAACACCTCTATCCTTACCAGGCCCTCTACCTTTAATCCTATCATACAATGCATTTAGGAATTCAAGAGCGTCCGAGACTACAGCAATATCAGCTTTATAGTTCTTACCAATGTCGTTAGGATCTATGTTTACGTGAATTAACTTACCACGTATTGGTAATGACCACATACCAGTACCCAGCTCACTGAATCGTGTGCCAATAGCCAAAATAACGTCAGCACTCTCAACAAGCTTTACGGCAACCACATCCCCAAAGTAACCAGCAGCTAGGCCTCCGTGTAATGGGTGGTTAAATGGTATGGCACCCTTGCCCATGACAGAAGTAACGACAGGAGCCCCAAGTTCTTCAGCGACCTTAATAAGAGCATCACTTGCATTAGCAGTTATTACACCACCACCAACATAAATCACGGGCCTCTCAGCATTGAGTAAATCCCTAGCTACCCCATCAACTAATGCAGGGTCAGGCTTAACCCTCATTGGTTCCTCCTTAAAATACCCAATCCACTCAGTTTCACTATCTACAATATCCCTAGGTAACTCCACATAGACAGGACCAGGCCTACCATCCATCGCAATTTTGAATGCCTTAGCCATGACCCTAGGTATCTCAGCACCACTCTCGACTCTAACAGCCCACTTAGTGAATGCCCTGAAGATATTCAATTGAGAATTCGCATCCCTAAACTCATGATAATAACCTTTACCCGCGGTTTTAATAGGTGTTAAACCCGCAATAGCAATGATAGGAACGCCCTCAACTGACGCCTGAGCCAATGGTGTTACTAAGCCAGTGGCGCCTGGTCCTGCTGTGGCAATAACAACACCAACCTTACCACTGGCTCTCGCATAACCATCAGCCATGAAACCCATGCTTGGCTCAAAACGACCAAGTACATGCTTAATCTTATCGCTGTAGTCATGCAATGCTGCGTATATGCCAAGTACGTGAGTGCCAGGTATACCAAATACGGTATCAATACCTTCTTCAACTAAGGATCTAACTAAAGCTTCACCACCACTAACCATAACTCCTCACCTTCCATAAGCCCTTAATGCATCTCTAACACCACGGGCAACATATAATGTGTACCTCTTGACAGACTCCCTAGTGACACCGGCAATGTGACTTGTTATGAAGAGATTCGGAACCTCACCCCTCTTAAATGCCCTGAGTAATGGTGATGTTTCCTCAGTAGGTGGTTCGCCGGTTAAGACATCCGTTGCATAACCACTTATCTTACCTGTCCTCAAACCACTAAGTATTGCATTCTCATCAACTATTTCGCCCCTTGCTGTATTAATGATATAAACGCCATCCTTCATCAGACCAACCTCCCTAGACCCAATCAACCCCCTACTCTCTCTGGTTAATGATGTATGTATCGTTATGAAGTCAGACTGCCTAAGTAAATCATCAATGTTTTCAACCCTAATCGCATTAACCTCAATAAATCGATCTTTATCAACAAATGGGTCATAAGCTAAAACTCTCATTCTGAAGGAATTAGCAATTGAGGCAACGTAAGAACCAATTCTACCAAGCCCAATTATACCAAGAGTCTTACCAAACAATTCAACACCAGGTGTTAATAAGGATCCCCACTCGCCACCCTTAACTCTACTCATATTCTCAGTTATTCTCTTAACCATCATTAGTAATAGACCGAAGGTAAACTCAGCGACACTATACGTGGAAGCTCCAGCGGCACTGACTACCTTTATTCCCTTACTCTCAGCATACTCAACATCTATATGGTCAGTACCCACGGATGCAGTACCAATAACCTTAAGATTCCTACCAGCATCGATTACATCCTTAGTAACCCTATGCCAAACACTGACTATTACGGCATCATAATCATGTATAGTCTCTCTCAACTGCTCAGTGGTGAGCGGCCTAACATCTACCTCTCCAGCCTCACTAAGTATTTTCATGGCTATTGGACCAACATCTGGGTCCACAAGAGGTACAGTTACTAAGATCTTCATAAGTAAATTATTAAATGCAAGCCTCTAATAAGCATAGTTATTACTTAAACTATTTTAAGAAATTTTATGCTAAATAGATCTATAGAGTTGTTATGCTCTACGTGCTGTATTCATGATGTCAATAAGGGTTACTGTATCCATTACGTTACCAGCGACCTTAATTATACCCGAGAAGTAGGCCTGCATTGCATCCAATTGACCCTTAATGAGTTTTAGCAAATTATCCTTATTGACCTGTATTGTAGCTGTTGGTGATGCATGAGAGCCCTTATTGATCTTTATTGAACCGCCACCAATCTCAACATAGAATGGTTCGTAACCTTCACCAGTAAATTGAAACGCTTTAACAGGTCCTCCTAGTTTGCCTGTTATCTTTGGTAATGCACTATCTATCATCGACTTAAGTAGTTCAGAGGGGTCCTCAGACATACAAAATAATGAAATATGTGATTTTTATAAATAATGCTACTATATACATTATATACCTCACTACTCACCTTTAAACTCAGCCCTCCTCCTTGTTAGAAATGCCATCACTCCCTCCTGGGCATCCTTAGTATTGACAGCCATACTGAAGAATGCAGCCTCAAGCATTAGACCAAGGTCTACTGGCATTTGTGTACCGAAGTTTATAGCGTACTTCGCATAGGTTAAGGCTATTGGTGGTCCCTGAGCAAGCCTTAGAGCAAACGACCTAACCTCATCCTCAAACTTCTCCTTAGGCACAACCTTATTCACAAGACCAATTCTATATGCCTCCTCAGCCTTAATCCTATCACCAAGCATAATCAACTCCTTAGCCTTAGCCATACCAACAAGCTTAATCAATCTCTGCGTACCACCAGCACCAGGTAATATACCGAGGCCTATCTCAGGCTGACCAAGCTCAGACTTATCAGTGGCTATTCTAAAGTCGCAAGCCAAGGCCATCTCAAGGCCACCACCTAAGGCATAACCATCAATGGCTGCTATCACGGGCTTCGGAAACCTCTCAATCTTACTTACAGCCTCTTGGAACTTCCTATTATTAATGAAGAAATAATACGTATGTAATGGACCTGAGAAGGAGGTAACATCAGCACCCGCCGAGAACGCCCTATCCCCTGCACCTCTTATTATGACCACCCTAACATCCCTATCATCCCAAAGCATATCGAGAGCCCTACTTAATTCCTCCATCATCGTAGCCGTTAATGAATTAAGCCTTTGAGGCCTATTCAGTATTATCCATGCCAATGGCGGCTCTTTCCTTAATATTATCTCCTTAAACTCCACGGCACCTGCAGCACCATACTCATAGAACCCCTTGCCACTCTTTTGCCCTAGTTTACCCTCCTGAACCATCTGTGTTAATAGTGGGTCTGGCTTGAATAGATCGTAATTGAACCTTGAGTGTAATTGATTGAGTGCATTAATTACTTGATCAATACCAAACTCGTCTGCATACTCAAAGACACCCTTAGGCCAACCAAGGCCGAGTTTAACACCCTTATCAATATCATCCCTTGAGGCTATACCCTCCCTGAGTAACCAAGCTGCCATATTAATTGCCGGGGCGAAGACTAAGGTTAGGTCTACCTTCTCACCAGCTTCTCTTGGTATGTTAGCCCTCTCGTAAGTTCCACCCTTATACTCATAGAACCCCTTGCCGCTCTTCTGCCCCAGCCATCTCTTCTTGTATAAATCCTCAATTAATGAGCATGGAACCCTTAACATAGGATCTCTCTCTGCCACAGCAAGACCCACTAGGTAACCAACATCTATTCCCGTGAAGTCCTGAAGCTCAAATATACCCATTGGCAAACCAGCCTTGTACTTAACTGCCGAATCAATCTCAACAACTGTGTACTGATTACTAGCCACTAATTGACAAGCAGCTGAGTTTAGGGCTATCAATATTCTATTAACCACGAAGCCAGGCACATCCTTATTAACCATTATCGGCTCCTTACCGAGGCTCTTAACGAAATCGAAGGCTTTCCTCGCAGTATCATCGCTCGTCCTAGCACCCTTAATAACCTCAACAAGAGGCATGAGGACAGGTGGGTTAAAGAAGTGAATACCAACAACCTTATCTGGTCTCTTGGTGGCACTAGCGGTCTCTGTGATTGGTAGACTACTTGTATTTGTGGCGAGTATGGCATGCGGTGGAGCGTTTGCATCTGCCTCGGCGAATACCTGTTTCTTCAAATCAAGTTTCTCTGGTACAGCCTCGATCATTAGATCAACGTCCTTAACAGCCTCCGCTATAGACAGTGAGGTCCTTATTCGTTTCATCACCTCCTCAACCTTCTCCTTAGTCAGTGTTCCTCTCTCTGCAAGTTTGTCAAGGCTCCACTTAATCCTCTCCAGGGCCTTGTTAAGGAGATCTTGGGATACGTCAACCATTATTACCTCATAACCAGCCAGTGCGCTTACCTCTGCTATTCCGTGACCCATCGTACCACTACCAATCACCGCCACCTTCCTTATTTGTTGAGACATCAGGCAATAAACACTACGTGCATTATTAAGTATGTTGTCTATATAGTGAATTTAGTGATAGGGAGTAATCAGTAGTGTGTGGAGTGGAGACTGTTATTAGGTGGTATTATGGTTAAAATCTAGGTGGTTGTCGTGAGGGGTGCCGCCATAGTTGGTGTTGGTCATGCGAAATTTGGACGTAGAACTGATACAACAATAGGTGAGCTAGCCTGGGAAGCCGTTAAAGAAGCTCTGGAGGACGCGAAACTTGATCAGAAAGATATTCAATACTTCGTGGTTGGTAATGCTGGTGGTTGGAGTGCTGAGTCATTACCTGCCGTGGTGGTTGGTGAATACTGCGGCCTTAATCCGAGGGGTTCCATGAGAGTTGAGGCTGCATGTGCCAGTGGTAGTGCTGCGGTTTACAATGCATACCTAGCCGTAGCCTCGGGATTAGCTGACATAGCCATGGCTATTGGTGTGGAGAAGATGTATGAGTCACCAACGCCAACGGTTGTGGAGTTCATTGGTAGGGCGGGTAATTACTTCTGGGAGTTTGAGAACTTTGGGTTAACGTTTCCAGGCTATTATGCGCTTCATATGACGGCGTATATGAATAGGTTTAATGCAACTGAGGAGGACTTCTGCAGGGTTGCTGTTAAGAATCATTACTATGGTTCCATGAATCCGAAGGCTCAGTTTTATGGTTTGAGAATAACCGCAGACCAATGTCTGAAGAGTAGGTATGTTGCATGGCCAATAAAGTTGTATGATTCAAGCCCAATAACCGATGGCGCTGCAGCCGTTATAATTGCTAATGAGGACTTGGCTAGGAAGATAACGGACACACCAATCTGGATTAGGTCAGTCGGTGTGGCTACCGGCACAGCAAACCTAAGTAAGAGGTCTGACTTCGTAGGCCTAGATGCGGCCTATCAAGCGGCGGAGCAAGCCTTCAGGAGGGTTGGTATTGAGCATAGGGATACTTGGAGATATTTCGATGTTGCTGATGTTCATGATTGTTTCACAATAGCGGAGGTCATGGCCTATGAGGACTTGGGTTTCGTTGAGAGAGGAATGGGCATTGAACTTGTTAAGAATGAACTCACGTACAAGGGTGGCCTAATACCCGTGAACCTCGATGGTGGTTTAAAGGCCAAGGGACACCCTATTGGGGCCACTGGCGTTAGTATGGCTGTTGAGATGACGAAGCAGTTAAGGCAAGCAGTCGAACCTAGGGATAGGCAGGCAGATATATACACAGGTTGGGCCTTGGCGCACAATGTTGGTGGTACTGGTCATTATGCCTACGTAACACTCTACTCCCTGGATAAGGATGGTTCACCAAAGGTGAAACCCAAGAGGTGATGGTGCATGTCCCTCGATGCTAAGTACGAGGAGTTCTGGAAGCAGTCAATAAAGCAGTTAAATGATATTGTTAAGGCGACAGGCCTGCCAATAGCCCCTGATGAGAAGGGTCAATACAGCCTTTGGTATGACGTTAGAGAGATGAGGCTTAGGTTCTCAATAAGCGTTGAGAGAATTAAGAAGTTCTTCGAGGGATTAAGGGAGGGTAAGGTTTACGCAACTAAGTGCAAAAAGTGCGGCAGATATTACTTCCCACCGCAAGCCGATTGCCCATATTGTAAGACAAGCGATATGGATTGGGTTGAGATTAATGGAGAAGGGGAGTTATTAACGTACACCGTAATAAACACAAAACCACTAACCTACTCCCATTATGCAGACTATGTGGTAGCCATCGCCAGGATGAGAGAAGGATTCAATGTATTGGCTTGGTTAAGGATTGATGACCCGAAGAAAGTTAGGGTTGGCATGAAAGTTAAGTTACAAGTCGTTAGGAGAGAACCTGAGGGCTACTTAACTTATGAATTCGTTCCGCTAGGTGAGTAGTGAATTATGATGTATAAGTACGTATTGATTGACGATAGGGGACCTATAACAATATTCATACTTAATAGACCTGAGAAGTTAAATGCATTGGGACCAGAGCTTAGGGCTGAATTGTTAGATGCCCTTCGTAAATTCAATGCAGATCCTAATAAGAAGGTTGGGGTAATAACAGGAGCTGGTAGAGCATTTTCAGCAGGCGCCGATATCTCAGTTAAGCCAAGTAAACCTGGGGAGTTAAACCTTGAGGATGAACTTAAGAACTCATTCCACTTAATACTGAGGGAGATAAGATTTACTGATAAGCTATTCATAGCGGCTATAAATGGTGTCACAGCCGGTGCTGGAATAAGCCTAGCCATAGCATGTGACTTTGCCTTCGCATCCAAGGCATCTAAGTTCGTCATGGCATTTCAAAACATCGGACTGGTGCCAGATACGGGATTAACACTAATGATGGGTAGGTTAGTAGGTGCCAGAGCCCTTAGGTACTTAATTATTGGCGGCGAATTCTCTGCTGAGGAAGCCGAGGAAATGGGACTTGTTAAGGTTGTTGATGAACCGCTTAATGAGGCCCTAAGGTTGGCTAATGAGTTGATTGAAGGGCCCTTTAGGGCGTTCTCCTATGCAAAGAGGCTTATTAATGAGGCCTTATTTAAGGATCTCGATCAATTCCTCAATACAGAGGCTAAACTACAGGGTGAATTAAGTAATACTCATGATTTTCTCGAAGGCGTTACTGCATTCCTCGAAAGAAGGAAGCCCAGGTTTACTGGCTCGTAGGAATTCTAAATAATTATATTGAAATGCTTAAAAAGAAGTCTTAATAATTATGTCATATGGTAGAAACTTATTATTTTATTGACTTTCATGTACATCCAGGGGCAGAGCTCCATAAATTAAGGAGTAAATTGGAGGGTGTGGGTGCTGTGGCATCCGTGCTCTACCCAATCGACGTCGATACAACGCTTAGTTTAACCCTCAACAACCTTTTTAAGATCGCCAAGGACTTAGGTAAGTCTGTTAATGTTGGGCTCACGATTAGGGAAATTAATAACCTCATCAGTAAATGGCCTGAATACATGATTGATAATATGAAGCTCTGGTATGAAGTATTTAAGGAAGGTACTGGTGACTTCTTCATACCATTCTCAAGCATAAACCCGAGCTTTGGTATTAAGTATGTTAAGCAAAAGATTTGGGAGTTGAATCATTTAGGGCTCAGGGGAGTCTTTGTCTCCCCAATACTTCAATTCTTCAACCCAGCCAGGAGCCAAGCATTTATAGAGTTAATGGAGTATTCTGAGAGGAATAATATACTCATGATAATGCACCTCGGGATGCCCGATGACCTTGATGATATATTAATAACCCACATAATACCGAACAACTTAGCAGAGATCCTTGCAGAGTTTAGACCTAACATCGTAATTAGCGGCCTCGGTACATCCCAGAGTAGGTTAGGCTTATGGATTAGGAATGTTGTTAGGGTTATGAAGAAATACGACAACGTATACCTAACAACGCCAGACATTAATTGCTACCTCTTCAATAATGAATCAGGTTGGTCAATAATCAATTCCATAGGTACTGATAGGATATTGTTTGGTAGTGGCTATCCGTACAGGAGGTATAGGGATTTACTAAGTGATGTTAAGTGTGTCGAGGGTAGTGAGGCAATCCATAGTATTGATAAGGAGAAGATTATGTTTTATAATGCCATTGATCTTTTAAAGATTCATGAGTTTAGGATAATAGACTATCTAAGCACCTAGTAATGACTGCAACCTATTCCTGAGAGCATTCTTATCTACCTTGCCAGTACTCGTCTTCGGTAGTTCAGATTCTATAATTATTATTTTGTCTGGTATCCACCATTTTGGTATTATTCCTTTTTCTACGTATTGTGTTAGGTGGTTTTTTATTTCTTCTTCTGTTAGTGTTTTTCCTGGTTTTGGTACGAC
>JZWU02000010.1:0-48593 GCA_000960865.2 Vulcanisaeta sp. AZ3 | reverse complement strand
CCCAAACAGCCACATCCCCCGTATGTAACCAACCACCACGCCATAACTCCTTAGTCCTCTCAGGATCCTTAAAATACGCTGGTGTTAACCAAGGAGCCCTAACCACAAGCTCGCCAAGAGTCCTACCATCCTTTGGAACCTCATTACCCTGAGCATCAACAACCTTAAGAAATACCAATGGTATTTGCCTAAGACCCTTCATTAAGTAATTCTCCTTTTTATCCTCAGGCCAATTAAGCGTTGAGGCCTTGAACAATGCCTGGGCTACCACGGGTGCAGTCTCAGATAAACCATATCCATTAATGACTATTACGCCTCTGGACCTAGCCAATTTATAAAGCCCCTCTGGCATTGCTGAGCCGCCATTGCCAAACTTTAACCCCCTCAAGTCATACTTATTGGAATCAGGGTGCGTGAGCAATAGGTGTAATATGGCTGGTACACCGTAGGTATAGGTCACCCTCTCCTCGCTTATAGTTCTCAGAATGTGGCCCCATTCCATCCTACCTGTGAACACGTACTTCTGACCTGCTAGGAACATAGTATGGGGACCTCCCCATGAATGTACGTGGTACATCGGAACTAAAGGCATCACCACGTCCCTTACACTTAATTCATAGGGTGGCGCAGCTGTTGATAGGGCCACTGCCATAGCATGAAGAACTAACTGCCTATGTGTGAAGAACACGCCCTTCGGAGGACCCGTGGTTCCTGAAGTGTAGAATAATGTTGCTACAGTCCTCTCATCAATATCCTTAAAATCATATGGACTTGAATTCTTTATTAAGTCCTCATAATTGTAAACCTCAACACCCTCAAGCTTTACCTGTGGTGGCTCTGGCTTATCCGTCATCAACACTACCTTCTTCACGGTCCTTAATCCCGGGAATCTTAATCTCGGGAATATCGCTTGCAGTAAAGGCATAAATTCATCCTTAACAAATAATATCTCATCTCCAGCATGTTTTATCGTATAGGCTAAGTCCTCGGGCGAGTACCTAATATTGACCGTATGCAAAACTGCACCGAGCCCAGGTACAGCATAATAAAGTTCTAAGTACCTATGAGAGTTCCACTCAAGAACTCCTACTCTGGTACCTAATCTCTTTGGATCACCTGATTTAACACCAAGTTGCTCTAATGCGGAGGCCAATCTTCTGACTCTATCCCATAATTGATTGAATGTGAGCCTTAACTTAAGTGCATCTGGTGGCGCATAAACTATTTCCTGCTCTGGGAATGTATCAGCACCCCACCTTATTAGGTTCGTGAGTACCAACGGATAGTCATAAAATTCCTCAGCTTTCTGAACATATTCCTCCTCTATCGACGACATCAATTAAATTAACCAACAGTATGAAAATTAAGATCTTTGTTTCAAATTAATATATAGATCTATAATTATCATAGATAAAAGTAAAACAATATTTCACAAATAATTTAATATAATGATTTATATATAGCAAGTTATTATTAGATATTCTATAGACTAGAAATAACAATAAGATGATGCTTATGTGGACCTGCGTTTAACTAAACAATTAGTTATATTTACTTATATAAATTATATAGGATATTTATTAAGCAAGTTTAATAGAGTGGCGTGGAACTTATGCTCAATGTCCAGTACATTAGACGTACTAGATTTGTTTCCTCAATATGCGGAGGAATTGAAGCTCTTGAGAAAAACGGCTAGGGAATTCGCACAGAGAAACTTTACACCTGAGTTAGCTAGAGAATATGATAAGAAGGAGGAGTTTCCATGGGACTTGTACCGTAAGGCTGGCGAGTTGGGGCTCTTGGCTCCGTCAGTGCCTACTGAGTATAATGGTGGTGGTTTTTCAACATACCTTGCCGATATTGTGGTTACTGAGGAGTTGGTTAGGGCTGAACCGACATTGGGTGAGGCTATAATGAGTGGCACTTTCTCATCGCATTTGCTCTATTTTTTTGGTACTGAGGAGCAAAAGAGGAAGTATTTACCCCCTGTCTATAGGGGTGAAAACACGTTTTTTGGTGCATATACTGAGCCTGAGCATGGTACGGATATAACGCAATTAAATACAGTAGCTGAGAGGAAGGGTGATAGGTTCATAATTAGGGGTATGAAGACATTCATAACAAATGCACCAACTGCCAAGTACGGTATATTATTAGCACAGACAGACCCAGAGAAGAGACATAGGGGTCAAACACTCTTCATAATACACACGGATTGGCCTGGTGTAACAATTAGGAAATTGACTGGAAAAATGGGGCAGAGATCTATACCAGTTGGTGAGATTTACTTGGACAATGTTGAGGTTCCCATAGACTACGTGGTTGGTGGAGAGAAGGGTATAAACCAAGGCTTTTACTGGACTCTCGCGTACTTCAATATATCTAGGCTTGGTCCAGCGGCTATGGCTCTTGGTATGATGTTAGCAGCATTCGACAAAGCAGTTGAGTATGCAAAGAAGAGGGTTCAGTTTGGTCAGCAGATTATAAATTTCCAACTTATTCAGGAGAAGCTTGGTAGGATGGCTACGCTTATTGAGGCCTCTAGGAGCTTACTCTATAGGGCTGCTTATTATGTTGATGATTATATAAAGTTTAAGATAGACCCGAGGGCCATGGCTGCCATGACGAGTGCTGCTAAAGTGTTCGTGACTGATGCTGCTAATGAGGTTATTGATATGGCAATACAAGTATTTGGTGGTTATGGTTATTTTGAGGAGTTTGATGTTGAGAGATATTGGAGGGATCATAGAGTTACGAGGATTTACGAGGGGACCAATGAGATAAATCTCTTGACAATAGTGGATACATTGAGAAGGGATGCTTGGAAGCCCTAGATTTAGGGATTTGATTTCTATATAAAATTGTTACTTAAAAGGAGACATTTATTCTGGTAATTTGTGCTTAGGGGTAGAGATGAGGTTCTGGGAAGACTTGGGCGTTTTGTAAATGCAGAGGTTTATTTTAGAGGTAGAAAGATTATGAATCTTCTTGAGGACGATGTATTAAGTGTTGCTATTAGGCATGCAGCCAGACTCTTTGAGTACCCAGATAGGGGTTACTTTAATGAGGAGTTGAGGGAAAATATAAGTAAATTCTATAGGGTGCCCAGGAACACTCAGGACTTACTTGAGAGACATAGGTTGATTTATGATACGACAATGTTTAGTTATGGTTGGTTTAACATATCCCAAGCCATTGGTAGTGATGCGCTCTTTGCCTTACTTATTGTATCTAAAAAGGTCGATGAGAAGTATGGTACAGATTATTACTCGAGAGTTAGGAAGTACTATGAGTATGTGGCTAAGAATGATTTAACGATAGCTGTGGCTCAGACTGATGTTAAAGGCCATAGGAAGAAGAGACCTCATGAGCAGGAGGATCCTGATGTGTATGTTCATGTTGTTGAAAAGAGGAATGATGGTATTGTGGTTAAGGGCGCTAAGGCACATACTACGCAGAGCGTGGCGTCTGACGAATTGATAGTGTTACCAACAAGAGCCATGATCGATAGGGATAGGGATTATGCAATTGCTTTCGCAATACCCACCGACACGAAGGGTGTTAAGTACTTGGTTAGGGATACTGGTAAGGGTATTATTGGTGGTAGGGCTCAGGAGGTTGAGACGATTACTGTATTTGATGATGTATTCGTACCGTGGGATAGAGTGTTTCTATTTGGTGAATATGACTTCGCAGGTGAGCTAGCCGTGGACTTCGCAACTTTCCACAGGTTCACAGCCATTTCCTATAGATCAGCCACGGCTAACTTATATCTAGGTGCTGCATCTCTTATAGCTAAGGCCAATGGTATTGAGACGGCACCACATGTTAGGAATGATTTGTTGAATATAATCCTTTATAAGGAGATCATGAGAATGGGAGCGTTGGCGGCTGCATTAACACCAATTATTGACCAGGGTGTTGCGATACCAAACCCTATATTCACGAACGTGGCAAAGCTTTACTCTAATGATCACTTCATAGATGTTGTTAAGTCAGTAATAGATATTGCTGGCGGCATAATAGCTACTCTACCTTCAGAAGCTGATATTGAGAATCCTACGGAAAGGCAATTATTAGTTAAGTACCTGAGGGGTGCTGTAAGCGGTGAGGAGAGACTAGAATTAATTAGGCTAGTTAGGGAGCTAGCCTCAAGTGGGTTAACTGGCTATATGCTTACAGGTATGATACATGCTGAGGGTAGTGAGGAGGCAAGTAGAATAGAACTGTCAAGACAATACCCAATAAAGGAAGCTGAAGACTTAATAATAAAAATACTAAAATCATGAAAATAATTTTATTAATATATGATACTATATTCAAATTTATTTAAAATATTAAATTGTTATTAATAACAATTATGTTTTCGAGAAACCAAGTACATCAGCAAAATTACCAAGGTCAAGCAGACCATGCCCGCTGAAGCTTATTAAAATGGTATGCTTCTCACCGGTTTTCTTGGCTTCATCTGCTATTTCCTTTAATACGGGTAGTGTATGTGCAGTTTCTGGTGCTGGTATATAGCCCTCAACCTGGGCAAATATTTGTGCCATCCTAAACACGGTTTCCTGATCATAATCCTTACCCTCGACATAACCCTTACTCATTAGGTATGATAATGTTGGTGCTACTGCATGATATCTTAATCCGCCTGCATATATTGGTGGTGGTACAAAATCAGCACCTATTGTATACATCTTCAATTGCGGCAGTACCTTACCTGTGTCTGGATCGTCATATTTATAGATACCTCTCGTAACTTTGGGAACCTCAAGTGCACCAACAGCTATGTATCTACGCCTAACCTTACCGCTCCTTAACTCATCACCTATGAATGGGAAGAAGGCACCACCCCAGTTGGATCCGCCACCAACTACGCCGATCATTATGTCAGGATCTTCACCTATTAATTCTAATTGTTTCTTGGCTTCAAGGCCTGCTATGGTTTTGAAGAGTATGTCTGTGTTTATTACGCTGCCAACCACATACTTACCACCATGCTTAAGTGCGTATTCTGCGGACTCTGTTATGGCTATCCCAAGGCTACCTGGGTGGTTAGGGTTCTCGCTTAGCATTTTCTTACCGAAGTCCGTCAAGTCGCTGGGTGATGGGTGTACCTCAGCACCGTACATCTGTATTAAGTACCTCCTAAGGGGTTTTGCTATATAGCTTGCCCTAACCATGAATACGTGAGCCTTAACTTTAAAGAGGGCTGCTGCAAGGGCCACGGCACTGCCCCATTGACCTGCACCGGTCTCTGTGGTTACAAATTTGGCATTATCCTGTAGTGCGTAGTAGACCCATGCAAGCGCGGAGTTGACTTTATGACTACCTGTATACGTGTATCCCTCCATCTTTAGGTAAATCTTTATTGGAGCATCCAGGTATTCTTCGAATTTTCTAGCTCTTAGTAGTGGGGTTGGTCTACCGACTTGTAGATATCTCTCCAGTACTTCCTCAGGTATTTTTATGAAGCGTTCGGTTGAAAATTCAAGTTCAAGAGGTTTCGAGGGTATTACTTGCTTAAGTAAATTGAGCCTCTTACCATTATCTGGATCGTGTGGTTGCGGTAGTGGTTCAGGGAGGTCTGTAAGAATGTTGTACCAGTAGGTGGGTATTTCGTCTTGGGGTAGGTCTACTCTATATTTATTGAGACCCAGATAGTTACCACCGTGAGTGCTTTATTTGTCCTATTTATAAGCATTACCAATTCTATAGTAGCCTGGTGAACTGTTCGTATTGGCTATTTAGCTTGTCTTTTTATTCTCAGGATCTCCTTTAGGAGGTTTATTTCGTCTTCTGTCAATTCACTCTTAAATTGAGTCATTAGTGTTATTGCGTGGTCCTCGGGTACGTCTACGTATAACTCATCACCCTCTTTCACTTGTCTACCAACTATGATATTACCCTCTATAGATATTGCTACCTCCATCCCCTTCTTTGCCTCGGGTATTCCCTTACCCTTGTCTTGAATTTGCATTATTGTGCCAATTCTCTTACCGTCGCCCCTAATTAAGGTGTAGCCAGGCTTTATTATGCCTTCAAGCACAGCAACGCCTACAATTACTGGACCGCTTCTTCTAAATACGTAACCGGGTAGTATCTTTATCTTTCCAGGCCTTACGTATTTCTCGAGCTCAGCACCAACAATTTTCATCTTCTGCTCCTTATACCACTGGGTAAACTCTTCAACAAGTCTGTACAGTATCTCGTTTCTGAATATCTTAACTCCATGTTGCATAGCCTCAACTTCAACATCGTGGGGTACCTTCACGTTAAATGCTAGGATAACGCCGTGGAGTTGATCCTTCTTTTTAACGATGGATGCTTCAATTACATCCCTCCTGCTCACACTACCAATGTCTGCCTTTCTAACAGGTATGCCTTGGCTCCTTAGATATATAACCATGGCCTCTAGAGTGCCGAGGGTATCTGCCTTGGCAATTACTCCTTCTCTATCAGTCTCGATCTTAACCTCGGAAACCTCCTCCTTAACTAATCTAACATAATCATCTACTGAAGACTCCTTAGGAACTACAAACACTGGTGCGCCAGGTATCACTTGGTCAAGACTATCGGCTATTATCTTAACACCAGCTGCTGCCTTGACCTCATCCATGAACATGTATTTATCCTCAGGATCTCTCATTTCATCGAGAGGTTTCGGCATGATTAGCATCTTAACCTTGGTAGTTATTGGGCCCTCAAGTCCGGCTGTAGCAATTAGGTCGCCCCTCTTAATAATACCGTCATAGAGAACAACGTCTGCTGTAGCCCCCCAGCCCTTCTCCTCTCTGATTTCTATAACAACGCCTTTTCCAGGTCCATACGTAACCCTAAGCCTCTCCCTATTGAATCTCTGGCTGAGGCCTGCTAAAACGACTAGTAAGTCCGCTAAACCCTCGCCTGTAACTGCACTTGTTGGTACGATAGGTACTTGAGTATTAAAATCCCTGATTCTATCATACCTATCGGCGTCCATGCCTAATTTATTGAAATCCTCGATTATCCTAGCGATAGCCTCCTCAACTCTCCCTTGGACATCCTCTCTCTGCTTCTCGTATGAATCGAGAAATGGTGAATTCTCATGGGGTTCCCAACCATATATTCTATCGAGCTTGTTTGCAGCTACCACGAAGGGTATGTTCCTGGATCTAATTAGAGTAAGACTTTCGTACGTCTGTTCCTCAAATCCTTTAGTTATGTCTATGACAAGAATTGCTAAATCAGCTACAGAACCACCTCTACGCCTTAAGTTTGAGAAAGCTGAGTGGCCTGGCGTATCAACCATTAGGAAGCCATTAATCCAAACTTTACCTTTAAGTTTAAACTTTATTAGTAATGGGTCGGCCATTCTCTCAACAGCATTCCAGGGTATGAAAGACAGACCTATGTGTTGTGTTATCATGCCAGGCTCTCTATAGGCTACGAATGTGCCCCTTATCTTATCAAGCATTAGTGTCTTACCTACATCAACATGGCCGACTACCACAGTTATTGGTGGCCTATAATTCATGGTACCTTCATTAGACTTACTCATTATTAATCTATCACGCTATCAAGAACCTCACTTAAAAATCATTTTCTAAATAATTAATTCTTCAAACTTACAAGTGCTGAGGAAATAGGACGGACCTAGAAATACCTAATATCCATCTAGGTGGGCGAATCGTTTAATGAAGTAGCCCTTAATATTACATAATGATAAGTAAAATTAGTAAAGATACGCATTAATTGTGAAGACGCTCTCAGCTTCCATTCGCCGTAAACTTTATAAATTGTGGACTTACATGGTCGATGTATGAGGATTTATACCTGTTCATTCTGTGGAAGACCAATACCGCCGGGTACAGGGATTATGTATGTTAGGGCAGACGGTACGGTACTTAGATTCTGTAGTAGGAAGTGTTTTGTAAGCGCCATTAAGTATAATAGGACTGCTAGGAAGTTGACGTGGATTCGAAAAATTAAAGCTCAGAGGTAATTTTATTTAGGTTATAGTTTACCTAGGGTTGATGACGATAATATATAGGGGTCGACGTATAACCCTCGATGTATCTCGCATAAAGTTGCCCAATGGGTATGAGATGAGCGTCGAGAAAGTATTGTTTCCAAAGGCTGTTGCTATATTGCCTATTTATGAGGATAATAAAGTTGTGTTAATACGTCAATTTAGACCCGTAATAGGTAAGTTTATAATAGAAGTACCTGCTGGTGTTGTTGAGCCTGGGGAGAACGAGGACGAGGCATTAATTAGGGAGTTGAGAGAGGAAATAGGGGCTGAGGTGAGTAGTTTTAAGAAGCTTTTTGAAGGCTTCACGAGTCCTGGATACTCAACGGAATATCTCATTATTTATTATGCAACAATAAAGAACTTAGGTGAACCTAAGCCTGAATCATATGAGGTAATTGATAGAGTTATTCTTAGTTTCGATGAGGCTATTGAGATGTTAACGAGAGGTGAGATATACGATTTGAAGACAGCTCTAGCGCTTACGCTTTATGCATTAAAAGTGGAGAATGGTGGATAGTTTATATGGTATTGACAGAGGAATTGGTACTTAAGGTTCTTGCTAATGTTAAGATAGAGATTAGGAACTTTGCTGCTGTGTATATATTTAGGAATAGTAATGATGTGTTTAAGGCTTTAATTGTTACAATATTAACGCAAAATACTAACGATAGGAATGCGTTGAGAGCTTATGAAAATCTCGTTAATATGCTTGGTGAAATAACGCCACAGAGTATTATAGAGGTCGGGGAGGAAGTGATAGCCAAGGCCATAAGACCTGCTGGTATGTATAGGGTTAGGGCTAGGAAGATTGTGGAGCTTGCTAAGGTTGTGATTGAGAAATTTGGCGGCGATTTCTCTTGGGTGAGTAACTTATCTGTTGAGGACGCTCGTAAGAAATTGCTTGAATTGCCAGGTGTTGGTGAGAAAACTGCTGATGTAATCCTTGTTAACCTAGGTAAACTTGCATTTCCAGTTGATACACATATAACGAGAATATCCCTTAGACTAGGTATTGCTAGGTCTAAGAGATATAGTGAAATTCGTAATGCGTGGATGAAGATATTAACTCCAGATCCACATAGGTACTTGGACGTTCATTTAAGGCTTATTCAGTTTGGTAGGGATATTTGTAGAGCTAGGAGCCCCAGGTGTAATATGTGCGGGTTTAAGAACGTTTGCAATTATTATAATGAGAGAGTAAGACGCATCAATGAAGACTGTTAATATTTTTACATTATCTACTAATGAGGTCCTTTAGGTATGGTCCTGAATCTACCTCCTTATAGCCTTCTTTTGTTATTGTCACTACGTCAATACCCTCGCCACTGCCTGGGTCGTGGTAAATTGCTGATCTAACTGCTCTAACAGCTAGCCTAACGGCGTCCTCGATACTCATATCCTTCCTATAACCATCTTCAAGAACACCAAATGCTGTTGGTGAACCACTACCTGTGGACATGAACTCCGTCTCCTTGGTCAATGTGCCAAAGAAGTCAAGCATGTAAATCACAGGGCCTTCATCTAAATCCCAACCACCAAATATCATGTGAACTAAGTAGATATAGGGTCTACTTGAGAAGACTACTAAAGATGCATAGTTGGCTAGGGACCTTATTGGTATGGGTTTACCAGTATCTATCTTATATTGTATCGCGATTGCCGTTAATGCGTCAAGAACCTTCTGTAGATCCGCAACACCACCACTCATGGTAGCTGCTACGTGATTATCAATCTTCCATATCTTAACGCCCTTTTTCCTGTGAGCTATGTAATAGCCTGCCGTGACCCTCCTATCTGTGGCTAGGACTACACCATCATTAACCACAATACCTACTGTTGTCGTCCCGGTCATTAGTCTATTAATACCTTCATGATGAGGACTGAACATCAATTAAGTGAGGAGGTGTTGATTAATAAATCTTAACCCAGGCCCTACTTTATTGTGATTGTTGCGCCTCGGGTTTGGCCTCTGCTTGTTTCTCCTCAGCTTTGGCCTCGGCTTCATGCTTTATTTCTATCTCATCAATAAAAATTACCTTATTAATTCCCTGGAATCTATTTCCAATTTCATCGGCTATCCTTGCTCTGAGGGCCCCCATGTTCTCCATGAATAGGGTTTCTATGGGCAACTTTATTGTCACTGTTGAACCATCTTGACCAAGTGACACATTGACCTTATCTAGCTCGATCCTCGGTATGTATTGCTTAACTATGTACTTAACCTTATCCTCAAGTGTCTCGAGTTTCTTAACGACTTTTGCAGAAACAACTAACGTTTTTCCTGCAAGCGGGTGATTGAAGTCTAGTGTAACTCTACCGCCCGTTATGCTTACAACCCTTGCCTGCTGATTGTTGATCTCCACAATATCACCAACTCTGGGCAACTTGCCATATCTATAGAATTCTCTTATGGATATAACCTTAACCTTACTTGGATCTCTTTGGCCAAAGGCCTTCTCAGGCGGTACTTCAACTGTTATTTCCTGATTAACATCTGCATTAAACAATGCCTGTTCAAGAGGTTCAAAGAGCCTTGTTTCGCCTAGTATTATTAATCGTGGCTCATAAACCTCATCAGGCTTATAAACACCAGCTTCCCTGGCTTTATCCTCGATTGTAGTCTCCACGATTCTGTTATCATCTTTATCAACTACCGTATACTCCAACAATACAAAATCGCCTTTTTGGAGCGTCATCGATTCACACATAGCAATCGCCCTTATTAAATTTTAAGCTGAGAGGATAGGTTTTAATTCCCAATAATTGGGCTATTTAATCAATGAATTTAGCCTCGTTGATTGGGTTGGCTGTGGTGTTATCGGTAGTATTAGCATTTCTAGGTATAATATTGATAATTATTGACATAATGAAGAACCACGTAAGTGATGAGAGAGGTAAGGAGGAGAGAAGGACCGGTGTTGGTGGTGTGGTGCTCATAGGTCCTATACCTATTATTTTTGGTAATGATAAGTCTGTAATTAAATGGGCTATAATCCTAACAATAATTGTCGTAATACTATTCGTAGTGCTAACATTGCTGCCCGGATACTATTGAGGTGATACGCATGAGACTTTATCAGGTTGGTATTTTCTTAATAATCCTTGCGGTATTAATACCAGTAGTGGCTATAATACTTGCCATTGCTTCGGGGGTTTCAGTAGCACCATCCTCAAATGTTGGTGGTGCCATTGTAATATTTCCAATAGTGCCAATACCAATACTCATAACCTTTGGAAAACCGCAAATAACGCAACCAATCATTTGGCTTACATACTTACTCTTCATAGTATTCCTGGCCTTAATAATATTCTCAATAGTACAGTACTATAGGGCTAGACGAGAGGCTCTAAGGCGCTGGCAGGAGGAACATAAATAAATTTTTAATTAAACCTAATTCTAGACACTTGATAATGAGGCGGCTCTTTTGGTCGCCTGTGGAATTAGCCAGTAGACTTGCGAAAAGAGGAGTTAAGTATAATTTCGCGAGCGGTTCTCCAGATCCAAGTTTAATACCTATTGATGACGTCAGGGAGTCTTTTTATAAAATCTATGAAGAGTATGGATCAGCAATACTGGCCTATCCAGGTGCTGGTGGTTTAAGAGAATTGAGGATTGAATTATCTAAGTATGTAGAGAGAAATCTCAATATAAGTGCTGTCTGGAGAGATATAATAGTGACAGCTGGTGCTCAACATGCCATTAAGCTATTATCACAGTTATTGATGAGTAGAAAAACTGTAGTTTATACTGAGAATCCGACATTCGTGGAGACTATAGCTCCCATGAGCTTTCAAGGCGCTAGGATTCTTGGAATTCCTATAGATAAAGATGGTATGAATACCTATGAGCTAGAGGCTCTCGTTAAGAAACACGGTTCTGGTATTGTATACACAATACCCAACTGCCATAATCCAACTGGTACATCTATGTCGAGAGATAGAAGGAAACACTTACTGGAAATCGCTGAGAGATATGAATTAAAGATTATTGAAGACGATCCATATACATCATTATACCCCAATGTGGAATCGCCTTTAAGGTCCATGAATGATGATATAATTTATGTTAGCACGCTATCAAAGATATTAGGCCCTGGCCTAAGAATTGGTTTTGTAATAGCTAATGGTAAGTTGCGCAATGACTTGGAGAAGATTGAACAACATGATTTTGCGGCTTCTACATTAACCCAGTATTTAATCTATGACTTATTGAGAAGGGGTATTGCCGAGAAGGTCATTAAGAGGGCCCGTGAATTATATCCCAAAAAGCTTGGAGAACTTATTGATGCATTAAGTGAGTATTTACCAGATGCATTGATACTTAAGCCATATTGTGGATTTTATGCTCTCATAAACACAAGCATTAATGCTTGGGACCTACTTAGGAGGAGTATTAAGCAGGGTGTTTCATTTGTACCTGGTGATAGATTCTTTGTGAATGGTGATGGGAGGAGTACGATTAGGCTTAGTATTGGCTCAATAAGATTAGACATTATTAGGGAAGGTATCGAGGAGCTAAGCAAAATTATTAAGTCAATTACTTAATGATAACATAATCTTCTGAACCACCTCCACCTCTCCTACTTAACCCCTTCAGTATCCCCATTATTGCGATTAGCATGGTTAGTAGGGCTAATATTATTAATAATGATTTTATGCCCAGAGTGCCTAATGTCCATATCCTAATGTATATATTACCTTTTGTTAAATTCACTATATAGACTTCGTTTCCATACATAACCATGCCTAAAGAGGAGTTTACAGGGACACAGTACTTACCGGGACCAACATAGTATAAATTACCAATACTTAGTATAGCATTTGGCAACTCGTTACCTAGTAAGTCAACCGGTATGAAATTTATGATGCGTGGTGATAGAATTACGTGAGCTGTTGTGTTATTTATCAATACTCGATATCGATATAGTATTGTACCATTGCCTAGGAGGTATATTTGAACATAACTGCTTGGTAATACATTCATTAGGTTCACCTGCTGACTATTGCCGTTAAATGGTATTACGTATTCCTGATTACCATACTTCACAATTAATTCGAGGCCTAGGCCCGGGCACTTTTGAAGTGAGGAGATTGTGATCGTATAATTTGGGAATAAAGGTACTTTTAATAAGCTGCCTTGGTTCATATTCTCCATACCGAGATTTAATAACTGGTTATTTACTAACGCATATATGTTATACTTACCTGGTAATATACATGTATTGTTTGTAAAGAGGAGTAATGTGCCATTTATATTTATGTAGAGGATTGGATTTATTGGTTCACCGAGTTCATCAAGTATTGAAATCTCTTGTCTTGTGATTATTGGTAATTGTATTGTTATTACCGATGTAGGTATTGAGTTTAGGTATATGGGTATTGTCCTCATGCCATTAATGACTAGGTATATAACTCTATTGGCTATTGGATTTATTGTTACATTACCAGAAATTCCTATCATAGTACCTCCCTGCATTGCTAGAAGAACGTTACTGCAACTTAGTCTTTGAAGTGATGCATCGGTTAATTTAATTGTTACTGGCTTTATGGTCATATTTATGGAACAGCTGGGACTATATCGTAGGTACTTAGTCCATGGCGTTATTCTTGGAATTCCTGGGCTAATGATTGAGCAATTTTCAATGGAGTAATTGATCCATGAAGCTCCTGTAAGCATTATTATGGGTTCTGCTATTGATGATACTATATAGTTCTGAGTATTGCTTATTGGCATGTAGTAATACGGCATGACTATTACGTATATTGTTCCATTAGCGGTTACCTCAACATTGTTTGAATACGTTATGTATGTCGTTATCTTGGCATTTGCGTTTAATGAGCCTATATTGACTGTTGAGTATTCCACGCTTAGGGGTACTGTTAAGTAATCGCTTATGGTTGCTGTGGCTGGTGAGATCAATACAATCTTAATTAATGAGAATAGGTATTCGAGACCTGGCATTGTAGGTATTGTGATGTTTTTAGAACCTTGGGTTAATGAGTATGTGACATTTGGACCGGGAATTATTAAAGCCTCCATTGGATAAGGTGGGTATGTACCTATGTTGAGGTAGACTCCATATACTGGTAATGAGCAGTTAATATATAGGCTGACGTACTTAGGACTGAAGTTCATGGGTATCGCCATGAGGGTCCCATTATTTAGGATTAAGGAGACTGAAGTTATCCCTAGGCTCGAAGAAGGATCTAAGTAAGCCTCAAATGATACGTATTTCTCATTGGAACAGTACTGATAGATTGGAATTGTTAATTTACCGCCCGTTATATTAACTACCTGCATAATATGCTGATTGCTATAACTTATGCTTATATCGATATAATTAATCGAGACTTGCGCATATACTTGAGAGGCAAGTAATATAAACATCACTATTACAGCAATCCACATTACGTGTCTTATCACGAATAGGACCAATAAGGAGCTGTAAATAATATAAACATATAAAATAACTTAATAAGGATTTATTGTATGATGAGGCAGTTCGCAGCGGATTAATGACAGAGCCTTCGAAGGCTGATTATGCATATACTGTTGATTTAATACTATATGGTGATGGTAACCCATGCTTTTATTATAGGCAGCTTTGAGTAATGCGACAAATAGTGGGTGTGGCTTTAATGGTCTACTTTTGAATTCTGGGTGGAATTGCGTTGCTACGAAGAAGAAATGGTTTGGTATTTCGATCATCTCAACCCTAGGTACGTCAGCTCTCCACGCTGAGAATACGAGACCCTTCTCAGTCAGGACTTTGAAGAAGGCTGGATTAACCTCATACCTATGCCTATGCCTTTCTCTTATCTCTGTAGTTCCATATATTGTGTTGGCTATTGTGCCCTTGGCTATGTTGATCCTCCTATCACCGAGTATCATGGTTCCACCAAATTCCTTAATGCTTCTTTCCTCGGGTGTTATATCAATGACTGGGTATGGAGTGTTTGGATCAACCTCCGTGGTGTGAGCACCCCTTAAGCCAACTACGTTTCTGGCAAATTCCACAACAGCTAATTGCATTCCATAGCATATTCCCAGGAATGGAATATTGTTTTCACGAGCATACCTAATTGCCTCTATTTTGCCTTCAACGCCTCTTGCACCGAAGCCTGGTAGTACTATTATGGCGTCTGCGTTATTAAGCTCCGTCACTTTAGAGGGTTCTTTTTCGAACTCCTCGGTATCACACCAAACAATGTTTGGCTTAATCATTAACTTAGCTGATGCATGTTTTATTGCTTCGACAATGCTGATATATGAATCATGTAGCTTTACATACTTACCACACATATACACGTTAATTACTTCCTTGCTGTTCTCCAGGGCGTTTATGAAGCTAATCCAATCATTGAGCTTCGGCTCTGTATTATTGAGCCCTAACTTACTGGTTATGTACTTACCAAGGCCTTGCTCCTCGAGTATTAATGGTACTTTGTATATGGTATCTACATCGTAAGATGTAAAGACAGCCTCTATAGGTACGTTCGTAAATAAAGAAATCTTTCTTTTTGTTGAGCTATCGAGAGATCTTGGAGATCTGGCTATTATTATATCTGGTTGAATACCAACTCTCCTAAGTTCAGCGACGCTATGCTGTAGAGGTTTTGTCTTTAACTCGCCCGTTGTTGTGAGCATAGGCACTAGAGCTACGTGAACGAACAGTACATCGTTAGGCATTTCAAGTCTCATCTGTCTGGCCGCCTCGAGGAATGGTAACCCCTCATAATCACCAATAGTACCGCCAATCTCTATTAATACTATATCAGGCCTTTCACGTTTTGTTACAAGCATTATCCTCCTCTTAACCTCTTCCGTCACATGAGGTATTAACTGGACTGTTTGACCTAGATACTTACCTCTACGCTCTCTACGAATAACCGTATAATATACTTGTCCACTGGTTATGTTGTGATACTTAGGGATCTCAACATCTAGAAATCTTTCGTAATGGCCGAGGTCGAGGTCAGTCTCACCACCGTCAAATGTTACGAATACCTCACCGTGTTGAAATGGATTCATCGTACCTGCGTCAACATTTAAGTATGGGTCTATCTTAATCGCGGTTACATTATAACCTCTTGCCTGGAGTATTTTGCCAATGGAAGCTGTTGTAATTCCCTTACCAAGTCCCGATAGTACACCGCCAGTAATAAAGATGTATTTAGTAGTCGTCATAGTAAGCACGGTTTGATTTAAAATTAAAACCTTACTCTTATTTCGCTAGAGGGTTATTCATTAACTCCTCATAAATTCCCGTTATTAAGTCATGCCTCCTTCTGGTTCTCCTCTCAATATCATTGAGCATTGTTCTTAACCTATAAAGCTCGTCCCTTAATTTGCTAACCCTATTAATTATTTCCAACTCGCTTGGTGTTAATAAGTACTCGAAATTAACATTAGGCCTTAATGTTTTTAGTACTAAGTATATGTCTAATCTATTAAAACCTCTACTTTTAAGCTCATTAATGATGCTATTTAGCTCTTTAGCTTGTGAAGTTAAAGGCGTTGGACATCACCTTCTGAAGATCGTCTATGAAGCCTTTTAAAGCACCATTAACTGTGTTCTGCAGATGCATTATTCCAGATACTGTGTTGCCAAATAAACCGCTTATCAGTGAGACCAGTGCAATAAGTACTGCCATGGATATTGCTATTAGTAATACCTCCTCAATGAATATATCGCCCCTCCTCAATCTTTTATTTATTTTAAACCTCATCAAACTTAATACATTAAATTTAATATTTAAGGCGCTACCGATTACTCGATTATCTTAATACCTTTCCTAAACCCGTACTTCTTAACTATATAGGGAATTAGTATTGGTAGAGCTATCGTGGCATCACTAATTACGAATGCTTGCTTAGCACTTGGCTTTACCTTACCCCACGTGATAGCTTCCTTAGGTCTTGCACCGCTTAATGAACCATCGAATTCCAGAGCCATTGTTACATAGACCACATAATCAAGACCACCGGCAAATTGGGACCACCAAATCACGTGGTGCTTACTAATGCCTCCGCCAATTATTAAGGCACCTAATGACTTGCTTGAGTATACGATGTCCATTAATTCATGCTCATCTTTAAGTAAGTTAATCTTTACTTGCTTTCCACTGGTCTTGGCTCTTTGTGCTTCATTGAATGTAAGTATTGCTGTGCCAAAAGCTCCATCTACAAAACCGGGTACGTAGATGGGCACTTTAGCCCTTGATGCAGCCCTAATTATTGAGTAGTCATCATTAATTCTCTCACCTAACTCCCAAAGCAATTCCCTAATACCCCACTCCTCTTTAACTCTAACTAGCTCCTCTAATGATGAGTGAATAAATTTCTCAATGAGCGGGCCGTAATGATCCTTCTTAACAGCTACATTCCCAATTCTATGTATGCCCTCCTTACTCATTTCAACATCGTCTACATCAAAATAACTAGCGTAATATTTACCACCCATTGCTTTGGCAATGTCATGGTCGAGAGTACCTGCTGTTGTTATTACGACATCTACGAAACCTCTCTCTATGAACTTAGCAAGTAGTCCGCGCAGTCCTGTGGAAACTAGGTTGGCTGTGAAGGATAGAAATACCGTAACCTCATCATTACTATACATGCTCAGAAGCGTATCTGCTGCATCGGCTATGTGTCTGCCTTGAAAACCACCTATCTGCCTATATGCTTTTATTAGGTCATCGATTGTATTTATACCAACATCGATATCATAGACTTCGTTCATTAAAATTGGCGATGCAACCATCAATGATTGAGACAAAGCAATGTTTTTAAATGCCTTATTACTTCACAACCCTTACCTCCTTAATGAGCCCTTGCTTCATTAAATCATTTATTATTTCCCTCACTGCCCTCATCGTTAGTTGAGTCTTATTGGAGATTTCCTCAATAGACCTATTGCCATCTATCAATTTCAAAACACTCATGTGAAGTTCGTCAAACAATAAATCATTCATCCTACTCTCTAGATCGCTTATAGGTATTGGAATTTCTAAACCTGGTATTTTATAAAGATATACCTTATGACTACGCCACTCTTCATATAAATCCTCAACAATCAAGGGTTTCCAACCTGGCATTTCAAAATCATGAGATACAACCCTCACACCAGGTCTTAACTCACGTTCTAATTTTGGTTTGATTCTTTCGTTGACGCTAGTGAGTAAGTACATTGTAACCACATCAGCATCTGATAAATCCTCCTCGAAAAAGTTACCGTAAATTACCTTAACTCTATCCTCAAGATCTAAATCTTTAACTCTCCTTAGGGTTTGCTCATAGAGATCCTTCCTAATCTCAATGCATGCAGATCTGGCACCAAACTCCCTAGCTGCCATGATCACTGTACGGCCATCACCACAACCAAGATCGTAGACAACCTCATCCCTTTTAACATTAGCAAGTTGAAGCATCCTCCTAACTACAACTTCGGGCGTGGGTACGAATGGGACATCGTAAGGCATACTTAAGAGTGTGAAAAAGTTAGGACTATATATGTTTTTCACACTATGGTTGTGGTCTTCTTCGAACTCATTCACGTAGTACCATTATCCTCAACCCTACTTATTATCTTTATCTTAAGCCCATCCTTATCATAATCAATATCTAGGTCAAGCATACCCCTCTTCTTAAGAATTTTAATGGCATCTATGAGTATATGCCTTTCCTCCTGTGGAACCTTAATTAAAACTTCATTAAGATCATCCGAAGCCCTTATCACACTAAGGTACCTCCTTATTAGGGCTGAGTTTAGGTTTGTTGGCAAAGAGTTATTCTCGAATATTAAGGAACGGGTTGCTGAGTCGGTGATTGAATATATGTTTAACAATATGTCCGATAATGATACGCATTTTATGATTATGTCATCTATTAATGATGATAATTCAGATAATTCAGGATACTTATTCTCCAACCTATTGATTAACATCCTTAATTCACTAATTCTCTCTATTAAGTCCATGAGTAAATCGTGGCTGAAACAAAAATTAAGTTAACCATTAAATAAGTAATGAGATATTAAAATACATAATATTTAGTGGAAAATAGAACTCATTCTTAATAACCTACTTGAAACTGTGGGATGAACATCAAATATTCTAAGCCTTCTACTTACTAATTCATTATACAATTCTCTCCAGGTAACTCTTAACAATGCCATTACTAATACCCTATTAGGCACTAATCTTAGAGCATACTTATCAGCCGAGTATTCACTTAATCTCATCATGAACATTATAGCTAATAATTCGAGGATTATTACACTAATTATTAATGGTATTACAGGCAATGTCATAATTGGTACGATGTAAATAATCAATGCAATATTGATTAGTTGACTAAGGGACACCAAGAATAACGTTTTTGCAGAATCTCCGTGAACTATATGACCGATCTCATGCGCAATAACGGCCATTAACTCATCTTTATTTAGACATGAAACTAACCTTGACGTTAAAATAATGTAATTTAATCCAGGTATACCCACAGATGCTGCATTACATTGGTCTAAGTTAACCAAGTAAATTCTATGACTGCTAATACCAAGCTCACTCATCATAGAGTCGATATCTATGACCTCCTCATGATAACTATTAGGTGCTGTGGTAGGGTTGTTAATCAATGATAGTATGAACTTCCTAACTTCATTCAATGACTTAATGCCGTCTATCTTGCTTAGAAACCTCAGGGCATTGTTAAATTTCTCTTCACTGAAATCACTATATTCGAACACGAACTTCACTATTTGCGATCCTCGTAAATTCCACTGCCTAATCCTTAACTGTAATATGTATGAGTAGGCTATGGGTATTAATAATGGCACTAATAATAATGCTATCATTAGGTGTATCGGTGGTATTATATCAATTATTCTTAACGTTGTAATTACTAGAGACATGGCGATTACCAAGATTAATGCGAGGCTAAGTAGGCCGAGAGGTAATGACCGCATCTTAGGTAAGTCGTCAATTCTGTAGATAGTGTTATCTTTCTTCAGTATCATTACGGTAATCCTACGTACTCCATCTGTACCTAGGTACCTGAGGATTAATGCCTTGAGAGAGTTCTTTGTTTTTCCACGGCCTTTAACACTCATAATATGATTAATACTTAATTCTGCACTTCCGTTTTCGTCTTGAACTATTAATCTTATAATGTTGTCATTAAATTCCTTACTAATGAAGGGTATGTTCATGATGAAGAGAAGGTAATTCTCTATGTAGTTTATCAATGATTGTGGATCTTTAATTAAGTCATGAATTATTTGATAAATTCTTGCCGTTACCATCCATCGCAATGTGCATTGAACCTATTTTTTGTGCATTAGTTAATCCCCCAAACATATTCATACTTGTATTATTTCTCTTCGTAGCCCTATAATCAGTTATGAAGGATAAAATTTCATGCACATTATTACGCTCAAGGATAAACCAGAACTCTGTACCTCTCATGATACCATAGACCTTACCCCTAGCGCTTCTCTTAATAACTCTGACTAAACCGAGCTCCACAAGTTCCTCGAGGAAGTTCCTTACTATCACAGACTCAGACCTCGGGCTTTTCCTGGTCCATATGGATATGTCTTGGGCTACCTTTGCTGGTCTGAAGGTTATTAACTGACCCTTAGCGTTCAGTACCATATCTCTTAACATCTGAAGTATTAGGATTTTCACTTTCTTCGTGTCCATCATTAGGTTCTCGGTTGATGTCATTTTGCACCAGGGTTTTCGTATATATCTGCTTAAATAAATAAATTGATTTAAAGATACACTCACAACCCTATGATCGACAGAGTCACACGGAATTGCTTCACTGGTTATCCTTACTATTACCTTTCAGTTTATTATCAAATTCCAGTATTCTTTCGATCATTTTCTCATCAACTTCTAGGATACGCTCAATTTCACTAATCCTATCCCTTAAATTTAGAACTTCTCTCTCTAACTCAGCTATTTGCTTCTTAAATATTGATTCGTCATTAGGTAATGAGACATTACCCTTAGCTAATACTTCTGCAGCATTCTGTATTAACTTATTACCATTATTATTTACATTGAAACTGCCTTCATAAGTCCTCTCATTACTTTTATTCTCATTATTAGTTAAGGTATTTTCAAGATGCTCAGTATTATTGTCCATAGTTTTATCGTTCATATATGATGATTGTTTTTCCTCAATTCTCCTAATTATTATGTGGTTAGGGTGGGCTGGCGATCTTAAGGGTCTTACCTTAACGATGCCTTTATTAGTAATTACTAATACATCTTCAATGGTCATTTTACTAAGCTTCTCGAACAAATCCCTTGAAAGAGATATTTCATCATTGCCTAGAAGTTCTGGGTTTATCTTGAACAGGACTATATTGCAGTGCTTTAATAATGAGGTCCTTGGTATTACGTTACTGATTAGCACTACTCTTAATCCATACTTAGCTAATTCCATTATTACATGATCGATTATTGAGTAGCCTAAACTATTCATATTTACTAGGTTTTGTGCCTCCTCGATTATCAGAATATGCTCAACGCCTCTTCCTATAAGCCCACTTTTCATGTACTGCATATATAGAGTTGCCAAGATTAATGATGATACGAGACGCTTTTCCTCAATTATTGTCAAGTCGCTGAGGTCAATTACAGAATCTCCTTTCATAAGCTCTTCAATACTTATAAGGCCTTTACCTATGTTTGAAGCCACATACTCAAGTCTTCTGAGAATTGCAGCTTTCATTTCTGCCTCGGTTCTTGTATCGACTAAGTAATTATCGATCTTACTTATTAAATCACTGAAGCTCGTGTAACCTCCATCTCTAATTATCCTATAGAACATATACATGCTTGGTTCATTAAGGCCAAGGCCAAAGCCTAGAATTTCCGTTAGCAGCTTAGGCGGTATCCTCTCGAGGTTTATCTCTACGGCTGATGTTGGTATTGTTGGCAATACTCCTACGTATTCACCGTGCCAATCAAGTACTGTAACCACATACCTCTTACTCAACTCCTTAATCATTGCCCTGATAAGAGATGACTTACCAGACCTTGTGGAACCTAGAACACAAAGATGCTTATCAAGTGATACTTTATAGGGTATGAAGAAGCGTGTACCTATCGTAACGTTATCCGCTGAGTATTCCCTAATTAATGAAGCTATTCCTAGCGATATCGGTATCACGAAAGTACCAATAGTTATTAAATTCATCAATTCTCAACAACTAATGCTCATTGATACTAATAAGGCGCTAAGGCCATGACCACTTTAAGAACTGAGAAAAACTCATTATCTCCATGCTCAATAATAACCACTTAGGCATATACCTTCTATATCTATAATATCTATCGTCAAATAGTACGGCAACTTTCTTATGTCTCTCTAAACTCCTCAATAACCTACCGACTACCTGAATCGTGGTTGAAATCGCTGGAAATAGAAAAGCCGTTGCAAAACCACTAATCCCCATCCTACTATAATAATGCGCCTTCACGAAACCCCATTGACTGTACTGAGGAAGAGGCAAGCCCACAATCATGATACCAATGAGTTCTTGATCGAGGAAGTTTATGCCCTCACTAATAGGGTTATATGCATATGTTATTAACACGGACTTTGCAGACCTGGCACTCTCCTTAAATGCAGCAATTAACTCAGTGATTTTGGTATTGTCTAAAATGAACGTTGGAACTCCCCAAATTGGTGGTGAGTAATTACTTAGGTAAG
This sequence comes from Vulcanisaeta sp. AZ3, assembly GCA_000960865.2. Lineage (GTDB taxonomy): Archaea > Thermoproteota > Thermoprotei > Thermoproteales > Thermocladiaceae > Vulcanisaeta. Next base: position 25,848 of record JZWU02000010.1, on the reverse strand, counting down.
TATTCATATAATCAATACTAGGGAAGAATATGGCTAACCCACCTACAGGTGGTGCAGATTCTATGAAAGTCTTAATGCCTCTATTAACGACGTTAAGGTAATTTCTCATTAATCTATTACGGAATGTAAATTCTAAATTCCTTATCAATATCACAGTAAGATTATCTTGATACTCCCTAGGTATTGACTCAATCTCCATATAATGAACGGACTTAACGGTAGCATTGGCTATACTTGAGAACCTCCTACTCATTGAAGCAGTTAACAGCAAGGCACTGTGAACTCTCATTAATAAATCACGTATAGGACTTAACGATAAGCATCTCAACCTAACTAACTTACCGTCATAGGTAAAGACACAAATGTCATTTCCATAATGCATTAGCATCTCGACAACCTTATCACTAAATGCACTTGAACCAGCCAGTAACTCATCAATATTAAATTTCCTTAGTACAATAATTTCTCTTTCAGGCATAATATCCTTAATTCTACTTAATACCCTCCTGGCAATCTCATTACCTCTCAACGCCCATTGTATTAATTCATCAATTGATATTGGTACAGAGACCTCAAGACCAGCAGCTACATTATGGAACTCATCAATTATAACCAGCGGCTTACTCCAATTATTAATTATATCTATTAACCTACTATATAACTCAGGACTTGATAAATTAGCATGGGTTGCAATGACCACTGGCAATTGATAAGCTAATGCTTCATTGACCTCATACGGACATAACCCCTCATTAAATAACTCCAGTGGATTACAGACAAGGAACTGTTTTGAGGAATTAACCTTCTGAACCCTACATAAACCACTTAATCTATTAACAAAACATTGCTTAGAATCTTTAGCATTAAATGGACATAATAATTCTCTACCGAGAAAGAGCGACACTCTATCCCTAATACCTTCATTCACTGCAAATTCACATAACTGAAGAGCCTCCGCCCTTGACCTTGTTACTACTAAGACCTCGCCACCATCTTTAATCCACCTTCTGACAATATCAATGGCCATTCTAGACTTACCAAAGCCTGGATAGGCATTGAGTAAGACTGTTCTCTGATCCTTTAACAATGAATATATGTAATCATTAATTTTCATTCAATTAATAAACATCAATATGATTAATTAAGTGCTTAAGTTGACGGCTCGTAGATACGCTTCTTCGGCTCCTTAATAAACTCACTTTTTATCTCGTCTAATTTACTTAAAGCATTATCTATTGCATTGATAATATTAGGATTACTGCTTACCTCATTAAGCTCCTTACAATTATTCAGCATCGTTTTAAACAACTTATCAACAATATCACTGGGTAATCTCTCAAGGGCCTCCTTATAAATATTCGGTAACTCATTCTCGATGAAATTAGTAACATCATTAACATCCCTCCAACCATCCTCAGCCTGCCTAATCAATGATAGTATAGTCTCCAAGCTGTATCTATCATCAGCCGATAGCTTCGAGTCATCTAAGTCTAGATAAGCCCTATTTAAACAGTACCTCACGAACCTATACATCAATGGGTTTATGTCTAGCGATGACATCAATGCCAATAATAACATGCTCCTTAAAAACCTATTTATGAACATCAAATCCTTTGAGAAACCTCAAAATCAACGCTTTTAAGTAATAGCTAAGGCTAATAATGGAGCTCTCTTGATTGACACGCATGCACACTTAAGTAGACAGGATATATACATTCACGCTAGGGAACTAATAAACGAAGCACAGAGAGAAGGATTACTAGGCATTATTAATGTCACAACAAGCCTTAAAGAAATACGCAACGCTTTGAGAATTATTGAGGAATATAGGGGGTTCGTATTCACAGCCTTGGGTTATGATTATGAGAGCTTTGATGTCAGGGAAGTTCAGGAGATAATGAATGTGATTATAGAGAATAAAGACTTAATCATTGGCATTGGTGAGGTCGGCCTTGATTATAACAAGGTCAGAGATCCGATACTTCGAGAATTATCAAGACATATATTCGTAAAATGGATCAAAATCACTAAAGAATTAGATAAACCATTAATAATACATTCAAGAGATGCCGAGAATGATGTAACAAAACTATTAGCTAAACATGGGCCCGTTCGTTGCATAGCGCATGCCTTTAGTGGCAATAGAGACCAAGCAAGAAGATTATTAGACCTTGGTTGCTACTTCTCAATACCACCAACCATAGTTAGATCACAGCAAAAAAGAGATCTAGTTCTTACTATACCCCTCAATAGACTGCTCCTAGAAAGCGATACACCTGAACTAGGCCCCAGCGCAAGTGAACCTTCAAGGCCAGTTCATATTAAGTTAGTGTTGAAAGAACTAAGTGAATTATTAAGCATGGATGTTGATGAACTTAACGATATAATAATCGAAAATACCCTTAGAGCATTTCCAACCCTCTCAATTAAGTAAATTCAGACCTGCGTGGTCTCTTCACCCATCATTTCTCCGGTCCTCATCATTGAATAACTTATTAACTCAATTATTAAAGAATATTATTGTTCATGAACATCATTGACAGGATAACCGAAGAACTTGAAGGAAGAGGCTTTAGTATTGTGGCTATTCATGATGATTCAATAAAGGCAGCCCTAAGTAGATTTAGAATCAAGGTGTGGTTAGCACCTGATTATCCTCCATTGTGGACAAACCCCTTAGAAATGATAGAGAAACTTGAACTTGAGGATATAAATGCCATCTTCGTAGTCTCCGAGAGACCTTACGTAATATCTGACTATATCGTTAATAATTTATCGAAGGCTCACTATTGGTTTGGGAAAGAACTGAATGTAAAAGTTTACTCAATAAATATAAATAAACTAGAGGAGGATCTAGAGGATGGTATAAACCTAGCAATAACGAATAATTATAGAGAGGCCAGTAATGTGCTACTTAAAGGCGATGCATGCCCTAAATGTGGCCGCTTAATGACCATATTCATATCCTCAAGATACTTATCACATAAGTGGAAAACTTGGGTTGACGAACACGTTGAAGTTTGTGAACAATGTAACATTGTTCTACATAGACTAGTTATTAGTCAGATTTAAGTCTTACGTATGACCATCATTTAGGAGATAAATGCTTATTAACCACCGGGCATTTAAGTTAAAGTACAGATTATGCCGGATTTACCCTTTATGCCCCTCGATGCAAGGCTTGCTGATGTATTAGGACTAATAGATACACTGACCAATGAGTTTGGAGGCCAAGCCGATATATTCATGATCGCTAAAGAGATGGAGTCTGATATAGACGACTTAATGCCTGCCCTAAATGCAGCCGTCAATCTAGGCTTTGTTGATGTTGATAACGGTGATGTTAAAATTACAAATACAGGTAAGGAATTTTTGAACGCCAAGATTAGTGATAGAAAGAGAATACTAAAGCAAAGGCTTCTTAACCTTGAACCATTTCACACAGCCTACGTCCTTGGCTTACGTAAGCCATTTAAGATCAATGAACTCATAGAAGAACTAGATAAGAAGGGTTATGCAGAAGCCAGGGAACCGGGTATTGGACACTTACTCGAGATTTTACTGGCCGAATGGAGCGTCTTTGCAGGTATCCTTAAGAGACGGGATGATGAATATATATCATTACCATGATAATTTATTATTCATTTATAACCTTCACGAAAACCATGCCTGAGACTATGACCTCTTCAATAACGTCATCATTTAATAATTGATTATAGACCAAACGCCAATTCCCATTAACATTACTACTAAGCCAATCCTCAAATTCAGGTTTTGGAACCATACCACGAAATTCATCCCTCATTTTCTCCACAACCCTCTGAAGATTTAACTTACCCTCTCCCTCACTGCCTCCCCCGTCGACATCCTCAGCATTAACCTCTCTAGTTATTCTCTTTCTCCTTAGGTAAAATGTTTCATCAAACGTGTTATACATAACCTCGAGAACTCTTGACCTACTTAACCTATTAAGAGTTTCAAGGGTAATCTTAATCCTAAGGATATTCTCTATCTCCCTAATACTTACCCAATCCTCACCAACGATCTCTAATAACCTCCTCGTTATATCATCACTTATTACCGATGATTTCACAGAATACGCGGCGTGAACACATATAAAACCTAAATAATTAAATTAAAGGAAAGCAAAACAATGACAATAGCCTTTAAAACACCAATCACACTAATATTAGGTAGGGTAAACAATAAACTAGCCCTATGGAATAACAATGATAACAGCATCTCTACTCTGGATCACTTACTCGGCATTGAACTCATTGACGAACTTAGGGCAGATAAGCAAGTATCAGGACATGCAGCCATAGCATCCTTTGGACAATACATAATTAAGGCTATGGACCTGAATAGTAGATATGGATCATATACGCTAAGTGATGATGCATTTATTAGAATACCAAGTAGGAGTAATATAGACCTCAAGAAATATGGTGATTGGCTCACCATAAGGAATACATTCATATTAATAGGAGATCCCTCAGAATATATCAGTAATTACCACCCATTAATCTGCCCATACAGAGTTGGCGATACCTTATTTATAAATACGGGATATGTGAATAAAGACAACATAAAGTTAATACTAACAACATTGGGAGTAATGCGTAACTACATAAGCAGTGGACGAATAAGCACAACATGCTTATGCAGAGTATCCACAATGCCCTTAGAGATTGCATTGATAAGCGGTGATAAGTACCTATTATTCAGGACCTACATTAACGACGCACAAAAGACACACGCAAACAAATATCTAATCCTTCTCACAAAAGGTGGTAATGTAATTAGTAAGAAATCAACCAACGAGAATCCTCTCGATACCATCACAGAAATGCTTAATGAAATGAAAAGCCTTTGATTAATGAGGAAAAATAAGGCATATTAACTTTGTTAGACATTACGAGAGAGTGTGAGTATAAGCACAGGTTTTGAATTTGTAACTGAGAATGTACTACCAATAATAAGGAGCTTAGTAGCTAAGAGGCTCCTTGAAAATGGTTATAGTCAATTAAGGATTGCTAGGATCCTTGGAATAACACAACCTGCCGTTAATAGATATGTAAGTAGAGACATTAATGAAATAATTAGTAAAGCAGAAGATTTAGGGTTGAGTAAAGATTGGCTTGATAGGATTGTTAATAATATTGTCGAGTTAATACTCAGTAATAAGGAGTATGAAGCCCTCGAGTACCTAACAAACACCATAACTATGGAACTAGGCTCACTAAGGCTTTGTAAGGCACACAGAAGGGTAGTTCCATCAATACCAGCTAATTGCAATGCATGCTCTATACTAATAACTGGTATTGGAGATTCAACAACTAGAAGCTTAAGGAGAGCCTTAACACTGCTTGAAGAACATCCTGAGATCGAGACAGTAACACCAAGGGTACTCATGAACATAGTTGAAGCAAAGCCGGGCGCCACAAATGAAATGGATGCAGTTGGCGTGCCCGGCAGGATAGATGCCCATGATGGTAAAGTTATCATAGGTTCTGAGCCTATATATGGTGGCTCAAGGCATCTTGGAAAATTAATAATAAAATGCATGAAGGCAAATCCAAGGTATAGGTCCGTGGCTAGTATAAAGTATGATGAAAAAGTTGAGAGAACCCTCAGGGAATTGGGTATGAAGTACGTAAAGATAGGACCTCATGAAAAAACAAGCGAAGATGAGGTCATAAACTCAGTAGCTAAGGCGCTATGTAATGACCCAACGTTGATGGCAGTAATAGACCTTGGAGGCTATGCCCTTGAACCTGTCACCTACGTGTTCGGTTTTGACGCTGTAGATACAGCATTAAAGATAATAAGCATAGCATCTAAAATAATAGCCACATACTCTCAATAAATTAATGTTTAATTTTACTTATAAGATTACTAACTATGTGCACAGCTGGATTAATACCCGTAGCCCTCTTGAAACCTTGCCAGCTCATCGTTGGATTAACTTCAAGTATATAATAACCATCCTTTGTCTCAGCAATATCCACACCGCCATAATCAAGCCCAAGAACCTCAACAGCCCTCAATGCTAACTCTGCCATCTCACTATTAATCCCTGCAGGTTCAGGTTTAGCTCCCTGAGCTACGTTTGACTTCCACGAAGCCGCGGCCTTCCTAAACTCAGCCCCAATGACCTCATTACCGACAACCACGACCCTATAATCACCATCACCAACCTTATCAAGAAATCTCTGAACATAGATAGGCTTACTCAAATTAACGAAATGACTAAAAATATGCATCGCCACATCAGCATCATCAACCTGAAAAACACCAAAACCCATAGCACCCCTCAACTGCTTAACCACAGACCTACCAAACTCCCTAACTGCATTATAAGCCACGAACATATTCTCACTAACCACAGTTTCAGGAACAGGCAACCCATGCCTAGCCAGTAACATTAAGGATGCAAACTTATCACTGGCAATTAACCAGTTCATTATTGGATTCATGACATATACACCATTTAGCTCAAGAGATCTAACAACCCATAACCTATGAGCAAACTGCTCGAAATCCTTAATCACACCTATGTGCCTCAGGATGGCGCCGGCAATATTTATTTCCTCATAATTTGACCTACCAATTAACTGATAATAACTAACACGATCCTTACCAAGCCTTACACCAACCATGTCTATATAAACTCTCCTGACCCTATGTCCAAGAGACCTAATAGCATCCTCTAAATCAACAACATCCTCAGGGTTATACTCAACCTCATATGGCCTAATTATACCAATATCCACAAAAGCATCGCCTATGAAACACCCTTATTAATATTTAATATCCTACCTACCTCACCTCCGTCTCTGAACAACATCTACTAAAGTTCTTAAATATCAATAGAAAATAAGAATAATGTAAACGTATACTTTACGTATACTAGAAATGCCGCTCAGTATTTTTGCTCTATCCATCTTGCAAGAACTTAATAATGGCCTTTGCCCACGAGTCCTCTCCCTGAAGCATTACAGGAAAGAAAAGTCTAAATTTAACTTACAGATGCCCAAGGACTAAACCTGCGCAGAAACATCTTGGGTCTTAGGAAAATTTCAGCTTATCAATATCAACCCTCGCTGGTATTATGCCTCTCTTGAACTTCTCTTTTTTCATACTAATAGGCATTGTCGCATCGAGACCCATCTTCGTAGTTATACCCTGAATAGGATCCATGGCCACGGGATCCAGAGTAGATCCTCTGGCATACTTAATAGTGACTAAGTCCTCATCAGCCCTGAACCTAGTGGCTATCGCCCACTCAACCTCGCTTGGATCATCAATATTTATATCATCATCAACCACGACAACGTACTTAAGGCTTGGGTGAGCTGCAAATGCAGCCATTATGGCATTCTTAGGATCCCCATCACTCTGTTTCCTAATGGACACCACGGCATGTAACCAACCACAACCACCGTCAGTCAACCTCACAGCCTTAACCTCAGGTACCACGTTGCTCACGAACTGCCATATCTTAGCCTCCTTCTCAATACCCATCAATACACGATGCTCTGAATAACCTGCAACTAAGGCATGCGCCATCAAAGGCGAGTCCCTCCTAATGTAAATCCTCGTTATCCTAACCACAGGCTGCATTCTCACCTCATCATAAGTACCAAGTACATCCATACATGGACCTTCCTTAGCCTCCTCCTTAGCCGATATGTACCCCTCCATAACGACCTCGGCGTAGGCAGGTGCGGGTACGCCATTATCCATCACCTTAACCTCGAGTGAGCCGTTCAATAAGGCATTAGCCATGTTCAATTCAAAGACGCCAAAAGGTGGTGAGGACGCTGCTGCCACAAGTATTGCTGGATGCAAACCCCACGCTATAACTATCGGTGTATCCCTACCCAACTCCTTATTCCTCATATAGATCCTATAGAGGTGCCTAGGCACTAGCCTAATAACGAACTTATCAGGGCCTATCGGCATTAACCTATGAATACTAGCATTCAACATACCTTCCCTAACATCCATACCAATAACCACAGCACTTGTTAGGCATGGACCGGGCTCCAACTCGAAGTAACGTGGTATCGGTAATTTCAAAACATCAACCTCAGGCAATGTATCATAAACAGCATTATTTGTCTCCTTAGGCTTATATGACGGAGCAGCCTCCTCAGACCACATTAATCGTTTGTAAAAATCAGCATCCTCCCTAACGTCAACAGCCCTGTAAACCTTATACCTAGTATTAACAATATTACCAACCACATGAGTATTACCATACTCACGAACTTTCCTAAACTCAAGAGCAGGCCCCTTATCTAGTCTCATTAACACGTAAGGTATCTCATAATTAATACTCAACTCGTCATCGACATACCTCAACAACTCCTCATCCCTAATCTCTCTAAGGAACTTCCGTAAATCCACCATCCAAGAGATAGAAAAATACATTATTAATAATTTATTAGACCATAACCACAAGCTATGCGATAATACCTATGGTTACCAATGAGAAGCGGTTGAGATAGCCGAAGATGCTTGTGCCGTTTAGTGTAGTTGTTCTCTATAAGTACTATGATTAATCTCAAGTGAGCGCTATAAGTTCTTTAAATCACATTTATTATCGGAGTAATAGGTGTAACGACTGAGAAAATAACTTAGCAACAACTTTCCAACCCGGATATTATAACGAGAGGAGGATATTACGAGTATTTTTATCAACTTCATTAAGAGGTAGCAATTAATTCAACTTGTATGATAAAGCAATAGGATAATGAACTTTCAAAACTACATACAATAAAAATACTTACTGCCTACCTCTAACCTGCTCAAAAATAGTATACCCACACTTACCGCAAGCCCACCTAGGTGTAGGAACCTTATGGTAAGCCATTACGGAACCACACCTAGGACATATCCTCCTCAAGAACTTTATGGTTCCCTCCTCATAATTCACCTCATACCAGATATGTGCCCTAGCCTTAACCTCCTTAGGCATTCAGCATCGATAAGAAAATAAGTGCTTATAAGATTTTCCATATATCCCTTCATGACTTCCCCCACCGAGAACCATGGTTGGTTATGAGGTTAACAAGCGTTAAATTTCTATTTAAGACACCTATCTAGCCTACTTCTAATCAATCAAGCTTCACATTAAGGTAATGCGTTTCATACTTCAGGTTCATAATCCAGGTGTTATTATGTAAAATACTTACCGCGACAGAGTTATCCAACGTCAAGTCTAATGCTTAGAAAAAAGTAGGGAAACCTAGATCGATTAATGAGAAGCACACTTAGAAGTTTTAAGGAGTTCCTAGATATTAAGTTCTACTTAATATTCAACCAAAGAATACAATATGCCTAATTAAGACCAATATTTCTTTTAATTTACCAAAGCGTTGCCCAATTGGTTATCCTATATTCATTAATAACATCTTGATAAACCCTCTTAGTCCACCTGGCTATCCTATCCCATGTATACCACCTTAAGACCGATTCTCTCGCATTCTTTGCAATATTCAACCTTAATTCATCATTACTTAACAAGGCTTTAGCCGCAACCACTATGCTACTTACATCGTTTGGGGATACCTTAATGCCGTTATACCAATCGTGGATTATTTCGCCCGGTCCTCCAACTTTTGCGGTTATTACAGGTAGGCCTGCAGCCATTGCCTCAAGTATTGTTATACCGAAGGGCTCATAACGGCTGGGTAATATTGCTAAGTCTGAGACCTTAAGTATTGAATAGAGAGTTTCATCATCTACCCTACCCGTGAAGTAAACCTTATCCCAAATACCCCACCATTGAGCTAGTTCCATTAGGTATTCCCTCATTGGTCCATCACCAACAATAAGAAGCTTCAAGTTCCAGTTCCACCTTAGGAGTTCTCTAAAAGCTGCCAATACCAAGTCTGGGCCCTTCTCATGTACTAATCTACCCACGAAGACTATTATCCTCTCACTAGGCATCGCATAATTATCTCTAAAACCCGGCCTTGGATTTACCACATCTATTACACTCACGTCAATCCCATTCGGAATCATAACCAACTTATCCCTGGGTACCCCATGAACCTGAGAGACCTCCCCCATCATATAATTACTACACACAATAACTCTCCAAGCCTCGTATGTCGTCCTCCACTCCCAATTATGTATTACCCATTGTTCCTCATTGTGAATACCATTCCTCCTCCCAGCCTCGGTAGCGTGTATCGTGGCTATAAGGGGTTTACGTAATAGGTGTTTTAGAGCTATTCCTGCTGGACCTGTTAACCAGTCATGAACGTGTATTAAATCGAAATCCCAATCATCATGAAGTCTCAAGGCCTCCTCAATCATCTCCTCATTAAAGTTTAGAACCCACGTTATGAAGCTCGTAGACCTAAACCTAAATGGGTCAACTCTCCTTATCTTAACCCCATCATTCACCTCCGAGGTTGGCGAACCAGGTAACGATATGCTCATAACAGTAGTCTCAACCCCATCCCTAACCAAGTGCTTAGTTATGTGTAAAACATGCCTGCCTAGCCCTCCAATCATATGGGGCGGGTATTCCCAACTCAGATGAAGAACTCTAATACTCATCACCTAAGTAATTACTTCATACTCACCCTTTAAAATTATTCAGAAATAGCCTAATCGTGAAATAAGACTTAAATTCACAATAAACAATGAAACACTGTGAAGATAATACTTGTTGCCGTGCCAGGTAGTGGTAAATCCACAACACTGAAATATGTTAAGGAAATGTTACCTGACGTGAATATTGTAAATTACGGAGACTACATGCTCGAGGTAGCCAAGAAGAATTATGGAATCACAAATAGGGATGACATGAGGAAGAAACTACCTGTTGAGGAATATAGAAAGGTTCAAGAAATAGCAGCTGAGGAAATAGCTAAGCTGCCCGGTGATGTAATCATAGATACTCATGCAAGTATTAGAGTACAGGGAGGCTTCTATCCAGGGTTGCCAGATAGAATAATAACAAAGCTTAGGCCAGACGCTATAATACTCATGGAATTCAACCCAAAGGACATATTGGAAAGAAGAGCAAAGGATACGGGGCTCAGAGACAGAGAGGAGGAGACACCTGAGAGCATTGAATTACACCAACTCGCAAATAGGTACTATGCCTTCGCAGCAGCCAATGCTGGCGAGAGCTCAGTCTACATACTTGACTTCAGGAATAAACCTCAAAGCAAGCCCTTTGAACATGCAGAAATTGCTGCTAGGTTCATAGTGGACTTGATAAAGAGGAATAGGGCCTCTATGGGATAGTACTTCGTGATCAAGTTTAAGGCACAAAATATTTAAAATAACATGCCCACCCTCAATAGCCGTATGAAGGTCTTAATTATCGTGGCCGATGATTCATACGACAACGAGTATCCAATGATGGTACAGGCACTTAGACAATTGGGCGCGGAAATTAATACTGGACTTGTCAGTAAGACAGCCAGGGTTGACTTCGACCTAGACTTCACGGAAGACATCAATGAGAACGTGGTTGACAATTATGACGTAGTAGCCTTCATAGGAGGCTACTGGGCCTACTACACAGTTATGAATAGGGAGATGCCGGGTAGGTTTAAGCCCATTGTTAATAGGGAGACCTTTGAGCGATTATTAACAAAATCAATAAGTAATGGTAAGAGAATTATACTACCCCTAGCCCTGCCAGCCTACGCAGCTAAGCTAGGCCTTTTAAAGGGTAGGAGAGCCACGGTATATCCAACCACGGACTTAATAACTATCCTTAAGAATAATGGTGTTGAGTTTATTAATGAGGACCTCGTTATTGATAATAACGTGATAAGCATGAAGAGAGTCAACGTAGAATCACTATTAAAGGCATTAAAGTAAATCGAGGTCTAGGAATCCTCCGTTCTTAATAGCAGCACAACGAATAACTTAAATTATACCCAGCATAGGACCTGAATTAAGGCAATGAAATCCATTCAATATAGATCATTAGAGATGTATGAGGTGCCGAGGATCATAGTGTTCGGACCCAATGCAATAAGTAAGACGCCAGAGATATTAAGTAAGATAGGTCTTGATGGATTTAGAGGATTAATAATTGTAGGACCTAGGTTCGGTAAACACCTAATAGAAAAGATAGGATGTAGACTATGCGATATTGAGGAGGTTGATGAAGTAAGCCCTGATAGCATAACTAACATAGCTAATAGGTATATGGGTAAGGTAAACCACGTAATAGCACTCGGTGGCGGTAGGATTATTGACTTCAGTAAGGCCCTGGCTCAAGTAATGAATGTACCCTACGTCTCAATACCCACAATAGCGAGTCACGACGGTATAGCCAGCCCCTACGTATCCCACATACTCCAAGTAGACCTAAACACTCGAGGCGTTGGTAAGATTCAGAGATCACCCATAGCCATAATAGCAGACACCTTAATAATACTCGAAGCACCAAGAAGATATCTACTAGCAGGTGTTGGAGAGCTCATTGGCAAGCTAATATCTGTTAAAGATTGGGAGTTTGCAGTCAGAGTTAAGGGTGAGGACTTCAGCGAGTATGCAGCAGCCTTAGCAAGGGATAGCGCGCTCATCGTACTTAGGAATAGGGATAGATTAAGAGTTCATAATGAGGAGAGCGTTAGAATAGTAGTTAAGGCATTACTCGGTTGTGGTGTAGCTATGGCAATCGCAGGCAGTTCAAGACCATGTAGCGGTTCAGAGCATTTATTCAGCCACGCGATAGACCTAATAGCCAGGGAAAGAGGCTTCAAGCCAGCACTTCATGGAGAACAAGTAGCTCTTGGCGCAATAATGATGGCATATCTACATGGAATGAAGTGGAGAAGAATAAAGAACTTCCTACAGAGCCTCAACATACCAACCACAGCCAAGGAGCTCGGCTTAGATAGAGACATAATCATCGAAGCTCTAATGATGGCACACAAAGTAAGACCCGATAGATTCACAATACTTGGAACCGACGGATTATCCAGAAAGGCTGCAGAGCATGTAGTTGAGGTTACAGGGATTGCCTAAATAACGATCCTAATTATTAAGTAACTAAGTAAGGATCCAATGATTATTGAAGCCACAAAGCCAACAATTAACTCATTGAAATAACTAAGATTTATAACCCTAAACCTATGCGCAGCACCCACCCCAACTAAACCAAACGATGTTGTAACAGTCACGGGCATAGGCACTGAATAAAACGTACCAACCTCCATAGCCATGAACGAGAACAATTGAACCGTGAAACTCGTCAACGGTCCCAACGTAAACAACCCAGAACTAAGCCTATACAACGTCCTCCAACCAATTATTAGAGCACCTAATATAGAACTCACAATAATTACTAACAAACCCCTATAACTAAAACCAAGAAGCGCCCATAATAAACCAAGATTATTCGCCCCAAAGGAGAATGAGAGCAAGAACACCGTAACTATAGACAACAACCTATAAACACCAACATACCTAAAAGAAAACCTCGAAAAAACACTAAGCGACCTATAAAGAAGGTACGAAAAAGCCATTACAAGAACAGGCAGTGATAACCAATAACCAAGCACAAACACAGCATTACCCAATAAATGACCAAAGGCCAATGAAGCACCCAAAAGACTCGCATACAACGAACCAGTCAGTGAGATAGGAACCCTCATACCCTCACCCACAAGGAATATAACAATAGACACAGCCATGGCAACCTCAGCAACCACACCACTAACAACATTAGCCCTCATATAAGTACCCTGCAACCAAAGACCAAGCACATAACCAAGCACAGCAACCACCAAAGCAAACCTATAATTAACAGACCTAGAACCCACAGCAGCACCAGCATTTGCCGATAAATTATTCCCCGAAACAAGAAACGATAAAACAAACGCCAACACATAATTAACCAACACAGCGCCAATCACAAAAACCAAGTACCAAACCCCCTTAAAAAACTAATAGTAACCAAGCAAAGAAAACCTTAAGAAACCCACAAACCATAAACAACACGAGCCCCGGTAGTATAGCCCGGTCCAGTATGCGGGCCTGTCGAGCCCGTGACCCGGGTTCAAATCCCGGCCGGGGCGCCAAAACAATCCCCAATACCCCTCCAAAACCTAAAGCAATCACTCACTAACCTCATAAAACATTAAATCCGGCATCCCTATCATAATCGAAAATTCCTAATTAACCAAAACTTAATACAATACAGAGCATAAACAAAACCTTCCCACCTACTATACCCAAGCCTAGCACCTCCCAAGGTTCCTAACTGTCATCCAAACACAACGCCTAAATAACAAAAACTAACTCGCATCATACTCGCCAGCAATTAAAACATACCAGAACACCAACTAGTTCTATCTCACATGAAGCTAGTATTTCTTAGAAAACGATCATCACTTACAATTAAGCGAAAATAATCAAAATTCATTATATCTCTTAAAAATAATGCCAAAATGGGGGAGGGAGGGGAGAAAAGTTTAAAAACCCCTACCTATCGTGAATTAAGATGGGTAAAAAGATAGAAAGAAGAGCATTGCCAATAATAATAGCTGTGGTGTTAGCGATAGCTGGTATTGTTTTTGCTGATGTTGTGTATGTGTATACTGGCACGTTTAATGTGGTGACTACAAAGTCGCCTCTTACCTTCGCCGCTGGTCCAAATGCTTACCCAAACACCTCTGCCGCTGCACCTTACTTAAACGTAACTACGAGTGATCAAGGGTTTACAGTAACCATGGCCGCAACTAATGCAAGCGGTGCTTATTATTATCAAGCCGTGAAGATGACGGTGAATACTGCAGGCTACTTGTACATAAACTCCATAAGCACTAGCGGCTCTATCCTTCTTAATAGTATGACTGTATACATACAAAATACTAGCGGTGCTACCGTTTGTTCCTTCACAGTAATTCAAAACCCAGCAGCCACAACTCCTAGTTCAACATGTTCATTAAGTGCTGGTACATACTACATATCAATACTCGCCTACTACAACACACCAGTCACAAGAGGTAGTACTGAGACAGTGACCGTAAACTTCGGATACAACGTAGTAAGCAACACCGCAACGCCAACCCCATAATAAGGTAACGTTATGGTAGATTTAAATTTAAAAACAATAATCCTCTTCCTCCTTCCTGCCCTACTTGCCATGGCCTTTATTTACTATGCCTCACATCCAAGAATAACCTATATTAATTATAATGCCCCCTACGTGGAGGGGGGTAATGTATCTCTTGAGGCTGGTAGGGTTGTCATTACGATCCTAATTAATAATGAGAGCATGCCCTTTATACCAAGGGGTGGTTGGGTTAAGGTTGTGAGTGTTGGGCAGGTGGTTAATTTAACAGTGGTGAGTAATAATGAGTTGGTTGGTTATGCTCCATTAATGCCGCAATATCTCGGCCTAAGTAATTTAGGTCTCGAGGGTTTGGTGTATGGATCTATCATGGATCACGAGGCAGCCATAGGCTTCTTCATAGTAACCCCTGTGCATGTTATCATGACCATAGATATTACGGGCATTAACTACACGTGTAATGGGGGTTTGACCTTAACCCTTAATTACTCAAGCCCTGTACCTATCATAATAAACTCAATACTCAATCTGCAAGTAGTTGATAATTCTATTAGGCAGTTTGTGATATTGCCCTTCGTTAACTATACACATGTCAATCAATATATTAAGGAGGGTAGTGGTATTGTAATTATTAGGATTCCCCAAACAGTCATTAATGGGAGGAATCTAACCTGTTCATTAACACCTGGCCACATATATACAGTATCCCTACTTGAGAATTTAACCTATGTCTATCCAACCATGAACGTCACGGAAACCAAAAGTATTACTGGGGTGGTGAGGTATGGCTAGGTGGATTGGTGTTGTTTTAATTGTGCTTGGGATTATACTTGCTGTAGTGTGGTACTTCACACCATTATTTACTGCATCCTCAGGTAAGGTTTACGCCCAGGAATTAGTGCTCATGGGTGTTAATATATATTTCATGGGTAAACACTACGCATTAATACCTCTCTATCTACCAATAGCCTCAGTCGCATTCATAATTGCGAGTGGGGTTCCTGTACTGATTAAGGATAGGTGGACCTACAGGAGTTACTCATTATTACTTGCCCTATTGGGTTTAGTATTAACTATTAGCTCAATTATTTGGCAGCTTAGGTTCCTATCCACAAAAGGATACACAGCAACACCGGTCCCCAATGGTTACTTCTACATGGCTCTCCCCATGACCTACATCATCGGATCACCTCTTTATCTAATCATCGCAGCGGTGGTATTGACAATTATTAACCTATTCATACCCGCTGGGGTTAGGAGGACTTTAATTGATGATGTCCTTAACATGGCTGATGCTGAGGGGCCTGTTAAGGCTATGGCGCTGGCTTTTGATAAGTTGAAGATTCCTTACGTGGTTAGGGATGGTAAGCTCTATGTGGGTGATACGGAAATAGTGAGTGAGGGAGCTAGGTTGGATGAGGATAGTGTTAGGTTAGCTATTGCTAAGGGCATATTAGTTTTTAGCCGTGAGTTGGAGGTGAGTGGTGATGAGGAGTAAGTCGTTATTGGTTATAATGTTAGTTGTAATGGTGGGGATGGCGTTGGTTATAGTGAGTGATGTTACTTATTATTACCGAGGAACTTTTAATGTCATTACTACGAAATCACCAGTCCAGTGGCAGAGTTTTGCGCAGATATGCAGTGGTACAGCGTGTAGTAGCTTATCAACAACGAGTACAGGCTTCAGTAGTGTTGTGTATGTACCCATATGCATAGAGAATTGTCCTACTGTGACTTTATTATATACCAATGGGAGGGTCTTAACGTACGCGTCGGGATATGAAATCACAGAAGTCCCATCAATCATAAGCTTTTTCCTAGGGAATGCCACCTTTGCCACTCCAGGGACTTTAAGCCTTACTTACTCTAAAAACTCATACCTAAATAATGCCAACATGTCGCAATTGGCGTATAGCACAAGTGGGGTTAGTGTTGTTACTACTCAACATGTCTACCCAGGGATTGGCTCATTCAGTATTAGTAGTTCTGGCAAATACGGTTTTAATGAGTCTCTCTCCCTAACGAATAATGCAGTTTCAACATTAGAGGCTGGTTCGTCAATAACACTTACGGGTACTTACAACTACACGCCAAGCCCCGGCATAATCTACCTCTATAGCTTCACTCAAATACTAAAACCAACAATAACGACAACGATGACAACGATGACAACGACAGGCATGATCATGAACTTATTAGGTGGACAAAGTAATTGGTATAAACCACACATATACGTAGGCGAGAATACATTTAAACCAACTAATCAATGGCCCATCTTTTATAGTTCGAGCACAGCAAATGCGAATTATTGGGCACTTGCCAGCGCTACCTTAAGTGTGGCGAATCCAATCCTCGAGTTGGTGCCTAATGGAGATAAAAACTCAGGTGGTGCAATGTTTTGGAATTCTACATACACCTCGGGCCAATCAATCACGATTAGCATGATAGGCACGTACACCCAAAGCTCAACGCAACCGGCTGCCGGCTTCGAGATTTATTTATTCATACCGCCAGGCAATGGTTGGGAAATAAGCAGTAGTGCCAACTACAGCACAACCCTACAATTCATTAGCGCCAGTGTGCTTTTTATAGGTTCCGCAGCTTCCACGGGTGCGGTAATCTTACCTGAGGCAGGTAATGGTAAGTACCTTGTGATTCAATGGAATCCGTATTATGTAGCTGAGAAAGAACCAAATGAGTTTAACATATACGTAGTTGATGTTAGTGGTGGTGAAGTTACGAATGGATCTAGGATTGGACCTGTTGGTAGCGGTATCTTCTCTCCAAGTCCTGGTGATATGATATGCTTCATTGTAACTTATAATGCGGCCACGAACACAGTTACGGCTATTGTGAGGGATTTAAACACGGGGCAGGTTGCAGCTCTTCTTAATTATAACCTTAATGGCTACTTCAGTCCGCCAAAATCAGGGTTGTACTTATTTGGAGTCGGTGCTGCTACTGGCGGTAGTACTGCAAACTGGGGCGCACTTTACGTGTCGCAGGGTTAGTCTTGATGTTATTGTCTTGTTTGTGACTGGGTAAGTGTTTTTAAGTTGAGGTTTTCTCGTTTTATCATGACCATGAGCACTGATAATGATAAGGAGTTGAGTAGGATTTTGGATGGGAAGGTGAGAGAGTTGATGAGGATGGTGGGTAATGGTGTTGTTGAGCTTAGTGGTAATAATTTTGATGAGTTTATTAGGAGTAGGGATGTGGTTGTTGTGGATTTCTGGGCCCCTTGGTGTGCGCCTTGTTTTTGCTTGAGCCTGTGATTAAGGCTTTGGCTAGGGAGATTCCGTGTGTTGGTTTTGGTAGGTTGAATACTCAGGATTGGCCTGATGTGGCTGCTAGGTATGGTGTTATGAGCCTACCGACAGTCATGATATTCAAGGGCGGCGAGCCTGTGGATTATGTTGTTGGTGCTGTGCCTAAGAAGATACTTGAGGATAGAATTAGGAGGATTGTTGGTGATTGATTTTTAACACTGCCTTATTTGCTTATTGCCTTATTTTATGTTTTCTTCTTTCTCAACTTCCTCTAATGATTTGTCTAATGCGTCTATTGCTTTGTCTATGTGTTCTTGTTTGACTGTTAGCGGTGGTGCAAATCTAATGACATTACTATTCCATCCGCTGGTGACCATGAGTACGCCCTTCCTTAGGAGTCTGTTTAGGGCTATGTCGCTCGTCTCCTTTGTTGCCGGTTCTTTTGTTTTTCTGTTTTTGACCAGCTCAATGCCTATCATGAGGCCTAGTCCTCTTACTTCGCCAATTAATGGATGTCTGTCGTAAAGTTCCATGAGTCTCTTCACTGCGTACTCACCCATTCTCTTAGCGTTATTCAAGAGTTCCTCTTTATGCATGTTGTAGTAATCTACTGCAGCCTTTACGGCTGCCATTATGATGGCTGATGCGCCGAAGGTTGAGTGTTCATCGTTTAACTGCATTGCTGATGTAAGTTCCTTTCTTGTAATCACTGCGGATGCTGGTAGTCCGCCAGTCATGCCTTTTGCTGCGACTACGATATCTGGTTTTACGTTGAATTGTTCGAAGGCCCATGTGGTTCCAGTTCTACCCATTCCGCTTTGTACTTCGTCGAAGATTAGTAGTATTCCGTAGGTGTCGAGGGTTCTCTTTAGTTTCTCGAAGAAGTCTTTTGGTGGTATTACGATGCCGCCAACGCCTTGTATGGGTTCTGTGATGAGGCAGCATACGTCCTTTATTGCGACGTAGTTTATGTAATACTCAATGGTTTCAACGGCAGCCTTACCGCATTCTTCGGGGGGCATTTCTCCGAAGGGGCATCTGTATGGGTATGGGAATGGAGCTATTAATGTACCTGGTGGTAATGGTCCGTATTCTTTTCTTCTCATTCCATGGTATGTACCTGTTAGGTATGTCCTGCCGTGGTAACCACCCATTAGGTATATTGTGTAGGTGTTTTTGGTGAATCTCTTGGCGATTTTGAGGGCTAGTTCAATTCCCTCGGAACCACTTAACTTGAAGTGAACTTTATTGTACATGTTTTTGTCGGGGAATAGGCTTAATACGGCCTTGGCTGCATTGAGTAATTCTTCTGTGTACCAATTGTAACCATTACCTGCAACGATTCTTTTTGCTGTCTCGGTTATTGCTTCCACGAGTCCTGGTGGGTTGTGGCCGAGGAGTGCGGTTGTGACTACGGTCATGAAGTCTAGGTATGTGTTTCCATCGACATCATATACGTAGATGTCGCGGGCTTCTTTAACGATAATTTTATGTGTTGGGTATAGGTTCGTCATTAGGTATTCATCTAATTCCTTGAGTAATTCATTAGTTCTTCCCATCAAGTTCTTTATTATCTAGTCCTTATAAGTTTAATCTCTTAGTTATTTTTCATTACAAGTAATATAGGATATTATTCATAATATTATTGATATATTAAGATGTTTTTCAACATGGATGTGTCCATATAAATATATTGAGATTATTTATTTACAAATAGAAAGATTTTTAAGGATTGAGCCTAAGTTGCGATGGGAATTATGGAGGCCGAGACTAAGGTTGAGCAGGGTGGGCTTGTGGGGTCTTCTATGGTTGCTGTATCGCCAATTGATATCTTATTTAATCCGAGGTCAGTTGCTCTTATTGGTGCTACTCCTAGGGAGAATAGTGTTGGTGGAGTTATTACGAAGAATTTATTAACAAAGTTTAAGGGTACGGTTTATCTAGTGAATCCTAAGTATGAGGAGGTTAATGGTATTAAATATTATAAGTCTGTATTAGATATTCAAGGTGATGTTGATCTGGCAGTTATTGTTGTTCCAGCGCCTGCGGTTCCTAAGGTTGCTGATGAGTGTCTTAAGAAGGGTGTTAAGTCTTTAATTATTATTAGTGGTGGTTTTAGTGAGGTTGGTGATGAGGGTGCTAAGTTGGAGGATGAGTTAAGGAGGATAGTTCTTGGTCATGTTAGGGTGTTGGGGCCTAATTGTATAGGTGTCTTTAATGCGTTTAATGGGTTTGATACTTTCTTCCTTCCTGAGGATAGGATGGGTAGGCCTAGGCCTGGTCCCATAGCTTTGATAAGTCAGAGTGGTGCTGTTGCGGGGGCTATACTTGATTGGGCTGCTAGGAGGAATATTGGTGTTGGTTTAGCTGTTAATTATGGGAATAAACTTGATGTAAATGAGTCAGAACTACTGGAGTATTTTATGAGGGATGATAGGGTTAGGGTTATTGTGATGTACATGGAGGGATTGAAATACCCAGGAGAGGGCAAGAAGCTCTTAGATGCAATGAAGGAGGTTGTTAATGTTAAGCCTATAGTGGTTTATAAGGCTGGAAGGACGAAGGCAGCCTCGGGTGCGGTTAAGTCGCATACAGCGGCCTTGGCTGGTAATTATGAAATATACCATGCAATGCTTAAGCAGGCTGGAGTAGTTGAGGCTGATAATTTAACTGATGCCTTTGACATGGCTAAGGCATTGGCCACGCAGCCGTTACCGAGGAGTAATAGGGTACTGGTTATAACGGATAGTGGTGGTATGGGAATTCAATCAGTTGATGCCTTGGATACACATGGTCTGCAAGTACCTGAACTTTCAGAAAGTATTCAAGAGATTCTTAGGAGGCAATTACCGCCTTTATCTGTTACTCGTAATCCAATTGACTTAACGGGTAGTGCTACGGATGCTATGTATAAGTTTGTACTTGACACAGTACTACCTACGAGTTATGTGGACATGGCATTAATAATAGCCTTGATGCAAATCCCAGGCTTAACCATAAACTTGAGCAATTATATTGTTGAGGCTAAGAGGTTTGGCAAGCCTATAGTTGTCGTTAGTTTTGGTGGTAATGAGTATGTGCTTAAGTTTGAGAGGTATCTTGAGGATAATGGTATACCTGTATATCATGCACCACATAGGGCAGCTAAGGCCTTGTGGGCACTCTTTAAATATGCAAGTATTAAGGGTGTTGTGAGGGGGTGGTGATTATGAATCCAATAATTACGAAGGCTCTTGAGGAGGGTAGGTATAAGTTGCTTGAGCATGAATCCTTTGAGCTGCTTAGGCAGTATAACATACCAACGCCTGATTTTGCCCTTGTGCAGGATGTTAATGAGGCATTAAAGGTAGTTAAGGATATTGGTTATCCGGTGGTTTTAAAGGTTGTTAGTCCTGACATAATTCATAAGAGTGATGTTGGTGGTGTTATCCTAAACATAAATAGTGATGATGAATTAAGGGATGCATGTAATAAGATTAGGGCGAACATTAAGGAGAAGGCTCCATACGCAAGGATAAGTGGTTTCCTGATTCAAAGGATGGTCCCTGTGGGTCTTGAGGTTATTATTGGTGCGACAAGGGATCCTATTTTCGGTCATGTAGTAGCTTTTGGTCTTGGTGGTGTTATGGTTGAGGTGTTGCGGGATGTTAGTTTTAGGATTGTGCCGGTCACTGAGGAGGATGCGAGGGCTATGATTAGGGAAATTAAGGGTTACACGTTATTTGATGGTTATAGAAACATGCCTGCTAGGGATGAGGAGTCCGTGGTATATGTAATAACTAAGTTCTCGGAATTACTATCTGATAATCCGAATATTGCTGAGGCTGATTTAAATCCTGTAATAGTGCTTGAGCGTGGTAAGGGGGCTTACGCGGCTGATGCTAGGTTTATAATCGGTACGGCGTAAGATACGTGAGTTAAGTTTATATAAATATCTTCATCGTTGGATTAGAGTATGAATAAGGAGTTACTCATATTTAGGTTAAAGATGGCCTTCGCAATAATAGCCATACTACTCTTAGGTGCTGCATTTACGTATGGAGTGATGTGGTACTTAACTGGTGGTTCAATAAGTGGTATTGCTATGGTTACTACGTTGGTAGTCATGGCTTTCTTCCTAACACTGTTTCAGTGGCTAATAGGTCCATATATCATTAATGTCATGTATAGAGCACATGAGGTTAAGCCAGATGACCCATCCTATGGCTGGGTCTATGATGCGGTGGCTGATGTGTCGAGGGCAAATGGTTTTAATGATACGCCAAGGGTCTTCATAGCTGACGTGCCATTCCCAAACGCATTCGCTTATGGAAGTCCCATAGCTGGTAAGAGGGTTGCAATCACGCTGCCTCTGCTTAGGATTTTAAAGCCTGATGAATTAAAGGCGGTGCTTGGTCATGAGATTGGCCACCTTAGGCATAGGGATGTGGAGGTGTTAATGGCTATTGGTCTATTACCTACTGTTATCTATTGGTTAGGTTGGTCATTGTGGTGGGGCGGTCTTTGGGGTGGTTGGTCCGAGGGGAGAGGTAATAATGGCGGCTTGCTCATATTGATAGGCCTTGTCTTACTTGCTGTTAGTTTTCTGTTTCAATTATTTGTGCTTTACATAAATAGGCTTAGGGAGGCTTATGCGGATGTTAATGGCGCATTGACCGTAAAGAATGGTGCTCATAACCTCCAGAGGGCTCTTGCTAAGATAACTCTATATATGGATCCAGACATTGTTAAGAGGACGACTAACGGAACATTAAGAATGCTCTTCTTCGCGCCGCCAACAAATGTTGAGGAAATTGAGGGTAATGCTGACTCGCTCATTGAATACTGGAGACACTATAAGCCGTCTATCTGGGAGGAGTTATTTATGACGCATCCGCATCCAGCCAAGAGGATACAGATGCTTGATAGGTTGGCAAACGCATCTCCTTAAAATGATCTGCTGATATCTTAAAAATTATTCTTTAATCATTCTTAATGGCTGATTGAAGATATAGTACTCTATACTTATCTCGATATCTTATTAATGCAAATGTAAATATTTGCTTACCGTTAATTTCATTACTTGTAGCAATAATCTTCACGTATCTCGCATTATTTACTGTCTGTGTAATATTACCATCGAGGTCAAAAAGCATTACCTCCTTAACGCTTAAGCCAATGTCGGACAATGTATTATTTATGCATTCTATTACGAGGTTTTCGTCAATGTCGTAGCATTTGTTGTTCATGAACTCCTTCATTACCTTGCTATGTATTTCATAAACTCTTTTATCGACATTCTCCATACTTGTTGGCTTATCTAATTGTGCCTAATATTCTTTATGTCTGGAGGTAATGCTTATTTTTATGTGGGTTGTTTGGTGTTTAATGAGTGTTGTGGATACTGGTAGGTCTTTGTTGGATATGCTTAATGAACTATTGAGTGATCTTAATAGGAGTGATTTGGTTCTCGTGGAGCGTTTACCCTACGTTAGGGAGTATGAGAGGTATAGGGATGTGATTACGAATATACTTAGGGAATTTCATATAGTGCTTGTTCTTGTTAGGATAATGTTTAATGATGGTTCTAGGAAGGGTTACGTCTTCCTGATTAGGGGTGAGGGTGGTGAGTTGGGTAAATTACCAACTTCAGGCGTTGTTGAGGGTTATGTAGTGAGTATTAAGGGTAATGAGAAGAAGAAGTTTTTGTATAGTCCTGTAAGATTTGATAAGGCTGAGGATGTTAGTGCTAGGATAATGGAATTCGCGAATATGTATCGTAGGGCTGAGGAGAGAATTTCGCAGTTACAATTAATGAGGGAGGCAGAGAAGGACTACGCCTTGTTTTATGAGGAGGCTGGTGATTAAGAGTTAAATTTTGTGGCTATTAGTAAGTGAAGCGTGTGAGGAGCACGCCCTTAGCTGAGCTGTTGATGAGTACCACCGACTGATGAATTACTTACTGCTTGTACCCTGGTTCTTAATTTACTCTTAATTTCTTTAATCATTGAATATGCCTCCTCAGGGCTTGGTATCCTTGACTTAGTCCTATAATACCTATAAACCTCTTCTTCAAAATTTAACTCTGTCATTATACCCCTGCTATTTAGTATCTTCATGGCATCCCAAGGATCTTTAGCATTAGCTTCAATCAATAGCTTGGCTATTGGTAAATTCTCAAGAGCTCTCTTGAGGTTTAGGTAATAGGTTATTGATGAGGATATGTCAAGCTTGATGTTCCTTGTGCCGCCACGTATTTCAGCATTACCGTAAAAGCCTTTAGCTGCTTTATGTACTAACCTACTTGCCTCAGTGGTTGCTTTATTCAGTACATCTTCAAGTAATGTTACCTCATTGCTCGTGGGTCCAAGGGCGCCCAGGAATGCATCCTCTTCTGCTAATTGACTCAATCTCATTAGTACGTAATCTCTATCTAGCTCACCGTCAACGCCAGGTCCTGTAACTCCAAGTATTACGGGTATTCCTGTATGCTCCTGTACCTTGGCTAAAATAGCCACTGAGTAGCTATCGGCCAGTGGGCTGTAGAGTCCATCTTCATTGCCTAGTGCTAACACATCACCACCAACGTCTATGCTTACTATGGCGTCTATGCCGTACATATTAACATAGTCGCTTAATTCCTTGGCTATGGATGTTATTGGTCCCGAGATACTAATGCCTAAGCCGTCATCATTAATGACGCTTAATACATTGGCTATTTGAGGCACGACATATCTGCCTTCTCTAATAGCGTATGTATCCTCATTAACAATTGCTAAATAATTACCTAGTGCCTCAGCATTTCTTAGTTCCTGAATCCTAATGGGGCCAGGTACGATATCAACAACATACCTTTCCCAAAGCACTGCGCCTAATGTTGGTTTCTTACCTTCATTCATAACTAGACTATATGTTATTAATGAGCCGACAACATCACCGCCTCCGCCAATACCTATTACTAAGATGTTTTTAACTTCACATCCCATAATCTCATCAATCACAAACGCCAGGCTTTGGCTTCACTTAAATAATTAACTTTACCATAAGATCAATTATTAATATTTATTATACCATTTACAGAAAAGTAATATGTATTGTTTATAAAGCCCTTCACATAAACGATATCATGCAAATTACCTGAATAGGTAGTACCGTCTCTACAGTCATACGCATTAATTGGTACTGCATTAATTACATAGTAAATGTTTCCTGAGTAACCCGTGTAATTGTACGATCTACTTATCATGCTAAAGACACCTTCGTAATAGATCGTAATCTTTGCATTACCTGAACCAACGGGTCTAATCTTGCTCAGAATTTCATTATTTAGGGTATGGGGTACCTCAGTGATGTTGTTTACGAAATACGTAGTATTATTAATGCTATTTAACGCATTTATTAATTCAATCATGTATTGCGAGTATAAGCATAGGTTTAGTGGGTATGAGGAGCCAATAATACCCGTAATACTATTATTAAACGTGATAGCTCTAATTACAGCATAATATATTGTCTTATTGCCTTTACCATAAA
>JZWU02000009.1:0-49946 GCA_000960865.2 Vulcanisaeta sp. AZ3 | reverse complement strand
GGCTGCTAAGGAGAATCCTGAGGGTACTGTTAACGTATTGCTTAAGAGATTAAGGGATATGAGCAATCAAGCCTCCACAGTTAGGTCTAATTGAGAGAATGAGCAGTTATGGCGAGTTGGATTGAGATTGTGAAAGGGCATAGGCTTGATCATGAATTGTATGGATACTTACTTCAATACTTCTCCGAGGGTGAGTTGATTAATATATTCGAGGCTATTAGGAGGCCCCCTAGTAGGTATTACGTTAGGGTTAATACTCTTAGGATAAGTCCTGAGGACCTAGCTGATAGGTTGCATAATCGTGGTCTTGAGGTTCATATTGATGAGGAATTAAGCGAGGCTCTCTGGTTTCCAGTGGGAGGGCCTAATAAAATACCTAGTGCTCGTAAATTAGTCTTAGCAGATAAGAGAGCTGCTGAGAGTGTTTATGTGGGTGCTAATTTATACGTGCCTGGGGTTGTTAGGTTTGAGGATTCTATTAAGAAGGGTGATGAGGTTAATGTTCTTGCACCTAATGGTGAGGTGGTTGCCTTTGGCGTTGCTGAAATAGGTAGTGATGAGGTTAGGAAGGTAAATGGGGGTGTTGCGGTTAGGGTATTAACGAGTACATATAGTGCGCCTAAGATTCGAGAATTGCCTGAGTATGAGGCCGGCTTACTTTATGATCAATCTCTACCGGCTCAATGGGTTGCTCGTTTGGTTAATCCAGGACCTGGTGAGGTAATTGTAGATATGAATGCAGCACCTGGTGGTAAGACAAGCCATATCATACAATTAAGTGGTGGTAAAGCCATTGTTCATTCATTTGATAGGAGTCCTGCTAAGGTTCAGGAGATTATGAGAATACTTGAGAGACTTGGGATGAGAGAGTATTGTAGAGTTGAGGCTAGGGATACGAGGTACTTGGATATTGATAGGACTGACCTCGTGGGTGTTGTCGATAAGGTGGTTATTGACCCACCATGCACTGATATGGGTGTTAGGCCGAGACTCTTTGATAATAAGACTATGAATCTCGTGAGATCTATGTCGAATTACCAAAGGCAATTCATTAAGGTCGCTTGGAAATTATTAAAGCCCGGCGGGATTCTCATCTACTCTACATGTACATTACCACCTCTTGAGGATGAGGATAATATTGCCTATGCTGAGAGTCTAGGCTTTAAGGTTGTAGATACTTCAGTGCCTAATGCCTCAGGAGGTTTAGTGGATAGATATGAGAACTCTGTAGTTAGGTTTTATCCACACATCCATGATACACCTGGCTTCTTCATTGCAAGACTTATGAAACCTGAGTAAACGCGTCTAAGAACTCTGGCTTTAATAACTGAACAAGGTCCTTAACGTTAACCCTAAATAATTTATTCTTAGAACCACCGCCACAGAGTATATACTCGTTTTCAAGTATTGAAGGATCCATTATAACTTTCAATAATTTTACATGTTCGCTCAATGGAGTTACGGCGCCAACTTCAACACCAAGAACTTGCTTAACCTCCTTAGCCTTGGCCATGACTACCTCCTTACCTAGTAATTGTGAGAGTTTGTTAAGATCAACGCGTTTATCACCCCTAACAAGCATAACTGCATATTCATTCCCGGCCTTAATTAGGAGAGTCTTCACAATCTTACTAATGGGCTCACCGCTCTCCCTTGATGCTGATTCAACAGTCTCAACTCCTTGCTCAAATTCTAGCACTTCAACAGGTACTCCCATGACTATATCCTTACTGGTCTTAACCATATTATTGTGAATATAATCCAACATATTAATTTAACTTAAAATGAGGTAGTAAATATTGACGATGGTTTCGAGGAAATCCAGGGAGTTCTAGGTAAAGAAACATAATCATTGAATAAACATAAAATTTATTGAATCTCTTATGTTCATCAAGATTGTAAGGTGCTACTTTAAAGATTACTGAGAAACTCCAACCTTGTTTATCTCTGCCTCGAAATCTACGGTATAAATTAGGGACGAAGATATAGCGTTATTGGCATGGAGATTAATGTAAAATTCGCATTTTAATACTGTGCTTTGGAAGAACATTCAAAAGCTCGTGAGGTCTGTGACTGGGGACTGCCATTTATGATTAGCCGCGTTAGTTTTTTAATACATACAATGCCATTCTGCCATAATGAGCAATGCATTGAAGGTCTCAGTTACTAAAATGGATTTCGGCGTTAATGAGGAACTGACTAGTAAGGTTCATGATGTGATAATAATAGGTGGAGGCCCTGCCGGATTATCTGCAGCTATTTATGCAGCTAGGTATGGGTTAAGCACCATAATTATTACTGAGGAGATTGGAGGCCAGGTGGGTAAGGCCGGCTGGGTTGAGAATTACCTAGGCTATACGAGGATAACTGGGCCTGATTTAGTGGCAAAGTTTGAGGAACATGTTAAGTATTACAATGTACCAATAATAATCGATTCTGCGGAGAATGTTGAGAGGGATGGCGACCTATTTAATGTGAGTACTCTGAATGGCGACACGTACACGAGTAGAACAGTAATAATTACCGTTGGGGAAGAGAGAAGGAAGCTTAACGTACCTGGTGAGGATACTTATAACGGTAGGGGTGTGAGTTATTGTGCACCATGTGATGCACCATTGTTTAAGGGTAAGGTTGTGGCTGTGGTTGGTGGAGGTGACTCGGCAGCCTCAGCCGCATTGCTCCTAACGGAGTATGCGAGTAAGGTTTACATTATACATAGGAGAAACGAGCTAAGGGCAGAGAAGTATTACCAAGATTTACTGTTTAAGAATCCGAAGATTGAGATTTTATGGAACACCGTAGTTAAGGAGTTACAAGGCGATAAACTATTGAGGAAGGCAATACTGCAGAGAGTTGATACTAAGGAGGTTTTTGAATTACCATTGGATGGCTTATTTGTTGAGATAGGTGCTGATCCACCCGTGGATTTATTTAAGAGGATAGGCCTTGAGCTATCGCAGAGTGGCTACATAAAGGTTAATTACTTAATGGAAACGAGCATACCAGGGATTTACGCAGCAGGTGACTGTGTAGATTTAACGCCTAGGGATTTTAGGCAGATAGTGGTGGCTGCTGGGCAGGGTGCTCTTGCAGCCTACTCAGCCTATAATTATATAACTAAGAAGTTTGGGCAGAATAGAAAATAAGGCGTCAAAAATTAATTATGCAAGAAAATTATTTAATTTAGCTTTAATCTAAGAGGTTGTGGTTGATAATATTGAGGGAAGAGAAGAGTCTGCCGACGTCCTTACGGAATTACCATTATCTGCTAGATTGGTAATTAATTATTTGGAGTTTGAGCACTTAATAAATAATAAGTCTTATGTAACATTTAAGGAGATTGTTGAGGGAACTGGACTAGGCGCTAGAACTGCTAGGAATGCAATTAATATATTACGTAAAAAGGAACTGTTAGATGCGTATTTGGATGTTAAGGGCAAGAGGAGGCATATGTATAGGTTGAATTTCAAGAACCTCACTCACGATAGAGTTGACGTGACACCTGGCCTATACATAATTGATGTTGGGATTGGTACATTATCAAGTATGACGTTTAGAATTTACAAGGTGCTTAGGGCGAGCGCCGTGGCCTTTTACACGGATAGTGTACCAACGAGTTATCTAGAATTTACAAAATGTACCTGTGCAATGCAGAAAATTATTAGTTATGAGCCTGGAGGTTTTGCGGATATTGTGTATACCGTGATTAGTAATGGTGGTTCTGTGGCATTGGTCATGGATTCCTTGCTCGATATCGATGCGGTTAAACCATATTTAGATGCGATATATAACTCGAATGAACCAATCATAATTTATAGAGTTATTGGAGTTTCGCCAATACAAGCCGCATTAGAATTATTATTAATGGGTAGAGAGGATAATATTTCGTATAAGAGGGGTGGCTTGATTATACGAGTAATGACCCTGAGAGAAAAACCACAATTGAGTAATTATTTAAAAGCATACGTATTAACACTTAGTGAAGATGGATTAATACTTAAGCAATACAATGAAAAAGTGAATGAGAATATTAATGAACTTAAGGCATATATAATCTACACAAAGACCGAAACTCCCTAACTTTAGGGCACCTTAAGGTGCACTTAAACAACCAGTGATGGAATGGCTAAGTTTTCTTCACTTTAACAACAGCTATTACTATATCCTGCTCTCTCCTAAGCTCAAGTATTTGACCACCAGTATTCTGAAATACTGCCTCCACGACGGACTCAAAACCCGGATTTGTCCAAATCTCAAGTATGTCGCCATTATGAGCATTCTGATACGCCTGAACAATCATGATAATAGGACTTGAACAGGAACCTCCCCTAGCATCAACTAATATTCTATTTTCCTGACTCATAGCAAATTACATGAATAACTAGGTTTATATAAAAATGCATTGAAAGTGTACTGAAAATGCACTCAGATCTATAGAATTAAATGTATAGCCGTTATCTCTTGATAATA
Organism: Vulcanisaeta sp. AZ3; assembly: GCA_000960865.2. Taxonomy (GTDB): domain Archaea; phylum Thermoproteota; class Thermoprotei; order Thermoproteales; family Thermocladiaceae; genus Vulcanisaeta. The sequence continues at coordinate 45,476 of JZWU02000009.1, read as the reverse complement.
TTATCATGATGTAATTCATGGGGTTTATATAAAAGCTCAAGGTTATAAAAGAAACTTTTCTTTTAAGATATACCGCAGCAATGTATTGTATTCATTTCTTTGCAGTAACCTTAATCACAGCCACTGTCTTATCTGGATCCTTCCTAAGTTCAAGGAGTTGATTGCCAGTTCTCTGAATCCAAGCCTTCACGTCAGACTCAAAACCCGGGTTATCAGCCCAAACTTCGATTATATCGCCATTCTTGGCATTCTTATAAGCCTTAGCAATTGCAATGATAGGCCCTAAGCAGAAACTTGCGCAGGAACTCCCCCCTGTTACGTCGATAAATATTCTATTCTCCTGGCTCATGTGCATCACCTTATATGAATAGTACTTGACCACCTCTAGCATTTTCTATGAATGTTGTTGCACCAACGACGTCATCAACTAACGACTGGTCAAAGTCCTCCTTCTTCAATCCAGCAGCTTGCGCCATTAGTGAACATACATAAACCTTTACGTTTCCCATGGCCTTAGCTTCCTTTAATGCATCAACCCATGTAGGGGCCTTCATACGGGCAAGGCCTTCCTGTAGCCTAGGCACGAACTGCTCAAATTCCTTAGGCCAAACAGGTGGTGGAGGATTCTTTAGTAGCCTAAACATTGCCCAACCAGTGAAGAATATTTGGACCTCGTAACCTAACATAGCAGCTGCTTGAGTGAGAACGCCAACGGGTATTAGTTTGTCCTCCGTGCCGGAGAACACGATCATACTTATCTTCTCCTTACTTGAACTCATACGAATGCACGTATAATCAGATTTATTAAAATGCCACTATGGATGCAAAAAAAGCACCAAAAATAAGGATTTATAAAGCAAAAGATACGTGACTTTAATTATCACGATCTTTCATTAATAATATTAATTCATGTTTATTATTCATAAAGTAACTCATTCCACTAGATAAGGAGACTTACGCAACAATTTAATGCCTAACGATCCCATTACACAAGGATTATTACATTAATAATTGTTGCTAAACTCAAAAGGAGGTGTATTTGGAGCCGGGGCCGGGATTCGAACCCGGGAAAAATCGGGTTTCCTCATTACTAGACTCTGCAGCCCTTGGCGCTGCCTTGTGGCAGTGACGCCTTGACCACTCGGCCACCCCGGCGTGTCTTTTTCGTTTCCGTATTTTTAAGTCTTTCTCGTTATTTAACGTAATTTTCGTTTATGGCTCACGTTGTCTTATGCGGATAATGCTTATTAGGATGTGGTTCTCTTTATTGTTGTGAATCATGGTAGGCCCTTGGTTTTTATTGGTGTTTTAATCCCGTTTCTTATGAGCGCCTTTTGCGTATTCTCTATTGTTTATTTATTTCCTGAGCTTTCCCTGGCGTTTCATGTTGGTGTTGATGTGTTATCTTTTCTTGTTACTCTTTCATTCATTGGTGGGGCTGTTGGTGGGGTTGTGCTTGGGATGGTGGCTGATGCCTATGGTAGGCGTATTGGGCTCTTAATATCTATAATTATGTTCTCTGTATTCACAATAATTGCAAGTTTTGTTTCAACTCTTTGGGTGTTATATTTATTCTGGTTTATGGTTGGTTTTGGTGTAAATGCTGAGAATGGGATTACCTATGCTGTGGTTATTGAGAATTGGAGGAGTGGTAGGGGTTTAATGGGTGGTTTTCTTCAGGGTGTTTATTTCGCCGGGTTATTGCTTGATGCTATTATGGCTGAGTTGATTAGGGATTGGCGACTTATGTTATTGATGGTTGGCTTAATCTCATTGATCTCCTCATTAATTGCTGTAATGTTCGTACCCGAGACCACACATAGAGTTGGAATTTCTGGGGTTCATTATAGTGAGTTGTTTAGAGGCTCTCTTCTGTTGGTTACGGTGTTAAGTACTGTACTCGTGGCTTCGGCGTTCCTTTACACAATACCGTTGGTGAGTCTTGCACCAACGTACCTAGATGCGCTTAAACTTCCTGGGCTTGGTGTGTGGCTTACGGTTTTACCACTGATTGGTATCTTGGCTTACGTAGTGGCTGGTTATGCCTCGGACATTTATGGTAGGGCCGATGTATTGATGATGCTTAGTCTTGTGGCTCTTGTGACCGCAATAACCTTACTCGTGGTATCTCAGACATTTCCTAGCTATGCCGTAGTGCCCATAGCCCTTGCTTACTTCTCATCATCAATATTTGCATACCTGGGTGTTTGGGTAAGTGAATTATATCCGACGAGGGTTAGGGCTACAGCGTCTAACTTCACCTTTCTCCTTGGCAGGTTATTGGGTGGTGTTGGTCCACCTCTCATAGCTGCCTTTTTCGCCGTAAATCTTGGTATTGGTCTTGGTTATGTATTGATGATTTGTGCTATTTTGGCGTTCATATCAACAGTGATGCTAGGTAGGAGAGCGCCGAGGGAGGTTCATGATTAGGAGCGAGCCTCGATATTGAGGGCTTGTTTCATATTGTTTTATTTATTAGTTCGTTCTTGATATCTTTACCTAGTTTTGTTAATATGCCCCAGGCGGCTAGGACTCCTGTGGCTGCGGCTACATTTATACCTCTGGATAGACCAGCTCCATCCCCTGCTGCGAATACTCCATCTATTGTAGTCTCCATTAATTTATTAACCACAGCCCTCATGCTGTAGTACTTAATCTCAGGTGCGTAAAGTAATGTGTATTTAGATGCAAGTCCTGGCACCATATTACCAACCTTATCCATGAACTCGAGTATATTATCTAAAGCTCTTCCTGGTAATGCCATGCTTATATCACCTGGGGTTACAACCTTGAGCGTTGGTTCTATGACATTCCTCCTAATCCTATCCCAAGTAGACCTCCTACCATCCTCAAGATCCCCCAACCTCTGGATTATTGGTTTACCACCGCCAAGCTTTGTGGCTAGTCTTGCTATTGACTTACCATACTCAATAGTGTCCTCCATTGGGTCTGTGAGCCTTATTGAGGTTAGTAGGGCAAAGTTCGTGTTGCTGCTCTTCCTGTCCACATAGGTCTCTCCATTAACGCCCACAGTTCCATCATCGTACCTTTCCATGACTATGAAGCCTCCTGGGTTCGTGCAGAATGTCCTGACTTTATCATCATGGGCTTTCGTGTACATTATTATCTTCGGGTCCATGTAGAGGTCTGTGAGTGGGTCCATTACGTATTTCGGAACCTCAACTCTAACACCGACATCTAGAGGATTCGGTATTAACTCAACACCTAACCTCCTCGCCTCATCCCTAAACCACTCGGCACCAGCTCTTCCAGGTGCTATGAGTATTGTACTTGCCTCAATCGTACCTCTCCTAGTTCTCAAGATGAAGGTATCTCCTTGCTTATCCACATGTTCCACAGCCAAACCAGTGATAAACTTAACACCAGCCTCACTTAGGTAGTTAGTGAAGCTCTCAATAACTCTGATAGAACCATCAGTCCCAATGTGCCTCTGTCTAATAGGCACAAGCTGGGCGCCAACACGAGCTAAGGACCTTCGGTACTCCTCAAAGGCAGGTCCTCTCGGTTCAAAGACTCTATCCTGGGGTGCTCCGAACTTTACGAATACATTATCTATGTAATTAATGAGTAGATTTGCGGAATCCCAGCTGCTTAGTAATTCCTGGAGGTCTCCGCCTATGTCAGGCCTTAGGTTAATAATACCACTACTAAAGAGCCCAGCTCCACCAATGCCGTGTGTTATATGACAGGGAACACAAACACACCTACCAATCCTGGCCAGCGGACAATGTCTCTGTCTCGGCATATAGCCCTTATCGATCAGCACCACACTTACGTCCTTAGTATTTTCTACAATCTCGTAGGCAGCAAATAATCCCGCCGGTCCGCCGCCGATTATTGCCACGTCATACTTCATGGACCCATCACCTCACGCCTGAGGTCAATCATGTCCACAGAATCCTCACCAGTCCCAATGAGAGTTATTGGAACTCTCAGTTTCTCCATAGTATCCTCAATCCACCTCCTAGCCTCAACCGGTAAGTCATCCCACTTCCTCTTACCATGGGCCTCTGGGAATAGGGCGTCTAGCTTTGTGATGGCTATTTGTGTTGGTTTATTTAGCATTACAGCCCTCCTGGCTAGGTCAATGTTGAATGGAGCTGCACGCCTGGGTCTTCCTGTCACCGTACCTCTTTCAACCCAACCTTTAGCAATAACCTCTTCCTGACTCAATTCGCTTGGTAACTCGCCTGAGCCTACCCTTGTTACGTAGGATTTAAATACGAGAATAATGTCACTCACGAGCCTAGGACTAACGCCAACCTCACTAATTACTCCGGCTGCCGTAGTGTCTCTGGAGGTTACGAATGGGTATGTGCCATGGTAAAGACTTAGATATGTGCCCTGAGTCCCCTCGACAATTACTAAACCACCTCTATCTAACTCCTCATTCACCTCCTTAGCAACATCAGTTATGAAATCCCTCAACTCTGGGAAATCCTTAGCAGTCCTCAGTGTCCTGAGAACTCTATCCACCATGGCGGCGCCAACGCCCTGCCCTGTGGACCCTATGGTCTTCATTAAATACTCATTACTCCTCTCGCTCTCAACATGTTTATCCTCAATAATGCCCGCATTAGCATCAACCCAGACCCTACCACGGGAATTTGTCTCCTCAATTTCTCTCAGAAATGCATCAATCTTGAATAGGGCTCCTGGGGCTATCATGAGCCTTGTCGATTCATTCAAGAAGCATGAGGGTATTATCCTGAGCTTCCAAGTCTTACCGTTGTGAGTCACCGTATGTCCAGCATTGATAGATCCTGTCCTAACGCATATCCTGGGGCCGTCAGCAAGCCCTAGGTATGATACGACCTTACCCTTACCCTCATCGCCGAAGAATCCGCCAATAATTACTGTTAACGGCACTTTTTAACTAAATAGTGTAGATATTATTTAAGCCTTGCTATTGGGAATACGTGTAATACGTAGTTTAAGGCCTCTAATGATGTTTTTAAAGTCATGTAATGCATAGAGTTTTGTGGATTTCATAAGCCCGCTTGATGATAGGTATTATAGTGAGTTAAGGGATTTTGCTACATCTGTTTCTGAAAGGGCCTTTGTTAAGTATAGGTTACGTATTGAGACTCTATACCTGGACTTTCTCATTAATTTATTAAGTAAGGTTGGTATTGTTAAGCCATTAACGAGTAATGAAAGAGATAAACTACTCTCACTTGAGTTCAGTGACGAGGATTATGCTAGATTCAGGGAACTCGAAGGTAGGCTTGGACATGATGTTAAGGCCACTGAGTATTTGCTCAGGGAGAAGCTGAGTAATGCAGGGCTTAGTGAAATAGCCCGCCTAGTTCACTTGGGTTTAACGTCTGAGGATGTAAATAACCTTGCCCTAAACGTCCTAATTAAAATCGCAGTGTATAAGCACTTAATTCCTGAATTAACGAACCTATTAGTCACACTAACGCATCTAGCTAATGAACATGTGAACACGCCAATGCTAGGTAGGACACATGGACAACCAGCAACACCGACAACCTTCGGTAAGGAGATGGCGTATCATGCATACAGGATTTGTTATTGGTTATGGGAGATCATAAGCATTAAATTGCAGGGTAAGGTTAGTGGTGCCACGGGATCGCTGGCAAGCTTTAAAGTAATAACTAATGAGGCTAATTGGTTAGATGAACTAATGAATTTTGTGCATGACTTAGGCCTTGAGCCTGCTCTAGTCACGACTCAGATATTACCTGCTGACTCATTAACTCATTTACTTACATCAATAGCTCTAATGGCTCAGACACTCATTAACTTGACTCAGGACTTGTGGCTATATAATATGATTGGTTATGTGCATGTGAGCGGTAAGCCTGTTGGCTCCTCAACCATGCCTCATAAGGTGAACCCAGTTGATTTAGAGAATGCGGAGGGTAATTTTAAGCTTGGATCATCAATACTCATGGAAATAAGTAGATATATACAGGTAAGTAGGTTACAGAGGGACTTAAGTGATTCTACAATAAAGAGGAACATAGGTCTTGGGATTGGGCATGTAATACTAGGTATCAAGAGACTAACTAGTGTACTAAATAATATCAAGGTTGATGTAGAGGTTATGAGCAAGGAATTAAATGAGCATTGGGAAACCCTCAGCGAGGCAGTCCAAGTGAGGCTTAGGGTATTGGGTATGAAGGATGCTTACGAAAAATCACTCACACTATTCAGAGGCTTAAGATTGAGCAGAACTGAATACATTGAAGCATTGAGCAGGCTTGGAGCAGACGATCCCATGCTCATGAATCTAAACCCACATAGCTACATTGGCTATGCTAGAGAAGTAACAATCAATACTATTAATCATTGCAATGAGGTACTAAGCACCGTTAAAACTCAAGTCGATGAAGAACTCAGTAGGCTTAGAAGACTTGGATTTCTTAATCAATAAGTCAAAGTAACTCAGTACTTAATTAATGGAGAGGCTAAACGATGTACTTAAAAAATATTGCTAGGATTAATCCAACAATCAATGCGATAATTAATGACGGAATAACTTCAAGAACCTTCTTAACTCTTACCCAAAACCTCCTAGTCTTGCTAGGCCTCTTATAAATAATGAACTCTATAGTTAATACTCTAAAACGCCTCTTAACGTAGTGAGCCCTAACTACACCTCTAAAACCTGAGTCGGCAAGCTCCCCGGCAAGCCTTAATAAGGCTCTATTGGGCACTAACATTTCTTGAAATTAACTAATTAATATTAGTTGCTAGGTATGGTTATTGTATTAATAATGATTATTTATTAACATTTTAATTGAAGAATGAACCTACGTATATTCCTTAACGACTCTACCGAAGTCAAGCACGTAATCAAAGATACCATAGACACACCTAATGACCCTCTTAAACCCCAATCTATAGAGGGGATCTATGTCTGATGGATTATTAAAGGCTAAGGTACAGGGCCCAGTCCAAGCAGTTTTAGGAGTTAATCTATGCCTATACCTATCCACTAGTTGGACTATGGCTTTAGCACCATCACCTGCAGGTGGTATTATCTTAAGGGCTAACCTAGTTATTGATAATGGTTGTACTTGCGCTGGCTCCTCAGGCCTTATTATGGCTGTGACGAGCCTATAACCAGGTGGTCTCTCTAGGTACCCCATCACTAAATCATAATACTTAACTATATCCAATACACCAAACTTCTTGGGAACACCCCAGATTTCACGACCCGCTGCTAAACCTACATCACTATTTACATAGTTATATGCCGTAAAGTACTTCTCCTGCCCATCAAGGAGTACCTTAACATCAACAGCAAACTCGTTGTAAGGGCCTAATGTACTAAATGGGAATTTGAAGAATGTTATCATGGCCTCAGCAGGCACGGGTACTTCGAGATCCTCAGGGACTAACTCAGCTATACCGTTAGGGTCAGCTTCGAATACTACTTGCAAAACCTCGGAGTCCGGAAAGTATTGTGGTAGTTTTGCGAAGAGTGGTGTATTGCCTGGCATTGACCATAGTGACCTTATTGATAGTTTACCCCTTACGCTATTCTGTGGTGACATGTTTATTTCCCAATTAATTAAGATTTATTAATTTAATTCATAGTGCATTATGAATGTCTCTTGATTGGCTTAGGGTTTTGAGGGATGTTATTACATCAAGTCTTAAAGATTCTGGGCTTCCCTTCCCAATGGATAAGTCTATATGCAGTAGGTGGCGTGAGGGGTTGGAATTTGATAGAGATAGTGGTACGATATTTTATACCTCGTGCTTATATCAAATGGCTCCTGTGATTGAGAGAGTTGTGATGGAGCTCGAGAGGTTTGGTGTGACTAAGGGTGGTGCTTTGGCTAGGCTTGCCTCAGTGGGTGTTAAGTTCCTGGGTAAAGCGATGCTTAGGCCTAGTGATGAGGAATTGGTTAGGGCTAATGGAATTGTTAAGAATGTATACGGTATGTTGAAGGCTATGGGTGTTAGGTTTGGGGTTCTTGATGAGGAGCCGTATAGTGGTGCCCTTCTATATGAGTTGGGGTTTGTTGGGGAGTTTGTTGAGTATGCTAGGGAGGTGTATAGGGTTTTTAGGGATAATAATGTGCGTGAGGTAATAACCATAGATCCACATACCCAATACACACTGGAGCGGTTATATCCAAGGTATATACCTGAGTTTAACATTAAGGTTAGGAGCTACTTAGATTACTTGAATCCCAGCAGGATTAGGGTTAAGTTAGATGAGTTTACAATGCATGACTCTTGCTTGTACGCAAGGTACCTAAATAAGTATGAGACAATTAGAGACCTAGTTAAGGGTAAGTCTAATGTGAAGGAGGATCCTGTGTTAACTGGTAAAGATATGTCTCATTGTTGTGGTGGTCCTATAGAATCCACATACCCAAGTGTTGCTAAAGCCGTATCGATAAATAGAGTTAAGGAACTGGCTAGGCTGTCTAGTAATATTGTTGCTCAATGCCCGATATGCTATGTAAATCTTAGGAGAGGCGCTGAGGAGGGTAGTGTGAGCATTAGGCTCTTTGATTTAGCAGAGGTAATTGAGGTGGTCTAATCATGATGAGTCTCAAGGAAGTTTATGAAGAGGTTAGGAAATGCCAATTCTGCGGTTTTTGTGAATTTCCATGCCCAACCTTTAAGGTAATGAGGAGTAGATCCTATGGACCTAGGGGTAGGGTTAATCTGATAAAGATATTGATAGAGGATGGTTTTGGGCAAGGTAAGGATATTAAGTTGAATAGCGAGATTGTGGATTCAATAATGACATGCCTACACTGCGCAGCCTGCAATACCCAATGCCCAGCAGGTATTAATATTGCAGATGCAATACATAGTTTTAAGTCAATGATCCTAGAACTAATGCTTAAATAGATTGTGAGTATTATTAATAATAATGTCTAGACAGAGAGATGCCATTAGAGAACTTGAGGGTTTGTTTGGTGATAGGTTGATTATAGAACCGCACATACTGGCTCTGTATAGTCATGATGCATCTCCTGAGCGGGGTGTCATGCCTATGGCGTTGGTTTACCTTAATGATGCGAATGATGCTGTTTCTTTGGTGAGGTTAGCAGTTAATTACGGACTTAAGCTACTGCCAATAGGTTCATCAACAAGTCTATCCGGTAATGCAACACCTATTCTTGAGAATACGGTAATGGTTTCTATGGAGAAAATGAATAGTATAATTGAAGTCTCAGACATTGATTGGGTAGCTAGGGTTCAACCTGGGATTAAGGTTGACGACCTAAACCTAGAGTTGGCTAGTTACGGCCTTCAATGGCCTGTGGATCCAGCGTCCTCTAAAACCGCTACTATAGGTGGTGTGATTAATAATGGTGGGGGTGGCATGAGGGGTGCTAAGTTCGGTCCAGCTGCCTACTGGGTTCTTGGTCTTGAGGCCGTGATTGGGACTGGTGATATTATTAGGGTTGGTTGTAGGACTGTTAAGTGTAGGGAGGGTTATAACTTGCTTCAGTTATTCATTGGTAGTGAGGGCACTCTAGGCATTGTCACGGAGGCAACACTGAGGCTTGCTCCATTGCCTGAGTCCTTCGTTGGCTTAATGGCTAGTTTTAGGAATGCTGAGAGCCTCGTTAACTCTGTGATTAAGGCTAGAGAGGCCAGGCTTTGGCCTATGGTTACGGAGTTCATAGATGATAAGGTAGCTCAGTTAGTGGGTCTTGATGGTAGGTATTACCTGTGGGTTGGGGTTGATACTTATGGGGGTAGTGAGACTCAGATACTTACTAAATTGAACGATATTATGAAGAGTAATGGCGGTGAGATCATTAACACAGCAACTACATGGCAGGAATTCTCAAAAATACTAGAGCCAAGGAGGATGTTATACTCAGCCCAGCTTAAGGCTGCATTTAGTGATTATGGTAATGACGCATTCGTAATATTCGAAGACATAGCAGTACCCATGAGTAAAATACCAGAGGCAGTTAGGAGTATTCAGGAACTGAGTGTTAGGTATGGTGTAAAAATGACGCTGGGTGGACATATTGGCGATGGAAACCTACACCCAGGTGTATGGGCTAATCGTCAAGATAAGGAGGAGATAGGGAGAGTCATGAAATTCTTCGAGGAAGTCGGGAGACTTGCGATAAAGCTTGAGGGAACCATAAGTGCTGAGCATGGAATCGGCACACTTAAGAAGAACCTACTCAGGGAGTCAGTAGGATCTAGGAATAGTAGCAATGCAAATTCTGTAATAGGTCTAATGAGAGAGATAAAGAGAGTATTTGATCCACACAACATATTTAACCCAAGTAAGATATTCGATTAAAAATCATATAATTGAATGCCTTATCGCAAGTATCTTAATAACATCACTGGGACCTATACCGTAGGCCTCCTAGCTCATCTTGGTATTGTTGAATTACTTGAAATCAGTATTTGTTATTTAAATATACCTTAACGTTGAAGGACAATGAAACATTATCAAATCTTATTCACTTACTTGGTAGTTTAAGGTGCATATATTATCAGCACTCGGCAAATTCGTCACTTTTCTGACAAGCGAGGTCCCTACTCATCACTAACGCTTACTCCTATTGTTGCTTAAAAAGCTTGTTTTGCCCTTCCTATTTATTATATATTCATATCCGAAGATGAATATTTATTAATATATTGCATATCACATTATTTATTTTTTACATAGAATATTCCTATATTTCGGGTATGTGTAGTAATGCTTATTAATTAGTTAATTTGATAATTAGGTGGTAATTCTATGAGGGCTATTGACCTCATCAGGAGGAAACCTCTTGTAATTACTGAGGATCGACCACTCATTGAGGCTGTGGAGTTAATGGCTAAGGAGAACACGGGTTCTGTTGTTATAGTTGAGGATGTAAATACGATGAAGTTGCGCGGTATTGTTACTGAACGTGATGTTATTAGAGCCTTGGCTAATAAGTTACCCTTGGATACTCCTGTGAGTAAGGTTGGAACCCTGGGTCCTAGAGTTGTTAAGGCTAGGGTTAATGATTCGGTAAGTATTGTTGCTTCGTTGATGGTTGATTATAGAGTTAGGCATGTGATTGTTGTTGATGAGGATGATTCTGTAGTTGGTGTAATATCGATTAGGGATTTGCTTGGTGACTTAGATGCAATTAAGGAGATTTCAAAGCTTGATAGGTATCCTAAGGTTAAAGAGTGATTCTTAAAATTCTGTAAATGATAGATGATATAATTATTAAAATCCCAATAACGACCCAACCTAGCACTCCTAGGTATTGAATTGCATACGCCATTATCATACCTATTATTGAACCTATTATTGATGATATTGTGAATAGGTAAGTAACTGATTGAACCATTAATATTGGACTGACTAATTCATTAACCATGTAGAGTACCAATAATAGTACCAAAGTAAATATAGTGCCTAATACAAGTAATAAGTAATCCGTGTATATGTGGAGGCCCATTACCATTGTTAGAGCACCAAATGCTGCTGTTGTGTATAGTAATATCTTCCTTCTCTCAATCTTCACTGAATGCCTATATCTATAGAGAAGCGGTGTTAGTATTAATGGTACTGTCAATGCCATCATGCCTAAACGACCACTCGTCTGCATCACTAGCGGGATTAGGCTTAGATAAACCCCCCAGGGCAGCGAGAAGGCTATACCAAGCATTAATACGTCTGGGTTATTCATGATTGCCATTATTGGGACCTTCTTTATAATAACTGCGTCTCCTACTGTGAATAAAATAATGACTGCTAGGATTATCGACGCTACGCCTAAGTATGGTGCTATGCTCTGTGTTATTTCGGGAACGATAATGGATGTTAAGGTTATTATGGCCGTCACCGACGAGAGGTATGCAACTTGGACCCACCTAGTCAACCCTCTAATGCTCCACCAACCCAGTATTAGTAGTAATGATGGGGCTAGGTAGAACCCGAGTCCTATTCCTGCGAGGAATCTTAGGAGCAGTGCTGTGTGATAGCTACTTGTTGTTGAGAATATTAGGGATAATCCATTCATTAGGAGCCCTAGAGACATGGACACCTTGTTACCGATTCTATTCAGTATGAATATTGTGGGTAATTGAATCACTGCGAGGCCCGTCATTGCAGTTACAATTGGTACCACGTAATACACAGCATTAAGTACAATCTTCCTTATACTCATTATATTATACATGATTGATGATACACCAACCCAATTAATCATTATTAGCAATAAACCAGTTATACTGACACTAAGTACATAATATGCCCTTCTAATAACTAGCGCATCAGTTTCCTCAATTGATCTATCCTCAACTCCCACATAAATAATTTGCGAGATCCCCCTTTATCAAGGTTTCTAAATATAATAAGTTAAGATAAGAGTCTTTTAGGTATTAAATAAGTTAAGTATTTACGTTGATTGACCATTGGTAATTTATCAATTGATATATTTAATAATTAATGAGGATTCCGAAAATCATTGATTATCATCATCAAACCTCACTGATATGAGGGCCTTGGAAACCTCTTTCTTAACTCTCTCCCTGAACTCTCCATACTGCTCAACCAATGAACCAAGCTTCTCCTTATACCTCTTCAAAACAAGATTGAAGCTACCAACCGCTACATACTCAATAAGCCTCTTAACAACGAAATTCTCCACCTTCCTAGTAATTAAGTGACTAAAGGCCTTAGCCTCCTCAAAAGACTTTATCAAGGCCTTAAGGATAAATTCCAGTCTCAGTGGATCCTCGAGAAGCTTATCGAGTATTGTGAAGTCTCTCTTCCTAAGTGCTCCCATTGGTATAAAGGGTAGTGGGAACGTTAAGACCCTCAATTTCTTTAATCTATCAAGTAATTCCAAGTTCTTTACAACGTCGTCATCTGTCTCACCGGGTAAATTCAATATCATTGTGCCAACCACGACCCAGTAATTATCATTAAGTATGCCAATGGCCTCCTCAACCACATCAGGATACTCCTCAGGCTTGTATGGCAATGCCTTGCCAGGCATTAATAGTTTCAGCAGCCTTGGCGAACCTGTCTCTATCCCCATCTCTATGAAGCGCCAAGTACCACCCTCATTCATGTACTCAGAAACTTCCTTAATAAGCTTCGGTGCGTATTTAGCCACGGCTGCTGTTGTAAAGTCTGTGGTTAACTCATAATCATCACCGTAAGATTTAACTAACTTATACGCCCTCTGTGTTAGATCAAGCACCTTCTCTGGGTTTGGCTCGATACCCTTGGCACCATATCTAAAGAACTCCTCGCTATGTAATGTTATCTCCTTAAAACCACCAACCTCTATATTCAATTTAATCTCCCTACCAATGTGCCCCTCAAAGGGAAATGATCTAATTGAACCACTAAGTGTTGGTGTGCAGAATTGACAGCCGCGACCACAACCTCTCGTTACTTCAACCATACCACCGATCGATGGTGTTACTATGGTTGGAACCATATCTATGGGTACTGGTCTATGGGCCACAATCCTGCTGGATACATCCTTACCCTTCATAATATCATCAAATAGCTTAGGACCATCCTCCTCAAACTCCCCCTCAAAAACTACATCAATACCTAACTCTCCCTGTTTACCAGTATCCACTATTTGCCAACCAGCAGGACCCCCAATAACAACCTTCAGATGCCCCCTATGCCTCTTAATTGCCGGATGCTCAACTACCTCAAGGAAGGACTTCGCTATGTAGGGTAGGCCTCTATAAGGTAGGTCCGCTAGCTTTAGGATCCAATAGACTATGCCAGAACCGAAGCTTAGACCGAGGGGGTCCATCACATATATACCTACGATCCTCGTATTTGGACCAATTACCCTATCTAACTTATAAGGATCCGCTATTATTACATCATTACTGGTATATCCATGAGCAAGTAATGCCGCCTCCACCTTAGCTAGACCGTAGGGTGCCCTCCGAACCTTACCTGTCCTATCGCTCTTAACTCTGAAAAATCTCTTGGCAATCCAATCCCTGAAGTAATTCTCGGGTATTGCTGATGCAAAGCCTACAACGGATGATCCGTGGGTATCAGACATGGTCGCCATCTCTCCCGTTAATACAATGGGATATCCACTAAATGACATAGATGCTTTATCACCTACCTAAGGTAAATATAAACCCTTTCCCAGATAATAGTTAATTAATCCCCCCACAAAGTATAGGCATATAACCAAAAATTAATATAATTAGATTACTTCGGAATTCATGTCGAGAGACTCTCCACGAGGCGATTTTAGGCGTTTCATGATATTGACTTGCGCGGCGTTCTGGCGCCGCATGCTGTGCAAACCAGGACGTATATACGTCCCTCCTTCTCAAGATACGTATCTATGGAGTGGCATACAGGACACTCTACATACAATTTTAAATACCTCTCATAAACTGCCTCAAGAGTTCTTGGGCTTCTCTCAGCATATAGTACTAGGGCATTACCCTCGATATTGCCCGGTAGGGCTAATTCCTTCAAGAAGAACCTCGCTATATGGGTTGGATCTCTATTGAGCCTCTGTGCCACATCCCTAAAATTTTGAATTAATGATTTCTTTGGCTGAATCTGTATGATTAATTTGGGTATCTCCTGCCTTCTCTGTATTTTCGGTGTGATTATTGTGTACGCCTTATCCAATAACTTCACGTATAACTCATCATAATTATTACTAGACATACTAATCTCGAACAATTCTGGTGGTTAATAAATCCTAACCCCTAATTAGCATCCTCAATGTTCGTGCTCACGATCAGTCTGGTTTAAAGTCTCTTGATTTAGTCATTAATTAATGACGCTACTAGTGATAAAGGCTGCTAATAGGCGTGGATTGCTTCATGAGATAACTGGCGTCATAAAGGAGAGTGCTAGTATTGAGTGGGTTTTCGTATCAATACCTTCAGAGAACGAGAGGGTCATTGCAATGAGGTTGAGTGACTCATTGCCGATAGGCTCAATCGATAAATTAAGGAGTATTAATGGTATATATGATGTGTGGGCTAGTCATGAGGCGCCTATGGAACTCGTGGGTTTTGACAAAGAGATACTGAAGAGCATATTAATGCATATAGTGCAGAGCGGTAGTGAGGTTCAATCATTTCTCAATAAGCTTGGTTACGAGATGGGATTATCCATGGCAAGTACGATGATGAGGTATAAGTATGAAATATCAACCAATGCAGATCCGTTTAAAATACTTGAAACTGCAATAAACATGCTTGTGGTCATGAACTTGGCCAGAGGCGCAGAGGGTGTTAAATTAACTAACGAAAAGGATGCCTACACCGTGAACCTAATCCTAACCGAACCCTTCGACTTAGATGCTGGTCTACCATTCACTAGAGGTTATCTACTTGGCATAACAAAGGTACTCCTTAGGTGTGACTGTAATGTTGACGCTGTGATAAATAAATCGAGAGTTAATTTCTACTTAAAAGGAAAGGTGAATGCTTACAATGCGTAATTTATTAATGATAACAATACTTAATAATGTTGAATTACAAGAGAGTAGATAATGGCCATATCTGAGAGCTGGATTAAGGCGTTAATTGATACGATGAAGAGGAACCTCGACTCAAGTGGTTTACCAATACCAATGGCTAAGTCTTACTGTACTGAGTGGGCTAGGGATACGGGAATATCTAAGGGTGGTGATACAATCATATACACCTCCTGCTTATACCAAATGGCCCCCATGATAAATCAATTAGTCCCATGGATAGAGAAGGTAAAAGGAACACCCCTGGCAAGTCTCGCCGGCGCCTTTTCTAGATTTGCAGGTCTCGTGATTAAGCCGAGTAAGGCAGATATTGATAGGGCAAATAATATAATGAGGAATATAGCTAAGTCCTTGCAGAGGGTTGGTCTTAATTTCGGTTATTTATACGAGGATGAACCTTACAGTGGTGCCTTACTCCATGAAATTGGTGCTGAGGACATATTCCTGGAATACTTCGAGAATAAGGTCTTAAAAACATTTGAGAAATATGGTGTTAAGAAAATAATAACAATAGACCCACATACCCACAACATACTTATCAATGAAGCACCAAAACACTTTAAATTAAATTTCGAAATCGTAAATTACCTAGACCTCCTTAAGAGTGCTAAGGTTAGGTCAAGGATCAGCAGTGAGGTTGTTATTCATGATTCTTGTCTGTATGCTAGGTATTTGGACAAGTATGATGTGTATAGGAGGATACTCGATAACGCTGGCATCAAGCATCTAGAGGATCCATTAATAACAGGTAAGGAAACATCAACATGCTGCGGCGGTCCACTGGAGTCCCTAAGTCCTGAATTATCGAGTAAAATTGCCAAGATTAGGATTAGCAACTTGGCTAAGCTTTCGAGAACCGTGGTCACAGTATGCCCAATATGCCTAGCCAACCTGGGCAGGAGCGCTGAGGATGTTGTTGAGGTAATGGATATAAACGAGGTTATCGAAACTGAGTAGCGCTTAAATAATCCTACGGTTTAAGTTAACTTGTGTGATGATCAGATGGCTGCCATGAACCGTGATGAGTAAGGTGTTAGCTGATGACTAGAAAAGCATTTTTAACTCAGTCCAAGGTATTGCACCCTGTATGAGCTTCACGCCTGTCTACGAGAGAGATTTAGAAGTACCAATAAAAATTAGCAAGTCGGCAAACGAGGAAGCCAGAAAAAGGAGACTTGAGAGGTGGCCTAGAGAGGCCGGTCTATCAGTATCCCTTGATGATTCAGGCACAAGCTTCATGCAGCTAGTTAAGTCCTTCTCCAGCGATTACGGCTTAACACCAGGTGAGAGGACTTGGGACATCAAGGAGGTTGAGGGAAAGTATAGCATTGGCATGGTTTGGAAGTTAATGAGGGAAAATGAGGAGAAGGGGTATGCCAGGGTCAATGGAGAAATACCGCTTACACCAACCGGTGAGGAGGGAAATAACGTGGTTTACACTGCGAAACTTAAGTATATAATTGAGATAAGCAATGATGTACTCACCGAGAAATCCAGCACCGAGAATGTACCTGAGATAAACCTGTTTGGCTAAGTAAATGTTAAATTGATTATTTGAGCATCATTAATAATGTACGCAGTACCAACTAAAGAGTTTGAAAGGCGGTTAAATTCGTTGCAGAGGCTAATGGTTAGTAAAGGGTTAGATGCTGTGTACATAAATAATGCAGTAAACATGGCTTATTTCGTGGGCTTTTATTATCTTCAGACTGAGAGACCTGCGGCGATTGTAATACGTAATAATGGGGAGATTTATTTCTTCGGTCCATTACTCGAGAGAGACCATGTGATGGAGCAAACGAAACTCATATCCAAGGTTTACACGTATAGGGACTACCCAGGGGAGACTCATCCAATTAAATTATTCATTGAGTGGTTCAGGGAGTTGCACCTAGATAATTCAGTAATAGGTTATGACTCAACACCCGGCTACGCAAACTACTGGGGTTATAAGGGCCCCAGCCTTACCGAGTTAATGCCCAATGTTAAATTCGTAAATGTTGCTGATGATGTATACTCAATGAGAATTATAAAGTCTGACGTAGAGATTGAGTTACTTAGAGAAAGTGCTAAGTGGGCAAATCTAGCTCACTCCTTATTACAAGACTATACGGCACCAGGTCTTTATGATTATGAAATCTCACTAAGGGCATCCCTAGACGCATCACTGATGATGAAAAAAGCTTTGGGACCCCAGTATAAGCCCATGAGGTCCGAATACCCAGCCTTTGCAGGGTTTAGAGGCCAGGTAGGGGAGCATAGTGCGTACCCGCATTCTAT
The DNA here is from genome assembly GCA_000960865.2 of Vulcanisaeta sp. AZ3. GTDB lineage: Archaea > Thermoproteota > Thermoprotei > Thermoproteales > Thermocladiaceae > Vulcanisaeta. The sequence goes on along the minus strand of JZWU02000009.1, from coordinate 27,720 downwards.
AAGTGTTGAGAGACCTATTAAGCTTGGTGATGTCTTAGTCACGGGAGCCTCAGCAGATGTGGGTGGTTACATGGCTGAGTTAGAGAGGAATATATTTGTAGGTAAACCAACGGACAAGATTGTTAAGTACCACGAGATGGCACTGAGGCTTCAAGATTCGGCGCTCAACGTATTGAAACCAGGTATTAAGGCGTCTGAGGTTGATGGGGCTGTAATTAGGATGGCTAAGGAATTGGGCGTGTATGAATATTTACTGCATCATAGTGGGCATGGGCTTGGTCTTGAGGCTCATGAGGCGCCATTTCTTGATATTGGTGATGAAACTGTACTGAGGCCTGGCATGGTTATAACTGTTGAACCAGGGATATACGTACCTGGTCTTGGTGGATTTAGGCATTCGGATACTGTGGTGATTAGGGAGGACGATATTGAGATAATAACGTATTATCCAAGGGATACGGAAACGCTAACTGTTGAGATTTAGAACAAAACCGTGATTACCATGAGCGTTAGGGATTTTCTTAGGATTACGGGGGTCATAGCCGTGATAATGGCGTGGATCGTGATAGCCATAAGCATCAGTGCTAATCCTTGGTTCGTATTTACGAGAAACGCCTTTAGCGATTTAGGAGGCCCCCATGCCACTAACCCGTGGATTTATAATTACGGGCTCGTAATAACTTCTATATTTGTGGACTTATACTCAATAGACCTTCTTCTGATCTCGAGGAATAAAATTGAGAGCTTTGCCTCAGCCTTCGTCTTCATAGCGGGAATATTCCTTGCATTAATAGGTATTTATCACGAGGGTACAGAACCGCATGTCTTCGTATCTACTTGGTTCTTTATTCAAATGGATATGGCCTTAATAACATGGGGTGTGGGTTCATTAATTACGAAAGATAAGAGCTTCGGTCTATTCACATTACTCCTTGGAATTATTGCACCCATAATAGCACTACTTGTACCCTGGCCCTCGGCAGCCACAGAAGAGGCCTATGGGATTTTAATCATAGATATTTGGGTAGTGACAACGACACTCATGGACACAGCACATAAATTGTCGAAGATTTAATAAAAGTATAGTTTTACATAAATTATAGCATTAAATAAAACGTTATTAAATGTGAAAATAAGTTATAACCCCGAGGCCCCGGCACGCCGGTTTCCCGCGGCCTCCCGGACCGCAGTACTTCCGTGCGCGGCGAGGCGTTTCACTTCTGAGTTCTGGTGGGTTCAGGTGGTTCCACCTCGCCTATGGCCGGGTTACCTCGGTTTGGTCGCTAGACCATGTAGCCCTGTGTTTTTAAGGTTTTCCTTACGGTAATGCTTGTTGAGTTGTTATTAAGGATTTACTTGTATTATGGATATGCTAATTCCTCCGACATTAGCGTCCTAAGTAGGTCTCTAATGCTTACCATACCGATTGCCTTTCCTTCTTCAACTACGGGTAGATGTCTTATGTTGTTCTCTACCATTTTCATTGCCGCTGATACTAAGGATTCCATTGCAGTTGCTGTGATTAGTCTTCTACTCATCACTTTTAGTAGTGGCGCGTCTAGGCTTATATTCTCAGCAATGACTCTCACTAAATCTCTCTCTGTGAATATACCGATAGGTTTATCATTCTCATCAATTATGAGGACACTACCCACATTATTAATGTACATCTTTGTGACGGCACACTTTATCGGGTCCGTGGACCTACAAGAAATTATGCCATCCTTTATTAACTCCTTAACCCTCATACTGGGTCTACTAGGTATAACTGGGTGTAATGGGTTAATAAGTATTTCTCCGAAAACCCAGAACGACCCTATTCACTAATTAATTACAAAAACCTTATACTAATAACCGACAAAACCTAATCCGTGAGGGTACTTAGAATCGATCTTGATAGGAATTCCACTACTATGGAGGATATAAACATACAAGGACCTGCTAGCTTGGGGGTTAAGATAAATAATGAGCTGGGTACTTGGAGCCTTGATCCCTTTGATCCGAGGGTTCCCTTTGTAATTGGAATGGGGCCCTTTGTGGGCGGTAAGATGCCGGGCTTCCATAGATTGGTGGCTACATTTAAGAGCCCAATGACGAGGACTTTGCATGTGGCTGCCTTAGGTGGTGCTGCCTATAAGTTCATGGGTTCTGGCATAGATGCCATGATTATTGTGGGTAAGGCTGAGCTTCCCGTGGTCGTATTTGCATCTAATGATGGTGTTGAGATTAGGAGGATAAATCCCGTGTTTAAGTATGGCAATTATGAGGGAGCTTATGCCTTTACTAAGTACTTGCTCGATACATATAGGGACTTCTTTGTAAAGTATAATGCCAGGGCTGTTGTTGTGGGTCCTGCGGCATTAACAACGTACAATGGTGCCTTGGTATCAATAGATGTTAATCCATTGAGGGGTGAGTTTAGACCTGGTGCTGAGGATTTCGCGGCTAGGGGTGGTCCTGGCAGTGTATTGGCTAGGGGTCATAATGTTGTTGGTATTGTGGCTGGCGGACGTCATGGAGCTAGATATGTTAAGGTTACTGATATGAACTTCGTAAATGAATTGACTACGGAAGCCTTTAAGAAGCCTTTTAGGCAGGTTATGAATGAGAAGACTATTAAGTACAGGTTCGATCCAAGCATAGGTACTGGCGGCACCTTCGGCGTTAATTACCCACACTATCGTGAATTATTACCCCTCTTCGGTTATAAGTCGATCTACTTATCTAGGGAGGAGAGACTGAGGCATGTTGATGCCATACTTAAGCTGTTCTGGAAGCCTTTCAATGATGAGGTCTTTGTTAAGAGTAAGTCTTGGTATAATTGTGGCGATTTCGGATGCTCCGTGGTTTGTAAGAAGGTTTGGCATGGTAAGAAGGTGGATTATGAACCATTTCATGCCATGGGTCCATTCATTGGTAATTACATATTTGAGGAAGCTGTGCCACTTGTGGACTTGATTGATCAGTATGGACTTGATGCTATTGAAATGGGACATGTCATTGCTTGGATATTCGATGCAATAGAACACGGGTTATTACAGCCAAATGAAGTTGGGCTTACTGATAAGCCGATTTTCGACCCGACCAAATTTGACCCGGAGGTTGATTCGAGAAAGAATGCAGGGCTTGCCCGTGAGTTAATTAGGGGGTTTGTTGAGGGCTCCACAGAGATTCTTAAGATCATTAGCGAGAGTGGCATTAGAGTTGCTGCTAGGAAACTTGATGATATGTTCCACGATAGAGTTTCAATGATTGGTAAGTCCTTTAAGGACCTTGTGGTTTACGTTGCTTATGGAAGCGAAGGCTACATGACGCCAAACCTATACTGGGCTCCAGGAATGGTGGCCCCCATGTATGTACTGGGTAGGTACTGGACTAATTATACGCCGACCTTCATGGAACCTGAGGACTTTGCTAAATCCTCGCTAGACAGAGCTATTATGGAGTCCTTAATAGATGATTCAGGACTCTGTAGGTTCCATAGAGGTTGGGCTGAACCTATACTTGAGAAATTGTATGTAGAGGTTACGGGCATGGCACCAAACAAAGACCTCTATAGGGAGATGGCTGAGTATTCAATGAAGGCTGGCGTCCAGCCAATGCCGTGGGAAGGTGATAGAGCTAGGGATGTGGTCTCCACAATGGCCAGGGAAATGGGTTCTAAGGAGTGGACCTTTGAGGATTATGAGCAATACCTCGAGTGGTGGCGTAGATTTAAGGCTACAATTGACTCTGGGTTGAATATCAACCAATTATCACGATAATGCCAATCCTCAATATAAATTAATTACAAATAAATGAAAGCCTCGCCTTAGGACCGGGGAAGCTAAAGACTTAATACCAGCCAGTAAATGAAGATTAAGGCCCCGTAGCTCAGCATGGACAGAGCGGCGGCCTGCGGACATAAATGGTAGAGAGCCGTAGGACCCGGACGAGGGACAAGAACCCTCGGGGGAAGTTCAAATCCCGGCGGGGCCGCCAATCACAACTCAAGGATTAGATACACTTTTAAGGATAATTACGTTATGAACAGAGAATACTAAGGTTTCCTATGTTGGACTACTTGGCGGTACTAATTAAGGCTATGCTCTGCGTTTGCATTGGGTTAATGGCGATAATCAGAATGTGGGTCCTATTCTAAATATTCCAAAGTCTTCCTGCCCTAATTCCTCGGCCTTCGTTAGTTTACCATTGGCAATATTAATCATTAATTCGTATAGGTCATTAGCCGCTTGATCAATACTTCTCTTACCCTCAAGTACATCTGCTGCACAAAAATCTATGAAATCATTCATTACCTTGCACGTATCCCTATTAGCAGTTATCTTAATGACGGGGGCTATTACATGCCCCGTGGGCGTCCCCCTACCTGTGGTGAATAATACTAATTGGGCACCACCAGCAACCATGCCTGAGACAGACTCTACATCGTAACCTGGAGTTATCATTAAGTAATGCCCCTTATCCCTTATTCTCTCAGCAAATTTCAGAACCCCCTTAACTGGTGCTGTTCCTGATTTCTTAATGGCCCCTAGGGATTTCTCCTCGATTGTCGTTATTCCACCAGCTATATTGCCTGGGGATGGCTGGGCTCCCCTAAAATCTACCTTAGCCTCCCTCTTTAGCCACTCTTCATACCACCTAACGGCATTCATAACATCCCCCCTAACCTTATCATTAACTGCTCTCTTCGCATATAGGTGTTCGGCACCTATGAACTCAGGGACTTCACTAATTATTGATGAACCACCAGCTTCGATAAGCATATCTGAAACCCTACCAACTAAAGGATTGGAAACTAGACCGCTAGTCCAATCCGAACCACCGCATTCAAGGCCTATTGTTAGTTCTGAAACATCAAAGCTCCTCCTCTGTAGTTTTGAAGCTTCCTCAACCATCCTCTTAACACTCTCTTTAATTCTTTCTATCGATTTACCATAACCATAATCCTGAACCCTAACTAACTCCACAGGCTTCTCCGTACCAATCTCCCTAGCCACATCCTCAGCATCCACACTCTCACAACCAAGACTAACAACTACAGCTCCATAGACATTTGGATTCAATGCCGTATTTATGAGAGTCCTCGTGGTCTGCTCTAAGTCCTCACCAACCTGCCCACAACCAAATGGATTATTAAGCACCCTAACCATTCCCCTAGACTCACCTAATTGGTCAAGGACCCTTCTTGTAGTAGTTGCCACACCTAGGCTGCAGATTACTGTTGGTATTATTAGCACGTAATTTCTAACTCCAGGAGCCCCCTTAGGCCTTTCGTAACCCAAGAACTCCCTCTTCATACATTCATCACCTTACCCCTTACACTGTCTAGGTTATGAACATGAACATGCTCTCCCCTCTTAATATCTCTAGTGGCAATGCCTATGGGCTCACCGTACTTATACACATAGGACCCCTTGGGTATATCTACGAGAGCTATCTTATGCCCTTGCTTAATCTCTTGCACAGCAGTCACGTAATCCCTAACCTCCTGACCTACGACTTCGACTAAATCGCCTGCCTTAACATCCTCGAGCAACACAGCCACGTTATCCCTGGAATCAATCTTTAATGCCCTAGGCATACGAAATAACTCCATAAACTGAATTTTTATTTTATTTTTTACTTATTAGTTGTTATTGCGGTAGCGTACTTAAGAGCCCTCCTATTCAGCCATACAGCTAGCATTGTCAATGGTACAAGGCTCACCTTAACACTTAATTGAGAAGCCATTAGCAGCCATATGTTAGGTACGACACCGTAAAAAGCTATTGGTATGAAAACTAAGGTATCAATTGTCATAACCACAGGGTCTGAATAACCAACCCTCCTAAGTATGCCACCCCTAATCCTCGACACTAGATGCACATCGTAGGTCTCAGAGGCTAGGAAGGCTGCTATTGAGGCTATGGCTATTCTCGCACTAACACCCATAATTTGGGCGAAGGCTACTTGATTAGATGCCCAGAATGGTGCAGGTGGGTAATTGATGATTAAGTAATTTATTACGAATATTAGGGCTTGTAGGTATGCGGCTATCCTAACGACCCAATAACCAACCCTCCTGCCATACTTCAACGTTAGGAAATCCAGGATAGCCACGGAGGCACTATAAGTAAATACGCCCATGGGAATTACTAAGGACCCCACAAATGCCCCTATCTTACTAGCCATGTACTGACTTATTGTGAGGAGGAGTATGTAATCCATGGCCCCCACGGGTAATAATAAATCCTCCCTACCAAACCGATGCAACAACCATAGTACACCAGCAGCGGCTAAGTAAGTGAATAGGGCTATTCCGTACAGGTATGCTAAGCTATACAATGAACTCAATATCATACAGGCAGTCCATGAAATACAGGCTTTAAAAGAACTACCTGACTTAAATTAATGCCTTGATTTCTCCCTACCTGGTGGTTCGGGTACTACATATTGCTGGCAATCTCTCCAAAATTCCTCCTCAATCTCAATGGGTAATTCGTACTCCACAGGATCCCTAACTCCATTAATCTTAAATGCCCATCTACGCATGTAACATGGACCACAACGACCACAATGCTTAGGCCCCTTATCATAGCAACTCCAGGTCAGGTGCAAGGGTGCACCAATCTCAAGACCCAACTTAACTATTTCATGCTTAACTAGGTGACCCACGGGCATTATTAACTCAACATGTTTGTTCGGACCTACTGCGTAAGGCATGACCTTATTGAGGAGTCTTATGAATTCCATCTCATTATCAGGGTATGCACCAGCCTCCTCAAGATTTACCCCAGTAGCTATGTAATCGTATCCATAAGCCTCAGCTATGGCTGTAGCCAAGGCAATAAACACGAAGTTCCTGGCCGGAACCCACTCATGAGCGAACTCTGCACTCTCTTTACCCTCATCAACCCTATTAATACTACCATCGCCAAGAAGAGGAGAATGACGTATTACCTTGAAGAAATCCATATTCACTTCCATGAGGGGTACGCCAAGAAAATTCGCTATTTCCTTAACAGCCTTATCTTCAGGGCTTTCAGCAACATGTCCATAATTAAAATGCAATAGCGCAACCTCGTAACCTTGCTTCAATAAGGATGCAGCTGCCGTGGTTGAATCAAGACCGCCACTAGCTATTACAAGAACCCTCTTCCTCTCACCATTATCACTCCTAAGGCTTATCTCCCTCCAACCACCATCTGTATCAATCTCAACTGCACTGTAAGGCTCTACCCTCTTTATTGTGGGTAGTTCCCAAATCGGCTTTTTCCAATCATCAATTAGGTAATCATCGAGGCTCGCAAAGAATATAGTCCTTAAATCCCTATACCATGCCATATAGAGGGGTTTGAAATTTGTTGCAAGCCAAATCTTACCAGGTCTTTTCATGTCAGCTACAATAAGAGCATAACTCCCAACCACGTACTTCACTAATACCTCTCTAAGATCCTCTAATGAGCCGTTCCAAAATCTTTCAAGGAGCGGCGGAAGTATCGCTGTGTCTATCTTAGACCCACGTTTTAACTCAAACTTAATTTCAAGATCCTTATCGTTAGCTATAGTACCATTATGAGCAACTATAATGCGCTCGCCAATCATTGGTTGTATGTCGTCCTGCGTCTTCACCTCAACGTACTCAGTTGTTGGCTCGGCTCTATTATTAAAAATTACAAAACAGTATCTTCATCAATTAATTTAGGAATCCTATCTAAAACCTCACTTGGTCTGCCTCTATCCTTGAAAACTACTATCGACCCATCCCTCCTTAATGAAACAACGCCAAAACTGTCCCTACCCCTCTCCTCCCCCTTAATTATTGCCTTCTTAAGAACCTCCTCAATTCCACTAACTTCTTCCTTACCCAACTTACCCAGTATCAAGGCGCCACCTATTGTACACACAGGGTCAGGAAGACTTGGGCAGGCTTTAAACTTATCTAAAGCCGTAGAGTATATGTAACCTAGGCGTGTAATTAACACCTAATTTAATGGCCATAGGCCTTGTAACCTCCTCATCCTTACGTAAGCACTCCTCGGTGGTTATACATTGAGACATTAGGTAAACTCTATCCTTGGGTATTCTAAACCTATTAATGAACCACAGAACCTCTTCTAAATCAGTTGGTTTATCGACCACGAACTTAAACACAGCCTTACTACTTCTCACGAAATCCATTAAAGCCTTTTCATTAAACCTAACCCTAATAGGTAATCCTGAGTTCGATAACTTAGGCGAAACATTGAACTCATCAACTAAGTAAACAAGCTCTCCAGGGCTTATTGTACCGTTCGTCTCAACTTCAATAAAATAACCGAGATCTCTAACCATACTTAATAATCTACTTAATTCACGGCGCCACAACAATGGCTCGCCACCAGTAACCACAAGATGCTTAACCTCATTATTACTCATCTCAACAATTCTACGGAATACTTCGAGAACTCCAACTTCATTGCCTCCATACCACGAATACTTCGTGTCGCACCAAACACAGTGTAAGTTACAAAGAGCCAGCCTTAGGAATATTGCCTCCTTACCAGCATGTGGACCTTCACCCTGTCGGGACTTGAAAATTTCAATTAACTTCATCCAAAATGTTATGCCTTGCCTGCTTATCATTTAAAGGTTTAATGCCTTGAACTTTGGCTTGGAACTATATTGTGAATTAAGGTACTTTTAATAAGGAGTTTCATTTACTGTATTGCGTATGTCAATTGGGCTTCCCCTTGAGGGTGTTAAGGTTGTTGATCTCACGCACTCTGCGGCCGGTCCCTTTGCGACTTCGATACTTGGTGACTTGGGTGCTGAGGTTATTAAGGTTGAGTCTCCTGATGGTGATATGACGAGGACTTGGGGTTACTTGATCAGGGATGGGGTTAGTACGTATTATTTAGCCATGAATAGGAATAAGCATGTTGTTAGGCTTGACCTTAAGAGGGAGGAGGATAGGGAGAGGTTGTATGGGTTTATTAGGGATGCTGATGTTATTATTGAGAATTATAGGGTTGGGGTTGCGGAAAGACTTGGTGTTGATTATGGGACTGTCAGTAAGTTGAACCCGAGGATAATCTATGTATCCATAAAGGGCTTCATGCCAAGTAGTGAGTATGAGGATTATCCAGCCTTTGATATTGTTATTCAAGGAATGAGTGGGTTAATGAGTGTGACTGGTTGTGAAAATGGGGAGTTTGTAAAGGTTGGTATTCCCATCACTGATATTATTACGGGTTTCTTCTCCGTAGTAGCAGTACTTTCAGCCTTGAGGGTTAGGGATAGAACTGGTAGGGGGGTTAGGATAACCGTGCCGATGCTTGACTCGGCACTTTATACAATGGGCATACACATACTTTACTACCTATTTACTAACACCATACCTAAACCTCTGGGTACAAAATACATGGGTGTTCTTGCACCTTACCAAGCATTCAGGGCTAAGGATGGTAAGATGTTCATACTAGCCGTGGGTAATGATAGGATATGGAGGAGGTTCTGCGAGGTCATTGGTAGACCGGACTTAGCTGATGATCCTAGGTTTAAGACAAATCCTGATAGGGTTAAGAGGCAGGGTGAACTTGAGAAGATATTACAAGAGGTGTTCTTAACGCAGGATAGAGATTACTGGGTAAAGCTTTTCCTGAGCAATGGCATACCTGCAGGTCCTGTTTATGATATCTCTGACATACTTAGGGATAAGTATGTCCTTAAGTACGTAATGACAAAAATCAAGCACTCAGAGTTGGGTGACGTAATGCTTGTTAGGAATCCCATTAGGTTCGATGATCAATCACTTGATGTGAGGTATCTTGAATATTAAATCTCTAATGTCCTTTTCCAAGTATTGATTAACTCCTTAGGGCATTCAATAGCCCTTAATTCTCCACCCTCATTGGATATGCACGTGAATACTAAGTAACCCTCAGCAGCTACCCTACTAGTCGTTATATTAATAATTCTGAACCTATACCTAATAGCCCTTGTCCTAGCCTCATCAAGCCATAATTCAACCTCAACCTCATCACCCCTCCTTAATGGTGATGTGTAAGATATGAATAACTCCCTCCTTGGCGCTATCGAGTGATAATGTAAAACGCCATTCTGTCTGTAGAAATCCTCCTCAGCCCTCTCCACAAGCCTTAGGAATGATGTGAAGTGAGCTATGCCTGCCGCATCAGTGTCAGCCCAATAGATGTAATACCTAGCCTTGAATGGCATCACTATTTGGAGGACCATTACTTAATAAGTAAATTGCTTATTAGGTCTATGGAGAAAATCCTTAATTTTCACGCAATAAGTATTAGGGATGTGGGTTGGGTATTGATTGAGATTGCTAAGGATAGACCTGGATTACTTAATGATGTTACTCATCACATTAGATTACATAACCTTAATATCAAGAGTATTGTTGGTGGTCAAAGGAGTATTTTAATTGAGGTTGAGGGTGAGGTCAAGGAGGAAGTAATCAATGAAGTAGGTAGTGTGGATGGTGTAGGTTCTATAAGTGCTATTAGTCAGCCCCTAGAGCTCTTGGGCTTCATTAAGGTGGCCTTCATGAACGCCATACTCTTCTATGTAATGGAGAGAGACCCAGGTTTATTGGAGGCTCTTGGTTATGAGTATGGTAAGGAATTAATGAGACAATTAACTAGTTCATTTAGGGATTTTAGAGATGCATTATATGCATCGCTGAGGATATTAACGGCATTGAATGCCTTAACGTTTATTGGCATTAAGTTCGCGCCTAATGCGATGGTTATAACAATTGGCGGAGCCTTTGATGAGGATGTTGGTATGCCAATGACGAAGGGAGTCATTAGGGGGTTAGTCGATTCGGTAAGTAAGGTTAAGCATAAAGTTAGTATTGCAAGGAGAGAACTTGGGTATGATTTTATAATAACATAAATGTTGAAACCCTAATGCATAATTGACATGAAATGCTTATAAAGGTCTTGTTTTTAATCGTGATTGATGCCGAGGGTTTTTGATATTGGTAGAGTTGTGGTTAAGGTGGCTGGTAGGGAGGCTGGTAGGAAGGGTGTTATTGTGGATATTAAAGATGAGAATTTTGTAATAATCACGGGGCCTAAGTCTCTCACTGGCGTTAGGAGGAGGGTTGTTAATGTGAAACATATAGAACCTACAGAGTATAAGGTCAATATTAAGAAGGGTGCCGGTGATGAGGAGGTGTTAAAGGCAATTGAGGAAGCAAACCTCGTTGATTATATGAAACAGACAGTTAAGCCTAAATTATCCATGGTACCAACACAGCAATAATCAGTCCGGTTCTTTTCATCATTAAATCATGTTTGGAGCTCACTCATCATGAAATGTCTTACTTATAGGAGCATTTAATTATAGGAATTCCTTAACCTCACTTGGATCCTTTGCATGTTCTGCGGCAATCCTCTCATTTAGCTCAACGCCAAGGCCAGGCTTTCTTTGCAATTCCACATGACCATTCTTTATTATCATGCCTTCCTTAATCATATCAGGCCACCAGGGTAGGTCTATTGCATGCCACTCAATGGCTATGAAATCCCCTATTGTAGCTGCCACATGGGCATCTGCCATGGTTCCAATTGGACTTGATATGTTGTGTATGGCAATAGGTACGTAATACTCCTCAGCTAAATAAGCCACCTTCTTCGCCTCTAATAAGCCGCCTAGCCTTTGCACATCGGGATGTATTATGTCCGTGGCACCCCCCTCAATTAACTCCCTGAACTGCGCCAGTCTGTAGAGTTTTTCTCCCGTAGCTATGGGTACGAGAGACTTAAGTCTAACCTCCCTCATGGCATTTATATTCTCCGGCGGTACTGGATCCTCGAACCAGAATACATCATACTTAGCCAACTCCTTCGCTATTGCTAATGCCGTGGGGATGCTGAAGGCCCAGTGTCCATCGATCATTATATCAACGTCGTACTTAACAGACTCTCTAACTCCGCCTATGAAGGAGGTTACGAACTTAACAATCCTCATGCCGAAGGTTCTATCGAACTCCGTCTCCATCATTTCCTCGGGAACATCAACATCAAACTTTATGTATTTGAACCCCATGTCCATGGCCTCCCTAGCCCTCTTTATGTAATTCTCAACATTATAAGCGACCTCTGTACTTGCTAATTCAGTCCATCTCTTGCCCTCAGTCTCCATTATTCCCGCACCTGCATGGAGATCTGCATAGACAGGCACCTTGGTTCTAACAGCACCGCCTAGCAACTCATATATGGGTAGTCCAACAATCTTTCCCTTTAAATCCCACAGAGCTGTTTCTAAACCACTTATTGCATTATTAACAACACCCCACTCAGAGTTTGGTATGTGCTTTCTAATTAACCTAAGTAGGTACTCAATATTAACCTCCTTACCTTTGATCAGCTCCTCAGCTCTCTGCAATATCTCCTTAATTCCTGGACCCCTATGGCACTCCCCATAACCAACTAAACCATTGCTTAACTCAACCTTAACTATGGGCCACTCGAAATTGCCCATCACTGTTAATATCTTTACAGACCTAATTACAGGCTCGCTCATACTTGCTGATGAAACTATGAATTAAATATAAGGCTTTACATATCCTGAAAAGAGAAAAAGGATTTAAATAAAAATTGAAAGGTAGTATTAGATGGAGACAAACATAATTGGCTTAATAGATAGTAGTTACCTACGTCCATACGGATCGATAAGGGAGCTCGAATTATTAATCGATGAGTCAGCAAGGTACGGCGCTTATGCGATAACAATAAATCCATTATTTCTACGCCATACTAAGGATTACATTAGTCGTAAGGGTTATAGTTTAAAGATTAATGCCGTGGTTGATTTCCCCTTCGGCGCTGGCACTACAGAGGCTAGGATCGATGCTATAATGAGATACTCTCACTATGCAGATGAGTTGGATATCGTGGCTCCCATTGGACTTGTGAAGTCTGGTATGTGGGATGAGGTTGAACGCGATGTGAATTCCGTAGTTGAGGCGGCACATAAGGAGGGTAAGATAATAAAAATAATCGTTGAGGACGCCTACACAACTAGGGAAGAGAAGCTCGAACTTTATAGGATTGTAATGCAGTCAGGGGCCGACTTCATAAAGACTGGTACGGGATTCGAGGAAAAGGATTATGCGGAGAGGATTGGTAATAGGACTGGAGCACAGGTCGATAATGTAAAACTCATGGCTGAGTTATCGAGAAGGTACAATCCGAGGATCGGCATTAAGGTTGCAGGTGGTGTAAGGACATATCAGCAAGTGCTCGAGCTTATGAGAGCTGCTGAGAGAGAGCCTGACCCAATGAGGTTTAGAGTTGGTACTAGTCATTTAATGGACATAATTGAGAGTATGAAAAACAAGTAAATCATTTCCAAGGCAAAAATTTAAAAGATGAAGGTTTCCAAAATCCTGAATGTCACAGGAAGGCGGTGAAGAAGAGACCAGGGAAATGCAGGAGCAACAGGTTCAACCAGTGCAGTTACCCAGTATTGAGCCAACACAGGTTAGTGGCGCTAGGAAGCTTAGGTGGGGGGTTGCTCATGTGTATTCTAGTTATAATAATACGGTTATAATAATCACGGACCTAACAGGTGCAGAGACTGTGGCTAGGGTTAGCGGTGGACAAGTGGTTAAGACTGATAGGGATAAGCCAAGCCCATATGCGGCTATGATGGCTGCGTACAAAGCTGCTCAAGTGGCCATGAGTAGGGGTATAAATGCCGTGCACATAAGGGTCAGGGCGCCAGGTGGTTATGGACCAAAGACCCCAGGTCCTGGCGCTGCTGCAGCCATTAGGGCGTTGGCGAGGGCTGGCTTAATAATTGGGCGTATTGAGGATGTAACACCAATACCTACAGATACCATAAGACCGCCTGGAGGTAGACGTGGCAGAAGAGTCTAACAAGCCTTATTCATTAATGGTCTAGTGATAAGGTTGTTAATCACTAACTCTGCCTAGGGTCAGTATTAAAGTGCCTTGTAGTAATTCCATCATGGTGTTTCTTCATGAATTGTAATGGCTCAATTACTGTGTTGGTAGGTAATGATGAATTAATGGAAGAGGCTGGGGAGATATTAAGGGAGTTCTTTGGTTCTGCATATAGATATGCGAAGGCAGTTGTTGATTATGGAATTGGTTCCGTAGCTCTAGCCGTAATAAATGAATTAAGTGTTGGTGCTGCGATTTACTACCCGATTACTGTCGGTTCTATTAAACTCTGCGTTATTTACTACATAGCAGTCACTGAGGAGTGCAGGGGCTTAGGTATTGGTAAAGTTCTGATGAGTACGGTGGAGGAGGCATGTGCTGATAGTGATATGTACATTGCAACTACTTGGTTTGGTAATGAACCGGCTGATAATCTCTATAGGTCCTTGGGTTACGTTGGTTATTCATGGGATGAGTTAAGGAGAGTTATCGGTAAGAGAGCTGTTGATAAGTTGTTAAAGGCTACATGTGGTTATGATGATGATATTGCCTATGTTAAGCCTATTATCAGTAATGAAAATGCCCTCGAACTGCTTAAGCATGTGATTGATGAGGGGGGTGATGATATTGATAGACTTTGGCGCGAAACCTGCCTCTATGTTTGGCTTAGACTTAAGGGTGGTTCTCGATGATTTAAAAAAGACCTTAAGGATTCCTCCCACCTCTTGATATATGAACGAGAGCCCTACCTTCGCGATTACCTCTCCAATGGCCTGTGAACCATTGCAGTCGAACCGAGAGAAGAGCCCCAAACAAAAAAGGAGCTACATACCTCCCTAGGGCGGGAAGAAAAGTCAGAGCAGCCACAGTTTTTTAAATAATAGTCATTTATTAAACTGAAGAAGAGAATGGCTAAGGGGAGAAAGAAAGTGCAGGATCAGGAGGAAGTTGAGGAAGAGGAACCAGCAGAGGAAAATAGCGAGGAAGATGAGCAAGGTACTACGGTAACCGCTACAGTTAGTAGTGGTTATCCGACGATTGATGTTGAGGAAATTGAGGGTGTTGGTAGGGTTACGGCGCAGAAGCTTAGGGAGGCTGGTTATAATACAGTGAGAGATGTGGCGTTTGCTAGTGTTAAGGAGCTGGCTGATATATTGGGTAGTGAGGATAGAGCTAAGCAGATAATAGCCTCTGCCCAAAAGTTAATTGGCCTCTCACAATTTATAACAGCCTATGAGCTTTATGAGAAAAGACGCGGTATTAGAAGGATAAGTACAGGTGTTAAGTCATTAGATGAATTATTAGGTGGTGGTATCGAGACTAAGGCAATTACGGAGTTGGTTGGTGAGTTTGGTAGTGGTAAGACCCAGCTATGCCATCAACTTAGTGTCATGGCTCAACTACCTGAGGATAAAGGAGGGCTGAATGCTAAGGCCCTCTACGTAGATACAGAGAATACCTTCAGGCCAGAGAGGATAATGCAGATGGCCAAGTATAGGGGCTTAGATCCGCAGGAGGCGCTTAGGAATATACTATACTCCAGAGCGTATAATAGTGATCATCAAGCGATGATTATTGATGAGAGCAGGAAAATTATTGAGAAGGAGAATATAGGTATAATAATCATCGACTCATTAGTAGCCCACTTTAGAAGTGAATACCCAGGTAGAGAGAACTTGGCCGAGAGGCAGCAAAAACTTAATCACCACATAGCCCAACTCCTGAGGATTGCAGACATCTACAACATAGCAGTTGTGGTCACTAATCAAGTAATTGCACAACCCGATGTATTCTTCGGAAACCCACTTAAGCCAGCTGGCGGTAATGTAATTGCTCACGGAGCCACATATAGGGTTTGGCTAAGGAAGGGTAAGGAAAACATTAGAATAGCAAAGATATTCGATAGCCCATACCACCCAGAGAGAGAAGTTACCTTTAGAATTACTGAGGAGGGAGTCCTTGATTAAGTATTTCTCAGTCTATTTCAGTTCAGTATTAGTAATCTCACAGCTCACCATTAAGTCTATCAATAAGTGAATCAGGGTCACCTAGATACTTGATATTGACCTTTCCTTCAAAACTAATTAATTCAAAATTAAGTCCCAAATCCTTGGCATACCTATAGACCTCCATTAACTCCTCCTTAGTGGGTCTCCTGGCTAACTCGCTAAATTGTGGGTTGAAGCGTCTTGATTCTGGGTCTGTCTCGTACTCGGGTCTGTACTGACTCATTATGTTTATGAGTACGCCGGGCATATTATCAGCAATCCACTTGAGTAGGGGTTTTGTATCGCACTCGATGTGGTTTGGTAAGACTAAGTGCCTAATTATTATGTCCTCACCCCAGTCATAAACTATCTTATGATTTCTTGAAACAACCTCAAAGTACCTAGGTATCCTTGAAATTCTAAATGCACACTTATTACTGAAGTACTTGAAGTCTGGTAGGTATATATCCATGAGAGCCCTTAGAATCTTTAGGGATTCCATGGTCATGTAGAAGTTACTATTCCAAAGCATCGGTACGTTAAGCTCATCACCGTAGAAGGCCCAGGACTTGTTGAAATTGTAGGGTAGGAAGTCAGCCTTCACAGAGAGTATTTTCTCGAACTCCTCATCGCTTAATTCGTCTAGAATCTTGACACCATACTTTGCAATCATGTTTATTGCCTCAACTATATTATGGAGGTTCGGGGTGGGTTCTCCGCCGACCCAATTGATGTTGTGAACTCCCTCAAGCCTTAGTATGGTTATTATTGAGGCTAAGTGTTTGGGGTCTGCTGGTATTCCGTTAAGCCTATCCCTGCTTATGTCTGCGTTTTGGCAGAAGGCACACCTCATGTTGCATGATGTGAAGAATATTGTTCCTGAGCCCATGGTACCACGGAGTGGTAACTCCTCACCTAAGTGATGGAAGTAGGTAGACACCCTACTCGTGGAATCGAGCATACATACACCAAGCCTCTTGCCGCCAGTTCTATCTACCTTACACCTCCACTCACAAAATTCACAATGCCTAAGCATTCTCCTCGTTAGTTCAGTGATCAAGTCAAGTAGGGACGGCTCTTTCTTGGGTATATTCCTAATATCCACCTCACCTCTCCTAATCCTACTCCAAAGCTCCAGGAATTCTTTAACTGCTGAATCAAACTCTCTCCATAGGTCGCCCTCACTTGCATCCCTTAGGTTAATGTTAACACCAATCCTTGAGACAATTAGGTACTTAGCCGGTCTCCTATTCGTTGCCACCTCGTAGTACCAAGGTAGTCGATCCCTAATATACCTCCAAATCCAAAGTCTTGAGAAGCTCTCCACTAAAGTAATAGTGCTTCCTGTAAATAAATGTGTTCTTTGAGACCCATAACGTGGTTACGCCATAGATAAAAGTTAAATTAATGTAGCAAACGTTAGGTCTGTGAGTACAGTTAAGATTAGGCTGGGCATTGTAGTTGCGGAGTTTAATTATGATGTGACATATTTAATGCTGCAAAAGGCTCTTGAACATGCAAGGTTTCTGGGCGCCGAGGTAACTTATGTGGTTAAGGTTCCTGGTACATACGACATGCCATTGATGGTCGTGGAACTCCTAAAGAAGGAAGATGTGGATGCGGTGGCTGTCATTGGTGCTGTGATTCAAGGTGAGACTAAGCATGATGAATTAGTTGCTCATCAAACAGCTAGGAAGCTAATGGATTTATCAGTAGAGTATGGGAAGCCTGTGGGCATGGGTATAATAGGGCCCGGGGCAAGTAGGATGCAGGCTTTGGAGAGGGCTGAGGAGTATGCCAGGAGGGCTGTGGAAGCTGCTGTTAAGTTATCAAGGAGATTACCAGCAGTTAGGAGCGCCAAGTACATGGGAACCACGGTATTCATAGAATAATCAGTAATGGAGTCACTCTTCACAGTACTCCGTTAGGTGAAGCCTCATCACTAGGAATTAATTAAATATCAGGAGTTTTGAATTTATCTCCGTGATAATCATAGCCGTAGGCTCAAGAAACCCGAATAAAGTAAGAGCTGTAGAGATTGCATTTAGGTTGGTCGGGTTTACAGTCAACGTGTTGTCTGTCGAACCACCTAGCGACATACCACCAGAGCCCATGGGCCTTGACGAGATTGCTAAGGGAGCCATTAGGAGGGCTAGGCATGCATTGAGCAATGTGAGTAACGCGGATTTTGGTGTTGGTATTGAGGCAGGTATAGTTAAGATCCTTGATAATTACTTAGACATCACATTGGCTGCAATCATGGATAGAGACGACACAGTAACAATGGGCCTAAGTCCAGCATTCATGATACCACCGAGGTTTACGAATGAATTATTGAACGGTAAGGAGTTGAATGAAGTCGCAGAGAACTATTACGGAATACCCAGCATAGGTAAGAGGTTTGGGCTGGTGGGGATGATTACGAAGGGCTTCGTTAATAGGATTGACCTTAATGTAGAGGCTGTGTACATGGCTCTGATGCCTAGGGTGCCTTGGAACCAGGATCTCTATGGATTACGTAAGTAACAATGTGATTTAATTCTCTGTATTAGACTAATTGGGATGGGGCCCCGGCCGGGATTTGAACCCGGGTTCACGGGCTCCACAGGCCCGCATACTAACCAGGCTATACCACCGGGGCCTATGGTGTAGGCATGTACATAATCTTTTTAATCTTTTCTTCATCTTCGTTATTTATGCTATTGCGTATTAATGTTTTTAAGGGTTGTTAATCTGGTTTGCCTTGATGGTTGAAGAGACATGGTTAATTAGAGATGTTAGGGATGTCTTGAATAGGATTGAGGATGTAGGCCTTGGCTTTAGGGCTCCTAATCCTAGGTTGTTAATTGTGATTTTTTACGATCTCTACTGTCCTGGTTGTGCTGTTCTTGAGGACGAGGCTGGGGATTATCTTATTGGGCTTGTTGATAGTGGTATGGCTTCGCTTTACTTCGTAGATTATCCTGTGCATAGAGGCATTGAGAAACTTCATGCAACCTTTAGGTGTATTTATAGGAAGGACCCTAGGAACTTCCTTGATACCCTTAGGAAGCATTATGAGGCCTATCTCTCGGGTAAGTTGAAGGATGAAGAGATATTGACCGATGTTGATGGCAATTGCGTAGAGGATGAGTTGCCTAGGGTATCGGAGGCTAAGACACTGGCTAAACAACTTGGAGTACCAGGTACACCAACCCTCATAGTGGGTAATCTGGAGAAAAACCTTGGTCAGGGAATCTTTGGTTACCCAGGACTCACTAGGTTGATGAAGTTGGTTGAGGAGTTTTACTTGTAAATTCCCCTCGTTGGTGAGTACCTCCTCCTCAGTTGCAGTAGTAATACTATGATGAGGATGTTACCAAAAGCGTTAATTGCTACGCCAATCTCCATGACTTTCAGTATTAAGGTTAACCACATTATGGTCGCTACTATTGAAACTGCCGCACCAACCCTACCCACGTTACTTTTAAATTGATTGCCTAGAATTATTACACCCACGTAACCGGCCACGGATAGCCCTAGGATTAAACTTACAGCTATTAGGAACAATAAGACTGCTAACACATCTACTCTGTACATGTATGATATGTAGGATATTGCCATAATAGGCGTTACTATGAACATTAAGTACCTATACATCGTGGATAATCGGCAAGTGCTCCTGTTAATAATGCAAATAGAACCCCAACTAACCATGCCAATGCCTATCCATAGAATTACTAAGATTAATTGTATTAAATCATACAATAGGTCTGTGAAACCCATGAGTAATAAGACCTTCGTCATTACGTCCAACACGAAGGCATAGATTAATGCTGTTAATCCCTCATAGACGCCCTTAACAATACTCACGTTTTAAATAAATAAGATGCTATTTTTAAGTTAGAACCTAAGTATTAAGTAGTTTGTTAAGCTCATTATTGGGTGTATTAGCCACGAGGGTGGTATTGTCGTTGATAAAACTATTATTGTGGAGGCAATTATTAAACCCTCAGCCAAGCCATGCTTCCAACCTGTACCAAGCTCCCTCGCTAACCTTATGTAATATGGTACTGATATTACAGAGTTTATAACCAATAAAACGGCAAGCCACGTTAGGTTCCCATATACTAGGGCTAGTATTATGTAGAGCTTGCTCCAGAAGCCAAGTAGAGGCGGTGTTCCAATGAAGGCCAGAGAAATTAGCCAAGTACTAACTGCATTATTTCCACTAGAGAATACTGAATTGAAGAATCCAACCTTACCAACAGCATTCATGAATAACTGCATCACCAACCCAACCAATGCCAGCCCGAGAGTTATTGCAGATCCCTGGGCATAACCTATTATGGCTGCGGCAAGTGCGGCCATGACATAGCCCATATTAGCTATTGATGAGTACGCGAGGGTTCTTGCATTCTCTCTACTCGTAAGAGCCCCAATGTTGCCCAAAAACATGGATATCACAGCAAAGGCACCGGCTATGTAGGCTAGATAATACGGTGGCACATTGCTCATTGTCGTTAATACAATCTTAATGGCTACTATGAAGGGTGCTATCTTCGCTATAGAGGCTATTATTGATACTGGCACCGGATTACCAGCAGTAAATACATCTGGAACCCACACATGCATTGGAGCAACACCAACCTCGAGGGATAGCCCGAGGAGAAGAAGCGAGAATCCTATTATGTAAGTTATTAGTGACGGACTAGAGCTTATTATTATTGCCCCTATGAAGAAGAGTACCGTGGCTATTATCATATTAACAACATACTTAATACCGACCTCAAGGCTAGTATTTAAATCACCCATTAGGATTAGTAGATATGTCGGTGCTGATACAAGCATGAGAGAGAGTAATGCCAGGGCTAGGTTTGTTGTGTACAGGGCTAGCACTGTGGCCAACACCATTATCGAAACAAGCATGTAATCAACACCCCTAATGGGTGAGTTTAACCTCATCAATGTGATAATGCCGAGAACTCCGATAACTACTATAAAGGCCGCATAAGCGAGGAGGTTCATACTTGGTACAATAAGAAGAACTAAAATTGATACCAACGGCACTATCCATGAATACTTCCTAGCACCCTCATTAAGTAATGTCGGTGGCGTTCCTACTGCGTTAATAAGGGCCGAGGCAAGGAGGACGTATTCATAGGGTATGTTCATGCAGGTCACCTCTTCAACTGCATATTTTAGGTATTACCCTTAAGCCTCACCACCAGCCTTCACCTCCTCAACCCTAATTGCCTTTCTAACTCTGTCGAGGGCCATTATGGCAATTATTAATGTCATGAATTCTGTTGATGACGTAAGGATTGAAATAATCAAAACCCCGAAGGCAATCATTGGGTTTACGGCAAAGAGCGGTATTAATGTTAGAAATACGGCATTAAACATCAACTCCAGCGATATTAAGACCCTGATTAAGTCATTGGCTCTCAAGGCGCTGTAGTAACCTATCATTAGTATGAGCGTTGCAAATCCGTAAATTATTGCAGCATTTACCTCCATCTACCACTCACCTCTAGGTAATACATTATTAGACCAGTCATTACTGCCATTAATAATGACGCAAGTAGTACAATTAATAATATGCTGTTTGTTGATGATAAGAAGTTAACCAAGGATTGACTGGTTATTGGCATTACGGTATACTTCGTAAATACCGAAGCCACTATTATCGCTATCACGAAGAGAATCATGGGTATAATCCAGGACTTACCAACACCACCCCTAAACTCCACACGTCTATAGGTTGCCGCAAGCACTATTGTTATCGTTATTGTCGCACCCGCAAATACTAGGTATATTAATACGAAGCCATAGGTAATGCCAAACAAGCCATAAATAGCACCAACAAGCCCCGTAGTTATTGCCAGGTAAATCGCCGCATAAAGATTATCTCTAGTTACCGTGATGCCAACCGCAGATAATACAGCCACAACACCAAGCGTTATTAATGCACCAACATATGCATTAACCATAGCAAGAATAGCCCTAGCTCATGTATTTTTAAGCATAACCAAACGAACCTTATGCATATGTTTAGCAGTTAATGAGGTAATACAGATTAAGAACCTCTATCAGCGAACACCGTGGGCTTAATCCTACTATACACAGGCGATGGCAAGGGAAAGACAACAGCAGCCCTAGGCCTCATGCTCAGGGCAGTCGGTCATGGATATAGGGTAGTGATCGGGCACTTAATGAAGACCCTAATATATAGGGGTGAATATGTCGGTGAGTACTTAGCAATTAATAAATTCCTCAAAGACTACGTTGATGTATACTCCCTAGACCCAAACCAACACCTAACCCCTAGAGACGTACTTATGACAGCCTTAAACAGAGCCAAGGAAATCAAACCATTCCTACTCATCCTCGATGAGGTCAATAACGCCGTGTCCTCAGGTTACATAACAGCCCAGGAGGTTATTAACGGCATTAAATCACTACCAAGCGACGTTAATGTGATTTTGACAGGGCGAAACGCACCCAATGAATTCCTAGAAATAGCAGATTTAGTCACTATAATGCAACCTGAGAAGCATTACTTCGATAAAGGCATTGTTGGTATTAAAGGGTTAGAGTGGTGATGTGGTTTTAGAATTCGTGACAATTATGCATTATTAACGCCGGGTAAGCTCCTCGTATCCTTGATTCCTAGTTGCGTCTCAAGCATTTTCTTTGCCGTGTAATATCTCCTACAGTCAGGGCATAAGTAAAGCCACTCCGGGTCACCCTTAATGCCTAGTCTGACCTTAGTCGTCATTACATGGCGTTTAGTATCAAAGGGTTTGCCGCACATTTTACATCTAATCACCTCATCATAGACCTCATCAACTTGGTCCACGGCAGGTATGGATTCAGCTATCGACACTGTTATAGCCTTCTCAGGACATAACCTTTTGCAATAACCACAACCAATGCATTTAGCCCAACTCAACCTAAGCACTGTCTTATCACCAACCCTACCAACATCAAAGGCCCTCTCTGGGCACTTAGCAAAACAAACACCACAGAAGGAACACTTAACATTATCAATACTAATAGTGTAAAGCTTAAGGGATTTACCACCATTACCAGTCATAACCGGCCTCAGAGACTCCAGCGACTTCGCATAATCAGTACGCCTAATTCCCGCATAAGTAATCGAGGAATTAATTAACGCTTGATCGCCAACTAACTTATACTTACCCTCAACCCTCACCTTAAGGGCCCTCGACAAATCACTAATCAAACTCTCACTATACTTAATCCCATTAAGTGGACAATCCTCTACAGGACACTCTAGAGAAACCTCGTTAAACTTCGTCAAGTCCATCATTAACCACTCAGGCCCTACAGAGACTATACAGGGAACATAATAAATATACTCATCACCCTCTGGCGACCTACTATTCTTCGGACAAGTATATGTTACCCTACTTATACCCTTAACCTCATTCAATTCATTTAATAACAATGCATGCTCATTATCATCAGCCCCACCCAACACTAAAGCACCCGTGGGACACGCCCTAACACAGAGCCCACACTCAATACATGAAGATGAGGCTATCTCAACCTTATTATTAGTAATTGAAATAGCACCTACAGGACATACTGAAACACATTCATGACAACCAAAACGAGCTCTACAAGCATTCTCCACATACGTCGGCACATACACCAACTTAGTCCTTGTAAGCTTACTCCTCAACAATTCCCTCCTTGTCACTGGCTCCTCAACCACAACCTCACTAGGCCTCGCCCTCCTGCCAGCCAATTGAACCTTTAGCAAATTCAAACGCTCCTCACTCGAATCCCTCAATATATATACGTCTAGAGGATGCTTCTTTAGAAGACTTGTATTTATTGAACTACCATCCTTCAGTACTATTATTATGGGTCCCTCATGTTCATTAGCCCGCAATAGCTCCTCATCTGTTGGATCCTCCAATATTAATAATCTACCCTCCTCATGAACCGGCATAGGCATCACGCACAATCTTAATTACCTCCCTATCCCTCACGAGGAATTCCCTCGTGAAGTTAAGCAAGAATTTGAAGTAATCAGTTCTGGCAAGCTTGAGTGCATTAGTTATGAATGTTGGCACCCAATTCAATAAATGATTCTCTAAGAAATATTCCTCCTCCTCTACGTACTTAATCGCCCTAGCCTGATCCTCATGCTCCTTATAAGCCAGGAAGCTCATAAAGGCGAGTTCCACAGCAATATGATCACCCCTCAAATCCCTAAAATTCTTATTCAAATCCAATTCGTAATCTGCATATATTCTTCGCACAGAAGTCTCCGTATTCATATCTAAGTAACCCGTGTGGGTAAATCCCTCATAAGGTATTGCACCATAGTCAATCCTTGTGAAGTCTACCTCTATGGGCGTCAGAGCACCATAATCATTAACACCCTCAGCAATGTCCAGGAGCCCCATAAACACATCCATACTAGGATAAAGCCTAACTAAGTACTTAGCGGATTCCCTGGCCCTCGCCACTCTCGACTTAACAAGCTTCTCAAAATCACCAATCCTATAGGGATATATGTAGCATGAGGATAGGAAATCATAAATTATAGAACGAGATAAGGCTAGTGATTTTAAAATTTGAGGATCTAACTTCTCCATATGCCTCACCTACCCTGGCCCTTAGCGTTACCCACACCGCCACCGCAATGACCACCAGTGGCCTTAACACCTTTAAGCTCCTGAAGCAGATTTGGTAAATCAGCAGCTCCAGTCCTGAAGGCAAACTCCTCAGGTTCCTCCTCAGTTAATATACGTGTTGACTCATTGGTCTGCACACTAGGCATTACGTATAGGCTCGGTGGATCTGTGCCGAACTCAGGTCCCATTGGTACGGCACCCTTCCTCATAGCCGTCCTGTAGACCAGACTGTTAGGATCATCCATGTCACCAAATAACCTAGCACCAGCTGGGCAATTCCTAACACATGGCGGAATCCTTTCATAGAGAGGCAGTGAGTCATTATATACCCTATCAATTGCCATAACACATTTCTTAGAGACACCCTCCACTGGATCAAATAAGATGTTGCCGTATGGGCATGCATTCTCACAGTACCTGCAGCCTATGCATACATCATAGTTTATGACCACAACACCATCCTCCTTCCTCTTGTAAATGGCACCCGTCGGGCATACAGTAACACACGCTGGGTTCCTGCACTGGAAGCAGCTTATTGGTATGCTGAAGGTCTTAGTATTCGGGAACTCACCAGCCTCCACCTGGAGCACTCTCATGAAGAATAGTGACCATGGCGCCTTACCAGGCTCTGGACCCCATGGGTTCAAGTCAGTCATTGGGCCATAGCAACCACTAGCATGCCAAGTCTTACAGGCAAGCATACATGCATTGCATCCAAAGCATCTACTTAGGTCTGTGAGTATTGCTAACTGGACCATTCAGGTCACCCCTGCCTGTTATTTCTTCCCTTCGTATCTGATTTTGAATTTGAATTCGGATCGGCGGATGCCGTTACGTTTGAGAATGAGTAACCCATGGAATGCCTAATTGCTTCCTGGAATTGCAACCACTGGCTATTCACTTCATACCAACTAATGCCCATCTCTTGAGGTGTCTTGTAAGCGTTATAGTTGAAGACCTTTATCTTCCAAGCCTCAGTGCCAACTATAACCTTTGGCACAGTCCCCTTGACTATTGGATCAGCATTGCCCCATGCAGAGTATGGCTTATCGTTAGCAATCCTAACGACATTAACCCTTAAGTCGCCCCAAGCAGTCTTACCGGAGAATATGTCGAACTGAAGTGTTGGATAATTACCGCTCTGGACCGCGCTTATTAATCCATCCACAGTATACTGACTATTCGGAACACCACCCTGGCTATAAGCCCTTGTGTATACGTATATATCATTGAACATGAAGCCCTTGGTAACCTCAAGGGCATTGAACGGTAATGCATGCATTCCAACCCTGGCATTTCTCGACTTCCAATAACCAACTACCCCAGGTGCTATTGCCTCTGTTAACTTAACCTGGCCCCTGGCTATCTCACCACCCCTACTTGTTAACTCTACCCAATCACCATCCTTAATGCCATATTGAGCGGCTGTCTTGGGATTCATCCAAATCACTGAGTAAGGTATTATCTGCCTAAGCCATGGGTAGGAGTTCTCCCACGTGTGATAGAACCATGGTGTGGTCTTCCTGTTAATAGTTGCTAATGGATACTCACTTGGTGGCGAACCATCTGGCGCTATCCAGTCTAAGGGCTCATACCACACGGCTATTGGATGATAGAACTGCTTGATTATCTGAGTCACATGGCTACCCCACCAGTCACTTGGTGGTGACGCGTTCTTCTCAGCTAGGCTTAAGTAGTTCGGGTCTCCAGTCTTTTCATACATGTAGTAGAAGTATGCATTCTCTCCCTTCCATAATCCATAGGCCGCTAGTATGAACTTCATAATTATCTCAGAGTATATCGGTATTGGTACCGGCTTGGCATAGGGCATCATGGAAACACTAGCTGCCCATTCTAAGTAGCCCTTATTGACGTGCCTATAGTATCTAATCTCAAGGGGTAACTCGTAATGTGCAAAGGCATGACCAACCGTCTGTGTGCCAGGTGATACGCCAGGTGGGTAAACACCGTTAGTCACAGGTATTTTCTGTGGTGCTGGATATGTGTTTTGGCTACTGTAGGCTCCTGCATTTATGAAGCCTGGGTATACGTACATCTTTATTTGATTGGGATTAGGCTCGCCCTTGCAGCATGATGTTCCATCAGTACCCCTAGCCATGAATAGAACACCGACACCAGGTACATATTGCCACTTCCATAACCAATCATACATTAGATTCGGGTACATAGGCTCGCCCGTCTCAGTTACGAAACCGGGTAAGTTCAGCTTCTCACCAAGTAGTATTTCGCCATCACTCCATGGTCTAACCTCCTTGAAGAGCGGCGGTAGTATTGGCCATTCAATGTTATCCGCTGGACCATATACCGAGGTTACAGGCCTATCTAGTAGGCTGTGTTCGCCATATCTCTCATAGAATGTTGTATCTGGTATTACTAAGTCGACACATGGTACCGTTCCACCATAAAACGTATCAACAATAGCGACAAAGGGTATTCTATACCTACCGTCAGTGTCCTTCATCCTTAGAAGCCCAAGGTCTTTATCAATATCGTATGCATTATCCCAGTATGGATTTGTTATATGCCATAAGAGGAACTCAATTCTATAAGGCCACTCAAGTCCTGCATCAATATTCACAGCAGTGTAATTCCTATGCACTGAGAATGGGAACTCCCAACTAAAGCCCCTATCAATTAATAGTGGATGCCCATTCTCATCAATAACCATTTGATCCGGCGTATAAACAATGACCTTAGTGGTTATTTGAAGAGCCTTAGGATACGGAACCTTAGTAACACTTAGTATCTTAACAGTGCCATCATTGAGTATTCTCTCTTGTATCATAGCACCACCTACAACGCCAATGAGCTTCTCACCATTTGGCCCAGTGTATAATGATGGATTAGAGTTATAGTCCTCCTGTGTTATGTTCATCCTTGGATCAGGGGGGGTCAGATATGCTGGCCAATAGTCACCATCGGAGACGGGCCATGGAGCAGGCGCCTTATACCCGAAGCCTCCTGGCGTATCAATTGCGCCGACGAGAGCTAACAATAATGCAAAGGCCCTAGCCGTGACAAAACCGTTACTATGGGCCGATATACCCCTCATTATGTAAACCGAGAATGGCGTTCCTATGTAATAATCATGTTGCCTACCTAAATAATCAGTCCACTTAGCCTCTATCGCAACCCTACCATTGTTAAGCA
>JZWU02000008.1:0-53799 GCA_000960865.2 Vulcanisaeta sp. AZ3 | reverse complement strand
TTAATAACGCGAGGGCATTAGCAGAGGAATTACATGCACTTGGCTTTAAAGTTATTGCCGAGAATAAGGGCTTCACAAGAACACATCAAGTCCTCATTGATGTGTCTAACGTGGGGGGTGGTGCAAAGTCTTCTCTAATGCTTGAGGATGCGAACATAATTGTTAGTAAGACTGCATTACCCTGGGATAAGGCCTTCAAGGAAGAGGTTAGTGGGTTAAGGCTTGGTGTTCAGGAGATGACGAGGTTTGGAATGAATGAGGAGGAGATGAAAATGATTGCTGAATTCATGGCTAGGGTATTAATTAAAGGCGAGGAACCAAGTAAGGTGAGGAGGGAGGTTATGGAGTTCAGAAGAGAGTTCACAAACATAAGGTACGGTCTAACACCTGAGGAGTTAGGGTTAGGTAGCTCTATTAAAATGCTGTTTTAGGTTATTCTGCATAATTTCACGAATAAAGAATCCCCTAAACTCAGATAATGGTAAAGCTTAATTCTAAATTACTGTGTTGATGGTACTTCCTTTGGTGGTGCTATCGTTATTAAAGGCTTTTCTTTACCAACTGCAAATAAGTAATTAATTACTGTCCTGACCTCCTTACCCTCCTCAGTTATTATGACAGCAGTACCTCTCCTCTTTATGTATGTCTGTATCATCTCGGTTATCTTTCCGTAATAACCAACGTTCCTACCATTAACCACAAGACCTAAGGCGCCTATTTCAAGCTTTATGGAATCCACTATCTTATTCTCATTGAGGTCTATCAGTACGGAGTCCAGTGTTGAGTACTTATTTCCTTCGTCATAGGGTAATTGTATATTCCTACCATCGTGAAGGTTAAGCTGTATTTGGCCTCCCTTAACCATGGTCTTATTCTCAACCCTGCAAAGCTTGTATTTAGCCTCCTCCTGACTTATTGGTATTGGCCATAGGAACTTAGTAATATGTGGAACTATTCTATAGACCTCGCCTGTTGGTATTATCTCAATAACATCCATTAAACCCACTGGGTACTTATAATCCCTCCTTATGATACCATCAACCTTTACCAAGCCCTTACCAATCACATACCTAGCCTCCCTGAGAGTCTTGGCGTACCTAAGTACATCTCTAACAAGGATTGCCAATGGTAACGAGGAGTTTATGGGGTGAGGCCCTGGGCTTGGTCTAACAGCCCACACTGCCTCCTTTGTGGGTATTGGCCACCACTCAGGTGCTTGGTAACGTCTAAGGTGTCTCCTTGGCATTAATCACCACCATGAATAACCACATTAAAAGCCTTCCTATTGCTGCCCCTGTTCACTGGACTCACCCTTAACAACAATGACCTCTGGCTTTCTAACGGCTCTAGTCTCCTTAGTTTCCTCTAGCCTCCTTAAATACTCCTCCCGCTGTTTTCTAGCTCTCTCGATCGCCTCAAGCCTTGTCTTATCGCTTGTGTCCAGCTCCACGATCATGACCTTAGATGGGTGTATTGGGTAATAAACAGTCTCACCGCTTGGTTTCTTGTTTGTCGCGCCCTCAACATATATCCTCATTTTCCTAAGATCAACTTCATTAACTTTACCCCTAACGCCTCTGAAATCACCCCTAAGTATTAAGACCGTATCCCCCTTCCTAACAGGTAATCTCTTAACACCATACTGCCTCTGCAAATCCTCACTAAGCCTAGCAGTCATTAACCGATGCCTAGCATGAAATGGCGCATTGAATAATGCCTTTCTCTGCTTCCTGGGTTGCTTTGACTTCGTTAATGTAACCATGCAAGGAAATCATGACACCTACGCGCTTAAAAAGTTTAACTAATCACCATGAACATCAATAGTCGCCGTATAGTTATGGTAAGGGTAATATTGTTATTTGCCACGTTAATAAAAACCGTGACTTCACGTGGTCGATAAGTATATACCGAGGAACATTATTGCTGAACCAATTAGTTCGGGTATTGTTGGTTCCATGCCAAGTATTAAATAGTTAAGTAATAATGTGAATGCGGGTACTATGAATATATAGGGCATTACATTAGATACACCGAGGGTATTAATCATGAAATACCAAACAAGGAAAAGAGTAGAGCCACCAATTAAGGCGGTACCCAGCAAGTTGAGTATAAAGGATTGAGTCCAACTAATCTCGAATACATGCATACCATTTACCAAAAATCCCATGAGCGTAAGAATTACGGCATTTACTATGAACATATTCGATACAACAATAATACCATCATAATTACCCAATTTCCTAAAATAGATACTATATAAAGCCCAAAAAATAGAATTCGCTATAGTGAGTAATGCACCAATTAATGGCACACCTCTTGCTATAGATGATATTCCATATATAGTAACGCCAATGAAGCCTATGACTGTACCAATGATGCTCATGATTCTCGGTCTTTCATGCAGTATTACTACGGATAGCAGTATTGCGAAGAGAGGCATTGTGTAACTGAAGATTGCGGAAGAGCCTGGATCAACGTATACGAGCCCATAGGCCCAAAGTGCCGTGCTTAATGATGCAAATAGACTTAATAATAAAAAGTCCTTATTCATAATAAGGAAGTATTTATTATTCATTACTAGGGAGACTATGCCCAATACAATGCCTGCCAATAAGGTGCGAAGAGCCATGTAGCCTAAGGGTGGCGAATACTTGAGCCCGAATTTTACAAAGAAGTAATTTATCGATGCCGATATTACGTAAGTAATTAAGTAACCAACGAATAAGTCTCTCTTCATAGACTAAGCATGGTATTTTTCAGCACTTAAAAAGCTAGCCCCATAGGTACTGACTAAGGTATTAATAGGTGATTAACTTCAAAATACACTGTGCATTATTACGATGAGGAACCATCATTTAAGGAGTTGAGGGTTAAGAAAATTAACACAGTTATTAGGAACATACCCCTAACCTTAGTATTAGCGCCTGGTGTTTTCCAGTGAACAAGTTGATGAGGGAACTAGATTATTGGCTGAGAGCATGGTAATAATGAATGGCTGGAGAATCTTAGACATGGGATGCGGTTACGGTGTTTTGGGAATAATAGCGGCTAAATTGGCACCTAGAGGTAGGGTAGTTATGGTTGATATTAATAGGTTAGCCGTTAAACTGGCGGCCATAAATGTGAAGATAAATAATGTAAGGAATGCAAGGTTCGCTGGGGAGACTTATATAGTGCAGTGACTAATGAGAAGTTTAATACAATAATCTCAAATCCACCAATAGCTGCAGGTTTCGATATAAATAAACGATTAATTGTGGAGGCTAAGGAGCATCTAAAACCTGGCGGGCTACTTCAGGTAGTTTTACCTAAGAAATTAAGGTCTAGGTTTGAGGATTTGTTATTTAGTAATTACGATATTGTTGAAAGGCTTGCTAGGTCAGGGGACCATATTGTATATGCCGCTAAGCTGACTTCCTCCCTGTACTGAAGGGCGGAGTGCTTCTCGCTCTAATGGGCTGGAGAGTTCTTCTCCTCGCTCGGAGTTTCATTGCCCATTGGAGAAACAATTGCGAAGGGTAAAGACTCCTGCTCATATGGTAGTTAAGGATGAGGGAAATTGAAAGCTAAAGCCCTAACTCTCAAACTCTGCCCAATAAAAACCTCATAAGGAATCAACGAAACAAAACCGCAATCCATGCCATAAAAGGCGAGACTTTCAATTTATTGTAATACCTTAACTATCTGCAAAACTCTTAAATCCATAACCGTAGGTATCATCACATAAGTAATTACCCTGTGCAAAGCGCTCATAATATCATGAGAAACATTGCAAGCCCATAAAGCTTAATTACTAAGATTATACTTCAATGTTCATGTATTATGCATTGTATGAGTTACTTCTTGGAATGGCCTTTGGATTTTTATTAGCAGTTCCTCCTGGTCCAATGAATGCCTTGATAGCGGCTGAGTCAACGCGATCTCCCATGCATGGTACATCTACAGGTCTTGGTGCCATGTCCGCTGACTTAATACTTATGGTGCTGACTTACTTCTTCTCTAGGGTTTTGGGTTATTATGCACGTTATCTTTATTTCATGGGCTTCGCAGTCATGGTTTACCTGGCAATATCAATACTTAAGTACACATTCTCACCCAGAGAACGTGGTAATGCTAGGTCACCCATACTTAATTACTTCATGGGGATATCAATGGGTCTAACGAATCCGTACCAAATATTTTGGTGGTTAACGGCTGGTCTATCCTTCATGAATATATTTGGGGTTTTTAGTGTCGTGGGTTTATTCCTCGCAATTCTAATTTGGGTAATTATATTTCCATATGCTGTTTATTTAGGGAGGGTACGTGGTGGGTCGAAAGTTGAGTTCCTAGTGAGGCTTATCTCGGCTCTAGGCATTATCGCCTTTGCTGTGTACATACTCATTGATGCATTAACCATGCTAATATAGAGGTAGGTTTATTAAGGTTGAATGTGAGAAATAGAATGTGGATTTAGACGAGTTGGCGTTATCGATAATGGGATCATTAGTACTTAAATTAAGGAAAACGAAGACTTACGAAAAGCTTCTAAAAAGCCTTAACGCATCGATGTCTTTCGTAAGCCCAGAGCGTTACATGGCTAGGGTTCTCTTCATAACAGTGATTACGCTTGTAGCATTAGCACCATTAGGTGCGATGTTAATAGTGCTGAATCTAAATAATGTATTAATACTTCTCAGGTTGAAGTTATTATTTACGACACCCTACGGCGTTAGAGATTTTGTGCTTGTCGTTATCGGTGCTGTACTAATATTCGTACCACTTATCATTTATGAATTAATGATGGCACTGCCGAGGATAACAGCTAGTGATCTGGCATTTAAAGTGGATACTGAATTACCCTTCTTTGTAGCCTATGTATCTGCAATAACGAACTCAGGATTGTCGGTCTTTAGAGCTGTGGAGAGGATTGCCGAGGCTAAAATTCTCGAGGTTATGGGTAAGGTTGCCCGGTGGGCATACATTAGGTTTAGAGTATTTGGTGAGGACCCGCTAACGGCGCTATCGAATGCATCATTTGCACTGAATAGTAGATTGCTTAAGGAGTTCATTAGTGGATATATAACGACTGTTAGGACAGGTGGTGATGTTATTCACTATATAAATACTAGATTGCATGATATTGTGGCAGATGCTATTGAACGTATGAATAGAGCCGCTGAGTTCTTGGGCATGCTTATGGAGAGTTACATAGGATCTGCAGCAATTCTCTTAATAGGGCTTGATGTTCTCTACCTTGCCCAAGCCGTGACGCCCTTCGGCAATAGGTATGCTGCCTTAATGCAGGCAATAAATTCTAATTACATGTTCGGCTTTTTCGTGGTTCCTGCAATTTCGGTAGCCTTTATATATCTTGGCGAGGTCTCGGCCTTTAGATCACCTTATACTGATTATAGGCCGTATAAGTGGGCAGCGGTCTCATTAGGCATGGCTACAGTCCTAGGCTTCCTTGAGTATGTCTTATTATTCCATAGGGACTTAAGTAGTAGGTTGTATATTCATGGGCTACCAATACCGCTGGACTTCGCGATAGTTTTCGGGTTAACTCTAGCACTCTCATTCATACCCACTGCAATATACTCAGAGAGAATTGTTAAGGAGAGATGGGAAATTGATAAGGAATATGCAGAGTTCCTGAGAGATGTTACGGAGCTTAGGAAAAGCGGTTTCACACCTGAGAAGACCTTTGAAACTCTTAGGTATACTAGGAGGTATGGAGCCTTCGATCCTCTACTCGATAGGATGGTTAGGCAAATTAGGTATGGTGTCCCAATGCGTGATGTCCTCTCATCAATAATGTCTAAACTACACAGTTATTACTCAAAGATATTCACATTCCTACTTACTGAAACAATAGACCTTGGTGGGGCATCACCACAAGTTCTCGATATGCTGGCTAATTTTGCATCATCAATAGTTAGTGTTCAGGAGAATATGAGGGCTAGACTTAAGCCTCTCAGATATGTGCCCTATATAGGATCTATAATACTAATAATAACGCTTGTCATTATAATATTCTCTGTAGTTGCTATATTTACTAGGATAGGTCCTGGAGGCATTGCCGCGGGTCCCGTAGGGAATTCATTAGTTAATTTGCTTGCAACTTCATTCTCATTCACGGTGGTTATAGACTCATTCATAATGGGCTTAATAGCAGGTAAGCTTGGTGAGGGCGAGTTATCTCTAGGATTTAGGCATGCTGTAGTGCTGACGTTATTAATAGTGGTTGTTTATGCGTTGTCACCATTCATAGCGCATGCGCTATTTGGATCAATGTCAATGCCATCATCAAGCCTACCGTATTAAGTTGGTGGTAATGTTTCCATTAGGTAATCCACGTACTTAAATATCGAATCTACGGCGGGAGACTCGTAGAATGATAATTTAAGGCTCTCAATCTCCAAGGCTTGCCTAACTATTGGGAGTAAGTCATCGTATGGAATTACATGAGGCTCGATACCCACAATGTCCTTAATGAGTTTCGTCCATGGAGAGCCGCTTAAGGCGTCGATTGAGTACTTAATGTTAAGCATGTTAAGTATTGGCTTTAACAACCTATTACCAATACCCATATCTCTCATTAAATTTACTACATTGTTCACCGCTTTAAGACTACTATGATCTGGTACAGTAATTAAAATGACATTATTACTTATATCGAGTAGTGACGATAGTATCTCGTATGACAAACCGAGTGCTGGTGTATCAATTATGGTGTATATGGGTGATATGGCATTTACAGCGTTCATTAAGCCCTTCAACAAATACCTATCAACCCTAACCTGCCCTGCATACGTGCCTAAAGATGCCGTAAAAACTAACCTGAAGGACTCATCATCAACCTGCCAAGTCTTAACGTACATTACTGATAACGGATCAGGAACTCTACCCAGGAAATAATCAATTAATGTATACGGTATATGTTCCTCCATTCCACCGAGTAGAAGTAGTGTGGCTGTACCGCTGTCAAGTCCTAGGTCTATGAGTACGACTGGATATTGAGATTTGTTCCTTAATTCGTAGGCTAGTATTGTGGATATGTTTAATGCGATTGTTGTCTTGCCCGTACCGCCCTTAGTGCCGCTAGTTACTAATATTGTCCTCATAAAATCACCAACAATTCATGGATCTAAGTCTAAAATAAATGCATTTACTTAGAAAGGCTATAATCAATCTTTCTTGGGCTTTCTTAATGGTCTCTTTCTTATGTCCTCGGGGCTTGGTTTATTGTTCTCCACCTCAATTTCAATGAGTAAGTTCTCATAATCTCTACTAATCATTAAAATTCCTAGAATGTTAAGTAAAAATCCAATGATGAATAATGATGTAGTTAATAATAAAGAATAGTTCATAATTAAGGAAATCGCGAATCCAACAATCATGAACACAAGGCCCACTAATGCTATGATTATGCTCATCCTCATACGAAATTAATTATTTCCAAGGAATATTTATACTTAATGCAATCATAAATATTGATCTAAACCACCGATTATTCTCTTAATAGTTGACCAACTCCTCCTCACAATTGGTGGTAAATCACCATGCTCCATAAACCAACTCCTAAGGAAGCTTATCGTCCTAGGATCGCTAGGATAACCACTACCGAAGTCGCCGTACTCTCTATGTAATTCCTCGATTATTGAATCCCTAGTAACCTTGGCAATTATGCTTGCCGCAGAAACAACTGGTATTAATTTATCAGCCTTATTCATAGATACAACCTTAACATCACCGTCCACAAGCTCCCTAACTAATTCACCATACCTCTCAGCTTTAGGATCTGGAGAGTCGATATACGTAATCACCAGGTCTAGGTTATTTAGAGCTCTCCTTATTAACTTGGCCGTAATCTCTGCCTCGAGCCTATTTAGGGCTCTTCTAACTACGTAATTATCTATTGTTACTGTATCAATAATCTCATAATCCATGTATATAAGTACAGACCTAAGGATACTCATCAATTTAGCTCTACCCTGGGGACTTAGTTCCTTAGAATCCCTAACATTAATAGCTCTCAATTTATCCATATTATCGATAACGGCAATTGCAATTACCATGGGTCCTATGATGGGCCCACGCCCAGCTTCATCCACCCCGCCTACGAACGCTTTCACGAACTAACTGCCTAATGAGGGACTTAAATTCCTCACATTTAACATTATCATTACCGTAAATGGTCGTTTCATAATAATTAATTAATCTATCAATGAGACCCTCATCAACACCTATTAAGTGGTCCTTTAGGTAATTACCAATATCTCTGTGGGTCAATGATGAATCCTTAAGCCCGAGTTTCTTGATAAGCTTAATAAAGGCCTTATTAATGCACTCCTTATTATCGCCTACGTAGAATCTAATGGCTGGTATTAACATAAATAATGCTATTATCGATATTGTGGCAAATAATGAAACGTATATGGGAATCCT
The DNA here is from genome assembly GCA_000960865.2 of Vulcanisaeta sp. AZ3. Classification (GTDB taxonomy): domain Archaea; phylum Thermoproteota; class Thermoprotei; order Thermoproteales; family Thermocladiaceae; genus Vulcanisaeta. The sequence continues at coordinate 45,369 of JZWU02000008.1, read as the reverse complement.
CATTAGTACGATAGGTCCCCTGGGAGCACTAGCCTCATGTACTACTACGCTGGAAGTTACATTTCTAATAACCACATTACTCGTGATATTTCTAATCCTTGAGGAATTTATTGGTGGAATGCGTATTTGGCCGGCACGATATATATGCTTACCCTCAACTATATATTCAAAGCCCCCGTACGTGGTATTCACAATGGGTTGCGTTGTGTTAAACACACTATTTGTATTTGTACTTACTGTTGTGTTCACTGGTATTGTTGATGTTATGTATATTGTGCCATTGCCATAAATAATACCGTTAACAAGGAGGTATTCATTACCTATTAGAGCGATGCCGGAAAACACAGTGTATTGAGCGACTTGTGTGCTTGGTGATATTACTATTATTATACCATCATTTGTGGATGTACCATTAACTATGGAAACACTAAGCACTGGCCAGTTAATCACGTTGTAAAAGCCCACATAGTAATTACCCAATGCGGCTCTGGAGCTAGCTATTATTACTATGACCATGAATATTAGTATTAGTGTGAATGATTTATTAATCCGCATCTCACTTAATAATTGATGAACACCTTAATAATGCTTTTGTTATTGCATATGGTTATTTCATCGTCATCGCCAACGGATCCATCAATACCCATTAACTCATCCCTCACATACATAGGTAGTGCTTATTCCATGAATGTTTATGAAATCTCATATTTGAATTACACGGGTTATGTAATAATTCCGCAGGGAGTTTATGAGGGGAGTTTTGCCGGGTTATTAAGGTTGGGGAATTTTGTATATGTTGGTGTTTATAAAGGGATTACGGCTAGGCAGACATTTACTGGTTATTTCATACCCATGATTAGTTACAAAGCCGTGAAAATACCCACAGAGTTATCCTCAGGTAATTACTCATACTTCGAGGCCATAGTCCAATCTAACATACCTGTGGTTCTTAGGTACCTCGTATTCAATACCTATGGTAATGGTACCATGATCAACACATTACCCCTAATAGCAGCTAATAAGTCTGGATCAAGATTGACCGTATGGTTTAGTAATGCCTATGATTGCAGAGAGTATAGGATTAACGTAACCCTCTTAAGCCCCACGCATATCGTGCCAATCCCCATTATTATTAACCTCCAACCACCAATAAGGTATTTCGTGAGTAATGTAACGATAATCAATGTATCACCAAGAACAGAACTAATGCTCCTGGAACCCGGTGATATAGTATATGCAGAGACACCCATCACAACAGCTAACTACACGCTATACCTCTGTAAAAAATTGAGCAACCAGGTTAATAATTACGGAATGCTCTACGCCATGGAGTACCTAGCCCCCATTCCAGCCTTGAATAGCTCGGTACTAGGGGTCTTTAAGGTAAGTAAAGTGGGTAAACCGTTAATGATAGTTAATGACATATTTTATAGATTAGCTAGTGGCGAGTATAAATTAGCTATGTATTCAGTGGGTCCGGAGAACTTACTATTGACAGGTAAAGGCTCGATTATTGACTTCGTAACTTTAGCAATGTATGTGTTGAGAAGTTATGATGTACCGACCCGGGTCGCCCTTGGCTTCTACAGCACAGGCTCCGGTAAAACACATATTATCACATCATCCATGAGCATCCTATGGGATGAATCATATGTTGATGGTGGGTGGGTCATGTTCACACCTGTACCACTTTATGGGCGCTCTTCCATGGCTATTGGTTATGGTAACGTAGGATACCAAATACTACTAGGCCTAATACTCGCTCTGCCCTGGATTATTGGATACAGCATATATCTAATAATTAGTCATGTTAGGCCACGATGATTTAAAATGCTTATTTAACCCAATTATATATGAGTATGTAACTATGAATTTAGACAGCATTAAGGATGCTGTTACTGCAGTGGTTAAGGAGGTTTCTAAGGCTGTCATTGGATATGATAATGAAGTACGCCTTCTCTTCTCCTGTCTTTTAGTCAGTGGTCACGTCCTTATTGAGGGTTTCCCTGGCCTTGCTAAGACTAGCCTTGTTAAGGCCTTTGCCAAGACTCTTGGTTTATCCTTTGGTAGGGTTCAGTTCACACCCGACCTACTCCCAAGCGATATTACTGGTTCTCTGGTCTTTAATCCTAAGGTTGGTGATTTCGAGGTTAAGTTTGGCCCTATATTTGCCAATATTGTTCTTGCTGATGAGGTTAATAGGGCTCCTCCGAGGACTCAGTCTGCGTTGCTTGAGGCTATGCAGGAGGGTCAAGTCACCATTGGTGGTAAGTCGTATCAACTACCGAAGCCGTTTATAGTAATCGCAACACAAAACCCAATAGAACTAGAAGGCACATACCCACTACCAGAAGCGCAACTAGACAGATTCTTAGTAAGGATAAGACTCCATTATCCAAGTGAGGATATTGAGCTTAAAGTTGCTAGTGATATTAATCTTGGTAATGTTGATTCCGTAAACACTGTGCTTAGTAAGGACGACTTAATAAACATGCAATCAATGGTACGTGAAGTTAAGGTCGACGACTCCATAATTAGGTATATAGTTAACTTAGTTAGAGGCACTAGAAAGATGCGCGATGTTAAACTTGGTGCAAGCCCAAGGGCGGCCCAAGCGCTTAGTAAGTTAGTTAGAGCTTGGGCATTAATTAATGGCAGAGACTACGTAATACCAGATGATGTAAAGCAGTTAGCGTCGTATGTATTAAATCATAGGATAATAACTGTTGGTGTTGATCCTAGTGTTGTTATTAGGCAGTTAATACAGCAAGTGCCGACACCATTAATGGAGAGGGTGTTCCATGGATCATGATTCATGTAGAGCTAAGTGATAAATTATTGATCATTTACGTGGCAATATCTAGCGTTACATACGCAGGGCTCTTGATGAGTAATGCATTTGGTGTTTACTTCGGTCTTGCGCTTTTCCTGGTATTCACATCCTACGTAATGGCTTGGTACTTAATTGCTAACCTAGTGCTAGTCCATTCGCAGATTTCTTTTGATCAGGATAGAGTAGAGGTTATGTGGGGTGCTCGTGCGTCATTAGGTGTTAGTGTTTTCTCGAGGATACCAATAAAGTTAATGGCATCGTTAATTCTAATACATCCACCTCACGTAGTCTCTGAGGAGCGCGTAGTCATAATAAATGGTGGTTATAGTTCCGTGGATATGATTGGTAGGTGGATTGGCGAGGTTAGGATTATTGGCGGCGTTGTGATTATCCGGGAGCCCATGGGATTAATGACCATAGAAGGATTATTACTAAGTGATGGAATTAATGTAGTGATAAATCCAGCACCACGTGGTATGGATATGAGCGTTGGGTCTATGGGTTTTGGTGAGCATGGCATATCGATGGAGGGTAGATTGGGTGATTTTACATATTTCATGGAGTATGATTATGAGAGACCTGCTTCATCAATACATTGGATCACTACGGCTAGGATTAATGAATTAATGATGATTAGGAGAAATGAGTATGGCTCATGTCCGACCATAATACTTAACTCCTCATCGAGAATGCTAATGCCTAATAATGGCAATAGGCCAATTGATAATGCCCTTCAGATAATTAGTGAGGTAACCAAGTATTGCCCTGAGGTTAAGGTAATACTCATCAGTAAGGGCTATGTGGAACAGAGAACGATCTCGAGAGGATTAATACCAAACCTTGAACGCGACATTAGAATTAGGGTACTCAGTAATAACCCAAACAACGTAACCATAAACATACCAAGGCATTTCATGAAGTTCATAGACCCTAATGAATTATACCCGTTAGCTTACATAAGAGGAGTTGTAGATGATGAACCAACAGCTACAGAATTAAATAAGGCATACGCAATTGTAGGATCTAAGAAACAAGCTTTACTGCTGGGTCTTAGTAAAGAAGGCCAGTGATGTTTATGAGGGTGGGTACGTACGCGGCTTATATAACTGTTAGCGTGCTGTGGTTATTCCTAGAACTCTCACTGGCAGAGCATGTATTTGCTACATTATTCCTCAGCGGGATTATTATTAATATATTATCTATGGTATTCGTATCATACAAACCAGCGTACCATAAGTACCTATTCATGATTAACATTGCTTTACTAACGTACATGGGCTTCACAATACCCACCCAACTTGCAATTATATATTCAGTGGTGCTAATGGCGAGTATAGTTTTGTATCTAGTGCTTATTGGGGCTATGGATGCGCTATCACTTGCCATATCCATGCTCTTGATATACATATCCTACATAATAGAGAGGATAATTATTAAATCGTCTGCCATTAATAGCCTAACCATTATCGTTAATAGTATTGGTGTGAATGGTGAATTATTTGTAACGGTATTAAGTTGGTACTTATCCCTATTCATAATCCTAATCGTCTTAATAATCACTATATACCTACTAGCAGGTAGAATTATGACATGATTGTTAATACTTATTAACCCATAAATATAATCAATTAATTATGCCAGACCCCTTCTTAACAGAGGAGCATCAGCTCATAAGGGGTAGTGTTAGGGAGTTCGCCGAGAGGTACATAGTACCGATCGTTAGGAAGATGGATAACGAGGATTACTACCCAAGAGATATAATTCAGGAACTAGGTAAGCAAGGATTCCTAACACCATCCGTACCCACTGAGTATGGGGGACCAGGTATCGACCTTAGAGGTAGTGTTGTAGTTGTTGAGGAATTAAGCAAGTATAGCCCAGCTCTTGGATTTATAACAGAGATCGTTAACGATAACATAGCGTACGCCTTGCTTAAGTACGGAACTAACAAGCATAGGGAGGAGGTCCTACCCAAGATAGCCAGTGGTGAGTTGGTGGCTTCTTATGCGTTGAGTGAGCCTTGTTGTGGTAGTGATGCTGCAGCTATTGAGACTAGGGCTGAGAGGGTTGGCGGAGAATGGGTAATCAACGGCAGAAAGATCTGGATAACCCAAGGTGCTTACGCCGATGTGTACCTACTCTTTGCGAGGACTGGTAAGAAGGAGGATAGACATAAAGCAATTACAGCATTCCTCGTTAGGAAGAGTGATTGCGTTGAGATTAGTAAATTAAACATGATGGGAATGAGAGGCGCAGGCGAGGCTGAGCTTAGGTTCAATGATTGTCATGTGAGTGATGATGATGTAATAGGCAAGGTTAATGACGGCTTCAAAATAGCCATGTACACCCTAGACCTAGCAAGGATAGGCATATCGGCAGTAGCTGTTGGTTTATCCCAGGGGGTACTTGATGAGGCTACAAATTGGGCAAAGACTAGAACCGCCTTTGGGAGGCCATTGGTAGATTTTGAGTGGATTCAATTCCAAATAGCAGACATGGCTACAAGGCTTGAGTTAGGTAGGACATTTACCTATAAGGCAGCTTGGCATTATGATAACAAGGACCCCAACTTCGTACTTTACGCATCCATGGCCAAGCTATACACAGCAATGATGGCCGTCGACATAGCAAGGATGGGTGTACAAATACTAGGAGGTTTTGGATACTCCAAGGAGAGTTTCTCAGAAATGGCATATAGAGATGCAAAGGTTTTGGAGATCGCTGAGGGAACTAATGAAGTGCAAATGATGGTCGTCTTCAGGTCATTAATTAAGGGAGCACCTGAATTTGAATTTTAGGGGCGACGATAAATGATAATTAGAGTTAAACACCCAATGCTAGACCAGGAGCACCTCAAGCTCCTAGAGTACGCCGATAACGTGGCCAAGGAGTACGTGGAGCCTGTGGCAGATAAGATCGATAGAGAGAATTACTATCCAAGGGATGTCATGAAGAAGCTTGGTGATTCTGGAATACTATCTCCCATCATGCCTAAGGAGTACGGTGGGCTAAATGCTGATATATTAGGTACAGCGTTAACATTAGAGGCTCTGGCCTGGTATAGTGGTTCTATAGCCGTGGCCACGGAAGTTCAAGGCTTCCTAGTGACCCACGCAATTTACACTTACGGGAGCAATAGGCATAGGGAGGAATTTGCGGCAAAACTAGCTAAGGGGGAGTTAATAGGTTCTTATGCGTTGAGTGAGCCTTGTTGTGGTAGTGATGCTGCAGCTATTGAGACTAGGGCTGAGAGGGTTGGCGGAGAATGGGTAATCAATGGTAAGAAGATGTGGATAACACAGGGATTATATGCTGATTTATACATAGTATTTGCAAGGACTGGTAGGAAGGAGGATAAGCATAAAGCAATTACAGCATTCCTACTCAGACGGAGTAATTGCATTGAGACCAGCCCAATAGTGGTAATGGGTATTAGAGGCACGGGCACCTCAGAATTAACATTCAATGATTGTCATGTGAGTGATGATGATGTAATAGGCAAGGTTAATGACGGCTTCAAAATAGCCATGGAAGCACTCAACCTAGGTAGGATAGCAATAGCCTCAATATCACTAGGCCTCTCCGAGGCAGCCCTTGTAGAGGCTCTTAACTGGTTAAGTAATAGGAATGCCTTTGGAGGGCCCCTTCTAAACCAGGAATGGATTCAGTTCCAGTTGGCTGACATCATAGCAAGAATAGAGGCCATTAGGTCCTTGACCTACGAGGCAGCCTCAAGGATAGATAAAAAATTTGAGGATTACGTACCTCATGCATCAATGGCGAAGTTGATTGGCGCAATGACCGCTGTAGATATATCAAGACGGGCAATACAACTAACAGGCGCTTTTGGTATTTCATATAGTAAATTAGATAGAATCTATAGGGATGCCAAACTGATGGAGATTGGCGAGGGCACAAATGAGGTTCAGATGATGGTGATATATAAGTGGTTACAAAAACTTATTGGCTAGCTTAATAAAAATACCTAATCATTACAATCAGCATATTCCTTAGCCAACATTAATATCCTGACTAAGTCCTCAACCCTCAATCTACCAGTGTTCGTATTTCTAGGACTTGGATGATAACTCATGAAAACTCTAATACCATTAACATTCACATAACTACCATGCCTAAACTCACCCTTAACACCCAAGACCATCCTAACCCCCAGAAACGCTACCCTACCTAGCGCAACTATTGACCTAGGCCTAACATGCTGAATCTCGAACCTAAACCAATTATTCACGCAATTATTAATTTCACTCATGGTTGGCTTATTAGCAGGCGGCACACATTTAACCACTGATGTGATATATACACACTTAAGAGTGACGCCATCATCACGAGAAATACTATAGGGCTTACTGGCAAGTCCAGCCATATATAGAGCCTTAAATAGAAATTGAGCACTACTATCGCCCGTAAACATCCTACCCGTCCTATTGCCACCATGCGCAGCAGGGGCTAACCCAACAATCATTATCTTCGCATTCGTTAAATCGCCCCAAGGCGGCACGGGTCTACGCCAGTACTCCTCATCGCTAAACTTTGGCAGCGGCTTAACCTCCTCTCTATATTTAACGAGCCTTGGACATACTTTACACTGCATTAGTTCATTTATGAGGTCCTTATACCAACTCATTAATCATGAGTAAGGCTCTTAAATCTAATGAGGCTTACGCATTAGTTGAGTTTTATGGATCAATTAACTAACGACATAATTAGAGGCGTACTTTCATACATATATGGACAAGACATACTCAATCGCTTGAATGGAAGGCTTAGGATAGAGGTTGGTAGTACAGGGGGTTTGAGAAGAATATACCTTAATGATAAGTTAATTTTCGTGATAAGAGCCAGTGATGGTTATGCATTACCAACCATGGATGGTGCACCATTGATAGGTAAGGTCGTGATCGTACGTAGAGATGCAGCGCCTTTCGTAAAGCAGGGTAGGAGCGTAATGGCTAAGTCCGTTATCGACATTAAAAATGCCGTGCCTGGCGACGAGATTGCTATTTATTCAGAGAATGGAGAATTACTTGGTGTCGGTAGGCTAGTACTATCCAAAGGAGAAGCTATGAGCGTTAATAGGGGTGTTGCCGTTAAGATCAGGCATCATGTCAGTGAAGAAAGCAATAATGCTTATAATGCCTGAGGTATCATCATTTGTTGGTGATTATTATCTGGCGAATGAATTCGTTGTAACGCCTTGGGAGGTTAAAGGTAGTGTTGATTACTTAAGGCTTGCCCGTGAATTTGGTGTTCAATTAATAACTGAGGAAAACCTTAAGGTTCTCCAAGAACTTGCTGGGGATCTACATTACCTAATAAGAAGGGGCTATTTTTATGCCCATAGGGACCTAAATGTAATACTCGATAGGCAGAGAAGAGGATCGAGGTGGGCGTTATATAACGGCAGAGGACCCAGTGCGGATATACACTTAGGGCATTTAGTGCCTTGGATACTCACAAAGTGGTTTGTGGATAGGTTTAGGATTGATTACTTCTTTGAGTTAACAGATGATGAGAAGTTCCTAGTCAAGGAGGGCCATACACTAGAGGAGACAAATAAATACGCTTACGAAAACGCACTCGATCTAATAGCTCTCGGATTCACACCAGACAAGCTCCACATAATAGTTGATAGTGATGACATTAAGTACCTATACAAAATAGCCGTTAAAATTAGTAAGAAACTAACACTATCCACCGTAAAACACACCTTCGGATTCACAGACTCCACAAACGTAGGCGCCGCCTTCTTCCCAACCCTAGAAATGGCCGTTGCATTCCTACCCACAGAGCTCTATAGCGAGCAAGTTCCTGTGTTAATACCAACAGCTATAGACCAAGACCCATACTTCAGACTAGCCAGGGATGCGGCTGATGATCTAGGATATCCAAAGCCTGCCACGATATATAGTAAGTTCATGCCAGGACTCACAGGAGAGGATAAAATGAGCGCCTCAAATCCCGACTCCGCGATTTATTTAATTGATGATGAGAGGACAGTTAGGAGAAAGATAATGAATGCATTAACTGGGGGTCAACCAACAGTTGAGATGCAGCGTAAGTATGGTGGCGATCCTGATAAATGCGTTGTTTACAAGTATCACCTACTATTTCAGGAGAACGATGAAAGCGTGAGGAGAATTTACGAGGATTGTAAGGCAGGTAAGTTACTCTGTGGTGAGTGTAAAGTCATGCTCTTTGAGAGAATTAGTAACTTCATGAAGGAACATAAAGAAAGGAGGGAGAGAGCTAAGGACCACTTAGAGGAGTATAAGATATCCATCAAATTTAAGTGAGGAGATAGAAGTAATTATACGCGTGATGCCAATAATAGACCTACACGAGGACATAGCCTTTCACCTAATGTTTGAGGGTGGTCCTGACTTCAATATTGATGCACCCAATAGGCAATCCGACATACCCAAGCTACTAAAGGCTGGGGTTAGGTTGGTCTTTGCCTCAATATTCCCAATACACCCCACATACAACCCATCGGTTTCGAATTACTTAGCCAGTGGTTATGGGACAAGCCTTGAGAAGGCGTATGCACCAATCATGGTTAAGTCCATGGCAATAGAGATGATTAAGGTGTATTATAGTTTAACCAAAAGGTTTAGTGATAATTTGTCAATAGTGGAGACTAAGGAAAAAGCCGAGGAGGTGATAAATAATGGAGGTAGGGTTGGGTTATTCATGGCCTTTGAGGGTTCGGAAGCGCTCGAAGATATTTATGACCTTGAGATATTTCACAGACTAGGCGTTAGAGCATTGGGTATTACCTGGAATTTTGATAATAGGTATGGTGCTTCCTGCTTCACTAAGAAAGACTACGGCTTAACTAGCGACGGCGAAGAACTAATTAGACTTGCAAATAAACTTGGTGTTATCATTGACTTAGCACATGCGAGTAAAAGGACAATGATCGATGCACTTACTATTTCCAAGAAACCTATCATTATCAGCCACGCCAACTCGGCCTTTATTCATCAACACAAGAGGAATGTGGATGATGACGTTTTGGAGCTCCTTAAGAGGAATGGTGGTGTTATTGGCATAACAATGATACCATCAACAATAGGACTGAAGCCCAACCTAGAATCTCTAATAAACCACATAGTACATATACACCAAACCTTTGGGCCAGACGTAATAGCCATAGGTACAGATTACCTAGGAATAGAACACACACCAGAATACCTCGAGAACATAACAAAGGTACCAAAGCTCCTCGAGGAACTAATTAAGAGAGGATTTAGCGAAGATGACATTAAGAAGATCGCCTATGAAAATGCATTGAGAGTTATTAAGATAAACCTAACATAGAGCTACGAAACAATATGATTTATTGATTTAGTTTTTAAATAATTATACCTAATCATGACTTGACTCAGCAGTTGCTTGACCAGCTTGACTCTCTGTTGATGTTAAGAGCTGTACATATTGAAGTCTATTCTTCTCATACTCATCAACCGGTATGGGCTTAAGCTTTGAGAGTACTTGCGGTAAAGTTGTGTACTCCATCTCCTCAGGCGGCAGCCTATGAGGCATTACAGGACCCATCCTCCTTATGTAATCCGTTATCTGAGCAGCCAACTGCCTACTATAGTCAAAAGCAGGGTCGTCAAATAAATCTACAGGGCCCTCAAGATACCCATCATGTAATTGGAAGCCTAGAGCTATTACCTTAGGTGGACCATCAAACCTAGTCATCTTGGGACCCATCGCCAACCTCCTATCCTGATCAATGCTTACCATTTTAGCGGGCATCAACGGACCAACATGACTGCCTCTCATCCAACCCTCAACAAGGTGTGGATATGCAAAAGCCTCTAGGACTTCACCAACGGCAGGTAACCCGTGCTGGGCCCTCACTATTGCAACTGGGTCATCCTTACCAACATAATGTCCAGCGATTAAGTTGAGCCTCTCAACACTAGTTACTGAGGCTTGTATTAGGTCTGATTTCCTGTATATCCTCCTTATTATGTACCTGCCTGGTGTGCCTATTAAGCCGAGTATGTCGTAGCTATTCTCAGGAGCATCGAGTAGGTAAACCTTACCTTCATAAACATCCAGGATTTCGAATCTAAATCCTTGATTCATCGCAGGATCTATTACTAAGCCAGCCGTGGTGAATGGGTCAGCGAATATCTTGTAAAATGGTAAATTAAAGGCACCTGGTTCAGTCTTATCAGCCGCAAAGACAATTAGGGGTTCACTGGGCCTCTCCTCAAACTCCACCTCAGCCACCTGGGGACCCATACCCCTTATATTACCACTAAACGTATCCTTAAGCAAATCCTGGCCAGCACCATAGAGCTTAACCTTCTTAGCTATGTTCTCCGTGGCCTCCTTAAATATAGACCAAGCCAACCCATGTATGTCTGGATTATTCTCCCCCTTTGTGTGCGTCATTAATAGGGACATATCATCGCCAACATTATATACGAAGTAATCAATAATCAAACCATTCTTTTGTTCCTCCTTAAGTCTATTACTAGCGAATTCAAGGATCCTTGGGTGCACCCAAGCATGTCCTGGCAGCCCACCTATGTCTGCCTTTATTATTGATACAGTAGTCTTCATCAAATATTAATAAACATGCACATATTAATACTTTGCCTCCATATTTATTTTAATGATTTAACCAATGTAATTATTGTCTAATAAGTATTATTTAATGGACAAGAATTAAACAACACCATTATCTAAGTACTTAATGACAAACCTTGCAATTGCACGGGCAAGCGGCGGTGGCACAGCCTCACCAATCTGATTAAATTGAGAATCCTTTGGACCAAAGAATATATGATTATCCGGAAAACCCATAAGTCTGGCTTGTTCTCTAACCGTTAGCACTCTATCCTCAAATGGATGAACAAAACGAACACTACCCATCACTGTAGGTGCTGGCTTCCAAGGATTAAGTCTCACGAAGTTTCTAAACGAACCAGAGGCACCCCTAAATCTATAGAGAGCATCATCCCAACCAAGCTTAATAATACCTTGAGCCTTCCTCTCACTAATCGTCACATACTCATGGTTTGGTATTGAAGGGTCACCAGGGCTTGGTAAATTACCAATCGCGTCCCACACAGTCAATAACCCACCAACTCTCTCCGGCTTAATTGGTACATTACTAATGAAGACCCTACGTCTAATACTCGGCGTCCCGTAATCCTCAGCATGCAATACATTAAAGTATATCCTCTCATAACCAACCCTAGAAAACTCACTAACCAGTGCATCCATCAGCGGCCCATCCATTATATGAACCACATTCTCAAGAACAAAAACCCTAGGCCTCAACTCACCAACCAACCTAATGAACTCCAGAGTCAACTTACCAAGCTCATCCACGTACAATCTATCCAACGGATTCCTAGCCCTCCTCGGATTCACCTCAGTAAAAGCCTCACAAGGGCTACCACCAATCACAACATCAGGCCTACCACCAATGTACTTAATCACATCATAACCACTCACATTTCTAACATCATCTCTCAACACCACAGCACTTGGGAAGTTATAACTATAAGTCCTTGCTGCATCATTATCCACCTCACCACCTAGTGCTATGTCGAATCCTGCATCTAAAAATCCTCTACTAAATCCTCCAGCTCCTGCGAATAAATCAATTACTTTATACGGCATTATCGCGCAAATTAATGCACAGTACTCTTCTTTAATCTTCTTCCTGCTCGCTCTCCGTCTCGTATAGGTTATCGAGAAGCTGCTTCACATAATCCTCCTTAAGTTCCTTCTCCTCCTCAGTAGGTTCCTTCTCCTCATAACTTTCCACAATAACAGTCCCCTTTTTCTCAATACTCTTCTTATCTACATACGTCTTAGCATCACCACTCTTAAGTTCTTCCTCATAACCACACCTCTGACACCTAAGGTAAACCTTCCCCTCCCTCTTCACAGGCACCATTAAACCCCCGCATCGAGGACAGAACTTCATGCAAGTCAAAACATTCTCTAGACCTACTTAAAAACCCTCTGATTAATGAAAAAATGAGGATAATTCATAGAATTGACTTTAAAATACATAAAAAGAGCGACTAGTAATACCCACGGTATGAGAGAAGACTGGATTAGAATTAATAATAAGCGTGTTCGATATTTAGTTCAAGGCAATGGTAAGCCCATAGTAATGGTCCATGGCTTAAATTACAACGCTAATGATTGGTTAGATTGTTGCGGTGATAGACTAACAAGCCTCACGATATACGCCATAGACATGCCTTACGGGCCTAGATCGAAGAGCGACCACTTTACGCCTAGTGAACCTAATGATTACGCAAACCACCTACATGATGTCATAAAGACCCTAAACATAACTAATCCAATACTTGTTGGGGCAAGCTTGGGCGGAGAAACTGTACTTAGGTACTTAGCTTTACAATACTCGGCCTCAGCGGGTATAGTGGTGGGGCCTGTGGGAGCAACAGAAATAGAGTTGAGTAGGATTAAGGTTCCTGTAATGGGCATATGGGGTAGTAACGATAGAGTTTCCGGTAAGGAGAATATAGAGGCAGCGAGGAGGGCTGGATTTAGAGTTGAGATAATTAATGGAGCAAGCCATCCAGCGTATTTGGATAAGCCTGAGGAGTTTGTGAGGCTTGTGTTTGACTTTCTAAGGTCTAACGGACTCATTAAGTAGTTACATGTATTACACATATAATTACCTCTTATTATAAGAAGCAAGCCTAATTACTAATGAACCGTGCTTAAACTGTGGATAGTGTTAGTGTGGCTTATTTGATTGGTACTGTGCTTGGTAGGGAGGATATGAATGGTATTAGAGTTGCCTACACTGCTTATGTGAGCACCTTGGGCAGATGGATTAAGGACCCTGAGGGAGTTGTCAACTATCTCGTTAAGATTAATAAGGCGGAGATTCTGAGAAGCGGTTCTGGAAGGAGTGTTATTTTAACGGATAGGGAGTTAATAACTGCAATGAATAACTTATTAATTCCGAGAGAGGACGTGGATCCTTTGGCTGTCGTAATAGAGGGAATTAAGAAGTTGGCAAATCCATTAACAGGCTATGCAGATGTTGGTGACCTAATTAAGTATATCGAGAGTAGGCTTGGCATATCTACTAGGGAGACTGAGGACTTGCTGGTGAGGGTTATTAAGTTCTATAGGGCGAGGTTTGTATTTGCCTATGGGGGTACGCGTAGATTAAAGATGGGGTCTACGTATTATGGGTTGATAAAGGTGGTGAGTAATGCAGAGGGCGTTGGTGCCCAATAGGGGATCTAGTGTTAAGCTTCTAGGTCCCTCGTGGAGGAGTATTAGAGAGAAGTTGTTAGGTATGATTAAGGATGGTTATCAATTAATATCAATAATTGGCAGAGCAGGCACCGGTAAGACAACAATACTTCTAAGCCTTAGAGACTGGAGTAATGATATATTTATGTATACAGACGTGACTGGAGTAAGCGGTAGAGATTTGTCGGCAATAGTATCAACGGCGCTCATAGATAACATGGACCTTATCAGAGATATACAGGAAAGGCTAAAGAGAATGGGTGTTAAGGGGCTAATGAGGGCGTTTGCCAAGGCAAGCCCAGAGGAAGTTGTGGAGGGTGCAAAGTTGAGACCCTTAGGAACTCTTAGGCTATTGAATGATGCAGTTAATCTCCTAGGTGTTAAGCCCTTAATAATAGGTGTTGATGAGGGATTACTAAGTCAAGATGATCCTAGGTCCGTGGAATTCATAAATGCAGTGCATGCCTTTAGAAATAACATGCAAACCCTAAATTCAATAACTATGGTAATAACCTTATTGCCTGATATCGTGAACTTGATATCTAAGGTAGATACACCATTATTTGACATAATGAGACTAAGTGCCCTAACCTTACCAGATTATGTGGGTGAGAAAGATCTGATGGAGGTGGCTCAGGAATATGGGTTGGGGCAGTATGAGATTGAAAAACTAGACGCATTAGGGCCGTTGACAATGAGGCAACTCATTTGCTTAATACATACAAAATTAGATACTGCAAAGTGCGGTGTCGAAGTACCTGGTGAAATAACGATCGAATAAGGCACCAACAAAACCTTAAAACTTAGGTTGCCATTGGTGCTACGCCCCGGTAGCTCAGCCTGGTCGGAGCGCCCAGGGGCAAACGCCCCGTGTACGCCTCGTAAGCGGGAGGTCCCGGGTTCGAATCCCGGCCGGGGCTCCATAGTGATCCTCGTTCCAATAATTAATAACACCATTAAGCAGATGGGTAACTCATTACCATATTGAAGGATAAACATTAATTGAGGTCCTCATTTGAGTAGATGCGGTATTGTTAATTATCACTTATGATATTCCTCCTCTGTTGTGTCATGGGTACTCTCACTCTGCTCCACGATGTTACTATGGCCACTGCTATTAGGGCTAATGATGTTCTGAAGGCCATGTGTAGGCTGTTTATGAAGGGTGCCATTAAGTTTGCTGTTAGTACTGAGGTTCCAACGAATATTTGAAATGCTATATTCCTAGGTATGGCGGCTGAGGATACTACTATGGCTATTATGAAGCTAAGTAGCATACCTATATTACCAATGGTTCTATTAGTCCCTGAGGCAATGCCGTACATATTACCGGGAACCTCAAACATAACCATTTTACCATTGGCGGCAAAGAACATGGCAGCCCCAACACCGCTTATCGATGCTATTATTACTATATAGTACAGTGGTGTTGTTAATGTTAGTAGTGTGTCGTATAATACGTAGGCTATTGCCTGCATCATTAAGCCTATTGAAGCGACGATCCTAGCATCAAGCCTATCCGCCAACCTACCACCTAGAGTGGCCGATAATGAACCTAGGAGATATCCTGGAACCAACCATAAGGATGCCTCGAAGGGGTTCAATCCTCTAACCCCTTGTAAATACATAATTAGTAGGAATAGTATTGCATAATTCGCCATGTACTGAAAAAAGAAGGATAAGCTTGATAATGTGAACATTCTAATTTTGAAGAGTCTAAGACTAATCAATGGGTACTTGGTCCTTGACTCGATGTATAGGAAGGCCGCGAGTAATACTGTGCCTATCAGTAGCATTAAGCCTACGGTAGTTTCATATCCAACTCCAGCATATATTATACCAGCCATGGAGTAGAGACCTAGGGATAGGCCTAGGGTGATTGCACCAAGCACGTCAAAGCCCTGCTTAACCCTAACACCCCTATCCCTAAGATAGATTAAGCCCATTATGAAGCCGAATATGGCTATTGGCACATTTACATAGAATATCCACCTCCAACCGATTAACGTGGTTATAACACCACCAGCCAATATACCAGCCACGGCACCCAGGTTCCAACCCATAGATGTTGTGCCAAACACGAAGCCTCTCTCAGTTGGTTGGAAATAATCGCTGGCTATTGCCATGGTATTGCTCGTCATTAATGAACCACCGAGGGCTTGAATCACCCTAAAGCCTATTAATTCGATGGCATTCATAGACAAGCCACACAAGGCACTCCCTACGCCAAATAGTATCATCCCAATATTGAAAATCTTAGCCCTACCCCTAATATCGCCAAGCTTACCTAACTGTGTTGAGAATATTGTTACTGAGAGTATGTAAATCAATATCACCCAAATGAGTGTTGCTAGGTCTGTGTGGAGTGCCGTTAGCATTACAGGTAGTGCCAGTACAACTATTGTGCTGTCCAGAGCAACCATGAGAGAAGATAATGTTAATAATACTAGCACGATTACTTGTACCCTATTCATCAACAACTTTCTTCTTCATCGCCATATTTAAACGTAACTCCTTGGTGCATAAACTTATAAATCATTCAAATGGTCATTACGTGTGCCGGTAATAAGGGATGTTGAGATTTATCCAGTTAGTGATTTGGCTACGGCTAAGGCATCGCCTTGGGCTTCGGTCTCCATAATTGTTAGAATTATAACGAATGATGGGCAGGTTGGTTATGGGGAGGCCGTACCAACATTGAGGGTTAACCCTGTAATTAGGGCTATTGAGGAGGTTAGGAGGCTTGTTATTGGTAAGGATCCTTTCAGGATTGAGTGGTTATACAGGGAGTGGTATAAGCATGATTTTTACATAAGTAGATCCTTCGAGTCTGCCACGGCGTATAGTGCCGTAGACATAGCATTGCATGACCTACTTGGTAAGTACTTAGGTGTGCCGATTCATCAATTAGTGGGTGGACTTGTCAATGATAAGGTTAAGGCATACGCCAACGGTTGGTATAGCGATTGCGTAACACCAGATGACTTTGCCAAGAGGGCTAAGGAGGTGGTGAGTATGGGGTTTAAGGCCTTGAAGTTTGATCCATTTGGCCCATACTTTGATCAAATGGATGAGGAGGGACTTGAAGAGGCTGTGGAGAGGGTTAGGGCTGTTAGGGAGGCTGTGGGTAAGGATGTAGATATCTTAGTGGAGACGCATGGTAGGTTTAACGTGAATACAGCCATTAGGATGGTTAAGGCCATGGAGCAATTTGACCCATTATTCATTGAGGAACCAGTCCATCCGGACCTAAACTTCGAGGGATTAGCTAAGATAAAAATGGCAGTCCCTGGGGTTAGGATTGCGGTTGGTGAGAGGATTATTAGTGTTGAGGAGGCGCTTCAATTATTGGATAAAGGGCTTGTGGATGTGCTACAACCCGACATAACAAATGCCTTGGGATTCACGGGTATGACTAGGATCAGAACCCTAACCGAAGCCTTTGGCGTGGAGCTTGCTCCACACAATGCCTTCGGTCCCATTCAACATGCGGCAACACTCCAATTCGATGCATCCACATATAACTTACTCATTCAAGAGAGTTTCTATGAATTCTGGCCTCAGTGGAAGAGGGATATTGTGAATGACGCCTTTAGGCTAGAGGATGGCTATTATAAGGTGCCCAATAAGCCAGGCCTTGGAGTTACCGTTAATGAGAAATTACTCACAGAAATGAAATTTGAGGGTATGGAACCATTCCACGAAGAAGAACCTGTGTGGGTTATTAAGGGAACTTGGAAAAAATTTAAAGAATAAACAGAAAAATGAACTAGAAACTGCGAAAAATTTAAAGAATTTAATAGGCCTCAAATTAAACGAAATGAATAGCGGCGATGTCTCATCAATAATTAATCAATTAAGTGAACTCGAAATAAAGATATTAGCACACATTTACCATTACGGTCCAGACACACCATGGTTACTTGCAAGACGATTACTTGGAGCAGCTGGTTGGAGGCCTACGGTTCCTGAGAATGAAGTAGAAAAGGCTGTAAAGCACTTGGTTGAGCTCGGTCTATTGCAAGAGTTTAAGGGTTCATTAAAGGGTAGGGTTACGAGCTCTGTAAAGCCATGGCTAAAGGTTAAGCAGAGAAATCCCGAGAGAAGAGGTAGGGGGGTCTACTACGACTTAACTAAACTTGGCAAAAAAGTAGCCAGCGAGGCTTGGAAGAACTACGTTAGACCAAAGCATCCAAGGTAAGAAGCAACAACTCACTTAATATAGGGTTTATACCAAGGATCCGCGAGACTAGGCCTTATTATACTTGACGTATCATTTACGAACTTCTCTCCATTCCTTATGGTTCTTATGAGCAGATTTATATCGAGGGGTAGGCTAGGCCCATAGTGAGCTAGTGTATCGTTGGGCGTATATATCACTGTTTTACCCACCACATTGAATTCCTGCGGTCTATAGGTCTTGATTTTACTCTCATAAATCACTAGGTGCGGATTAAACTTATCAATGATTCTCCTCACACCATCCCTATCCGTTATAATTCCAATACACTTCAAACCCCTAACATACCTAAGACCAACCCTATTAAGTACTGATGCCATAAAAGACGATTCACAAGGCACCTCATAATCACCTAGAGAAAGAACTGCAAGCACTCCCTCAATATCCACAGACTCCCTAAGTAGGTCCATGTAGGTACCAATTACTCTCGAGGCCTCCTCATCCATGTCTAACAGGTTACCCACCATCTCGAAGGCAGAGACTACGGCACTTAGATTCACTGGCATTGGTATGGCTAGGACCGGAGCTATGTCCTTCAATAAATCCACTAAATGCTTCTGAACTGGATATGCTAATATTATTAGGTCCGGTTCTAACCTCCTTATGACGTCTGCGTCAGCCTTCGTGAAACTACCAATCTTTATAGTCTTCATAGCCTCCTTTGGTCTATAGGACCAAGTATCAGTACCCACGATCCTATTGCCTGCACCCAGCACGTATATGTACTCAGATATTGATGGATTTAGACTAACAATCCTCCTAGGCACACCATTAAGTTCCTTAGTGAGGAGCACAAGATAGGATTTATATCCTATTTATTAGGATTCTGTGCATTAAAATAATTACGCCTGTTCAGTTGGCTCATAATTAATCATCTAATCATCCAGTTAGCCCTCATCACTTCACATAATATTTAGGGAAAGGTTTATTAGCTCTTCAGTGCTTCACGGTTCGATATGTCGTTTGACAAAGTAGGTAAATTGATAAAGGAGACTCATAAATTAAGTACTCAATACGATAATGAGGTCTCCATTCTCAAAATCATTAATAAAATATCGACATTAAACGAGAGCACCAAGGCAGTACTTTGCCGTTGGGTTCGGCTAGGCTTCATTGAGGGTGTTAAGGCATTTGTTGATCCAATGGGTACGATAACCCTAACTGATTGGTCCTCAGAGGTTGATTCAATAATCCATGAATTACTAAATAATGGTATCGCTAATATGAGTAGTAATGGGTATGTGAATGTGCCCTTCATGATGCAGTGGCCTGATATCACGGATTTAAGCCCCATATGCCCTAACGAAGAACCCTCGCTTGATGATGGCATATACCCAAGTCCCATGGTCATGAAAGTACCCCCATCAAAGGAATTAATTGAGGAACCCATTGATGACATACCGAGACTCCTTGCACACGCCATTAAAAGCCTTGGCCATTACCTAGGCGGTAAGATCGTGCACATCGATTTAAACATCAAATCCCTCGGCTTCATAAATCCAATACTCTTCAGAAGCACTGTAGATGTACTTGTAGTAACCGAGGAGGGATCGCCCATAGCCCATAAGATAATAGACCCAAGCAAGACTGTGCATAGGGGTATATCAGCAGTGGAGCATTACCTAATAGACGGCATTGACTACGCAGTGTTAGTGCATAGGTACTCGTATTATGAGGTTCACGTAGAGACCTTCAACAAGATTGTGAATAAGCCCTACGTAA
This sequence comes from Vulcanisaeta sp. AZ3, assembly GCA_000960865.2. Taxonomy (GTDB): domain Archaea; phylum Thermoproteota; class Thermoprotei; order Thermoproteales; family Thermocladiaceae; genus Vulcanisaeta. The sequence goes on along the minus strand of JZWU02000008.1, from coordinate 25,276 downwards.
GGGACGCAGGCTTCGCAATTGTGCCTTCAGAGTTGGATTACATAATATTTCTAAAGTGGCCTCGGCGGAACTCCATAATCGAGAAGTCTCAGAGCATTGCCAATAGGAGGTTAATGATTAATGCAGCTATTAAATACATGATTAACGCTCGGTAATAGTAAAGCAATTAAAGTAGGCATGTAAATTGCTGTTTAATGTCATTAGTTTGGATCTATCAAGATAATAATTATAGGCGCGCTGATGATCTAAACCCAAACCAAGTCCTGATTATGGCAGGTGGAGGTTGTGATGGTATAAAGCCATTAATGAATTATGTCTTAGGTAACGTTCCTTCAGCACAACACGGGAAAGTAAGCGCTAAGGTATATAGGGATTTGGATGATGTGCTAATTCATTTCCTAATAACTATGGATAATGAGAGTAAGGAAATCATGATAATAGTTTCAAAAAACCCAGCGGACACTTTATTTAATTACTATACCTCATCTGGAGAGAATATTGTTAATTGTGATTTTAGCAATCAATAATATTAACCTAATGGTTCCTAAATTAATATAGGTAAAACAATATATTCACATATTATAAACATTGAATTAAAGTAGAATTCTCATTAATGTTAGAATATCATAGTTAATGATAATTAGTATATCCTATGGCAAATAATGCATTGGAAATGCATATTTAAGGTTAAGCCCTTCATAGAAGGAGGGTATTCAATCTCGTAAGGTATACATTCACCGTATATGAATGCATTGAGCAGTAAGATGAAGCTTATTGATGCATTACGATGCTTATTAATAAGCTATGTTTTTAAATAATAATGAAAGTTTACTAGGAGCCATTTATTATTTTTGAAATAATGATTCATAGATAATGGGTAATTATTATAGATGAACTTTTTAGGGATTTTGTATAGCAACTTAAATGTGCCGAATGTAAGTATTGAGTATGGCGATGATGTTAAAGAATTATTGAAGGTCTTGAAGAAGAGGTATGGTGAGATAATAATAATTCTTGGTCACGGATGCTGTTCACCAACAGAGCCTGAGATCTATAGGGCTAGTGATTTCTTCGTGGGTAATGATTATGTTGAGGTTGCTAGGGTTTATGGTGTGCCCTTCTATATTGAACGTGACATGCTTGAGTCGTATAACGGTTGGGCTTTAACGCTTACGGTCGAGCCTTTGAATGGCGCTGTTGATGATTCTTTCTCCCTAGATGTTTTAGAGGGTGTTAGACTAAGGCTTAGGTTTAAGAGGTTTAGTATTGTAATGTCTAGGGATTTAGATGTTGGTGGTAGGGAAATCCTTGGGTAAATGATTAAATAATTCTTATACTGTAATGGTTGTGTAGGTATTAATGATTGATTTCGAATCAGCCAGGAGAAGATTAGTGAGTGGTCTTAAGGATGAGGGTATCATTAAGAGTGAAAGAGTTGAGATGGCAATGTTGAGGGTACCACGGGAGGAGTTTCTACCGGGTTACTTAAGGCTTTATGCCTACGAAGATACGCCATTACAAATAATGTATGAGCAGACCATAAGTGCGCCTCATATGGTGGCTATGATGTGTGAATTACTAGAATTGAGGCCAGGTCTTCGGTTGCTTGAGGTTGGGACGGGCACTGGTTACCATGCAGCTGTGTGTGCGGAGGCCATGGAGAGGCAGGGGTCAATATACACAGTTGAGTATTACCCAGGACTTGCCTTGTATGCCGCTCAAAATCTAGCTAAGTTTAATTACTTAGATGTTGTTCACGTATTCATTGGTGATGGATCTAGAGGGTTACCTAGGTATTCACCCTTCGATAGGATATTAGTCACTGCGGCAGCCCCTGAGATACCGCCTAAGTTGCTTGAGCAGTTAAGTCCTGATGGTATAATGGTTATACCAATTGATGAGAGGTTCGTGCAGGTTCTCTATGTCGTTACTAAGGAGGACGGTAAACCTAGGATGAGGCCTGTGGTCAACGTGTCCTTCGTGAAGATGAGGTACTCACGTGATAATAAGTCTTAGGTATGGCAAGACTTATTTGCAAGGCTTAAGTGATGGTGCAATGTATGGTTAAGTGGACTCGGGAGAAGGCTCTCGTGATAACAACTACGTCAATAGCAGCATTTCTGACTCCCTTTACCTCAGCTGTGATATCGTTCATATCGCCAATCATTGGTAAGGTCTTCTCGGCAAGTCTCACCGAGGTAGTGTGGGCTCCATTGGGTTATTTAATACCATTGGCTTCTATAATGCTTCTGCTTAGTAGGTTATCTGATATTTATGGTAGAGTTTGGTTCTTTAGGGTTGGCTTCGTAATATTTGTTGTATTCGGCATTTTAGCCATTCTTTCCTGGAACATATATTCTCTAATAGCTTTCTCCATAGCCATGGGCTTTGGTTCCTCAATACTCTCACCATTATCAACAGCAATCGTAAGCCAGGTCTTCCCAGTTGGTGAGAGGGGATCTGCACTTGGTATTAATGCAATGTCTGTCTATCTGGGCCTGACCTCTGCACCGTTCCTAGGCGGTGTTATAGTGGAGTTTCTCGGCTGGAGGGCTGTGTTTCTTATTACAATTCTTATGGCATTCATAGGTCTAGTAATTTCATTTATCTCCATGAGGAATCTAGAGCATACACGTATATCAGCAAAAGTAAGTTTCATAGATTCAATACTATACCTAGTTGGTTTAACTACATTGTCAATCTACCTAACAATGTACCTAGTATTACCTAGTTATCTCTCATACGTATTATTAATAATCTCAATACTCTTCTTAATCAGCTTCGCTATTTATGAAATACGGTCTAGAAACCCCTTATTACCACCATCGCTCTTTAAGAATAAGTCCTTTGTGGGTGGTAACGTAACAGCACTTTTGAACTATATAAGTACTTTCTCAATAATGTTCGTATTTTCCATATACCTCCAGTCAATTCTTCACGTTAGTCCTCTAATTGCGGGAATCGTACTTATTGCTGAGCCCATATTCATGGTCATTCTATCTCCAGTATCAGGTTGGCTCTCAGATCGTTTTGAACCAAGATTTGTAGCCGCATTTGGCATGGGCATAATAGGCGCGGCATTCCTCTACCTCTACGTCACTAGCTTAGAACATTTATTAAACATAGCCCTTGGGCTTGTCCTCGTAGGTATTGGTTTTGGTTTCTTCTCAGCGCCAAACACAAACTCTGTCATGAGCTCAGCACCTCCTGATAAGTATGGTGTTGCCTCGGGTACTCTGGGCACCATGAGGTTCACAGGGCAATTGCTTAGTATTGCTGTGGCAAGTGCATTACTTATGGAGAGTTTACCAAGGAGCGAGTTATTGGGTATATTTATGGGGGCTATTACTAACACATCTAGTATTTATCATGTATATTTCATTAATGGCTTAAGGTTAATACTCCTAGTTTCAGCAGTATTAAGCCTGGTGGGTGTTTATACATCATTAATTAGGGAAAGGACTTAATCATGTAGTTACTTCACCATCCATTGCTTTATCACATTCATCGTTAGATACTTAACGCCAAGCTTGCTCCTTATTGAATCCCATTCGTGAAGTATCTTAACCGCCTCATTAGCAACCTTAATTGCATCCTCAACACCCGCATCTGGCACAAACTCATTAGTTCTCCTATTTGCTATGACCGCCATCACGCCTCCAGCCCTCACGCCGTGGACATTAGCTATCGTGTATATTGCCGCAGCCTCCATCTCAAAGTTAAGCACATTCATCGAGGATAAGGTATTAATTAAGTCTTTAGACCAGGGTGGCGAGTAATTGTTAAAGCCGGGCCTTCCTTGTCCAACATAGAAGTCTGCGGTGGATGCTGCTAAACCCACATGGTACTTAACGCCGAGTTCCTCAGCGGCTGTTATTAGGGCTAAGACAACGTCGTAGCTAGCTATGGCTGGATATTCAGGCATGGCGTAGGCATTACTAGCGCCGTCTAACCTAACGGCACCTGTATTTATTACTAAATCACCAACTCTTACCCATTCCTGAATCGCGCCGGTAGTACCTACTCTGATGAATGTATTGGCGCCAAGAGTTAATAATTCCTCGATTGCTATAGCAGCTGCTGGACCGCCAATTCCTGTGGAGACCGCAGATATCGGTGCTCCTTTGTACATACCCGTGTATGTTACGTACTCCCTATGCACAGCTACTTGCCTTGCTTCATCCCAATACTTAGCTATCCTTGGAACTCTATCCGGATCACCGGGCGTTAGTACGTATGGTGCTATATCGCCAGGACTAGCCATTAAGTGATAAACCCTCGCCTCGATCATTGGCCTTGTTGCTGACATATTGATTATGTGGAGTTTTAGTTATTTTTTATTAATTTAGGTTTATGGAAACTCAGCAAACGGAGCATCGATAGTTAAAGCTTAATTGCCCTTAAAGGGGTAGATAAAGTGATGGTTAAGGCATTAATACTCGCCGGTGGCTTTGGTAAACGCCTTGCTCCATTAACGTTGGATAGGCCGAAGCCTCTTATTGAGGTTGGCGGTAAGCCAATACTTCAATGGCAGATTGAGTGGCTTGCTAAGCAGGGTGTGAGCGATATTGTGCTTGCTGTGGGTTACCTTAGAACTAAGGTGTTTGAGGTTATGGGTGATGGCTCTAAATTCGGCGTTAGGCTGTTCTATAGTGTTGAGGAGGAGCCTCTCGGTACCGCTGGGGCTATTAAGAACGCTGCGAAGTTTCTTGAGGATGATGTGTTTGTGATTCTCAATGGCGATGTAATAACTAACTTATCAATAAGGCCCTTAATAGAGGGGTTGAGCGATGATGTGGCGGCCACAATAGCCCTAGTCCCGATGAGGAGCCCATACGGGATTGTTCATGTAAGTAATGATGGATTCATAGCGGAATTCAGGGAGAAGCCTGTTCTAGATTACTTAATTAATGCCGGTGTCTATGCCTTTAAGAAGGACATTATTAATTACTTACCTAACAAGGGAGATATTGAAGTTACAGTGTTTCCCGAGTTAGCAAGTAATAGGAGGATTAAGGGTGTGATTTTTAGGGATGTTTATTGGAAGTCTGTTGATACTGTTAAGGATATTGAAGAGGTGGAGAAGGTGATAAAGGAGGTATATACGTAGCTTAAACAGCAGGTGTCTTTAAGGCCTTTAACACCCTAATCTCCTTAATAGTTGTGATTGGGTATTGGCCATGTTCGTCCTTTTCGTACTTCTTAGTCATATCCCATACGGTCAGTAATGCAGAGCCCACGGCAAAAACAGCCTCCATCGCAGAGCCTGTGTTTGAGACATTCCTAGTATCCACGGTAACCTCAACCCCATCCTCAAGCACATTAGCCTCAGCATTAACATACGTTATATAATTCAGGTGAACCAAGGGAAGCACCTCCCAAGTTGTCTTTGTTGCCAATATGGCTGCTGTCTTAGCCACAGTAATAACATCACCCTTCTCTACCTTACCCTGCCTAATCAACTCTATAGTCTCCTCCCTAAGTCTTATGAAGCCTTTAGCTGTTGCCTCCCCGTAATACGTGGGTTCCGTTGTAACATCAAACATAGTAACCACGGGAGCGCCACCAGTATTGTCATCAAAGCCCTCAATGCCTGGGCTAACTCCATCCATCGACTTCACCTTACTAATAACTCTTATGTCAAATATGCCATCGACACGGCTTGAACCACAACTCTGCACTTTAACACCCTTAAAGTTAGTAACCCACTCAGGGGTACACGTTTTACTACAACCCTTAATTGTATTCCAAGCAGCCAGTAATCCTGTGAATAGGCCGAAGAGAACGTCCATCTCAACCCCAGTCTGTGCCTTGGTCCTTGCGAGGACAGCCATTCTAATGCCATCCTTCTCATAACGCACCCTAGTCTCTATGTACGATATTGGTATTGGATGTAGGAGGGGTATGTATTTCCAGGCAGTTTTTGTCGCATTTATAGCCGTGATCTTAGCCACAACGGCGGCATTACCAAGACCGCTGGCTCCTACTTTCATTAATTCCTCCATAGTTTCCTCATCAACCCTCAGGAAACCTGTGGCAATTGCCTCCCTGTAGAGTGACTCCTTCGTCGTTATGTCAATCATCCTAACAGACATAATTAAGAAGTAATCAGCAATACGCCTATTTAAACAACCTCTCCCTGTGCCTAACTACTAATTCAAGAATATCATGAACCACGGAATCCACATCCCTACTAGCATCAATTATGGGATAACCATTTTCACGAACCCTACCTAAAAGGAAATCCCTAACCCTACCCAAGAATTCCCTATCCACCTCAAAAACCTCCAACTCATGCCTACTCCTCAACCTAGCCACTGCCACATCAATTGGCACATCCAAAACAATAGTCAAATCAGGCTTAGGCACAAACCTATGAAGCTCCACCAACCAATCAATAGGTAACCCCATTGCTCCCTGATAGGCTAATGTCGACTCCATATACCTCTCACTAATGACTACATAACCCTTGTCCAACAAGGGCTTGACCTCACTGTAATAATGCTGAACCCTATCAGCAACAAAGAGAAGTGCAAACACCGAAGGATGAGCAACCTCGGAGTTAGGTTTGAGAAGCCAATCCCTTATTAACTTACCAATCATTGATTGACTTGGTTCTGATGTCGCATGAACCTTAAATCCACGTCCCTTAAGTAAAACCATTAACTTATTAATCACTGTGGATTTACCAGACCCATCAATACCCTCAATAGCCACGAACATGATAAACCCCTAACTGAGTTAGTGAGAATTCTTTAAATAGCTCATGTCTTAACTCATTACATAATGAGGAAGGGATTACTAATTGTGGGGATCGTATTAATCGTTCTTGCCGTGGTTATATTCTTCCTAGGAATTTATCTAAGCACAAGCTTCACGCAAAGTGTGACTTCATTAGTTACGAAAGCACGTAGTGAAGCAACACTAACGCCAGACTCATCCATCCATATAAGTAATGTAAGTAGTGGTGAAACCTTAATGATCATCTATAATGACACCCTAGAGAAGCCATTGGAGACTGTCACCACAGCACCGGGTGGATTAAAGATCGCGTTTATTTATGGACAGTATATGGTTGCCTACGTGCCTGTGAGTAGTGTTGGGTCATTATCCCTAGTTAACAACTATAGCGAACCAGTCACTGTTTATTATACCTACAGTGTCGCTAGTTTTAGTTCATTAGCACCCTTATTGTTCTCCATGGCAATCGTCTTCGTTATGGGTATTGCTGGCATTATACTAGCAGTGTTAGGTGCGGTGCTAAAGAGTAAGTGATTGCTTAGTGTCTTTGGGAAATGTTTATTAATAGCTGTTAATATTACGTGACAATGAAAACAAGCATTAGAGTTGCAATAGCAGGTGTCGGTAACACAGCATCCGCATTCATACAAGGACTTAAGTACTGCGAGATAGAACAAGAGCCTATAGGATTGGCATTCAAGAACATTGGGCCCTATGAACCAAGGGATGTTAAGGTTGTGGCTGCATTTGATGTTGATTCACGTAAGGTGGGTAAGGATCTCGGGGAGGCAATATTTACGCCGCCAAACAATGCACCTAGGGTGGTGGATGTGGGTAAGTTGGGTGTTGTTGTTAGGGCAGGTCCACTATTTGATGGTGTAGCTGAGCAATTGAGAGGTTCATTCATACCAGTTACTGATGGGTCTATTGAGGATACCATTAGAGAGTTAGAGAGTACAGATACCCACATACTCATTAATTACTTACCCACAGGTGCACAGAGGGCTGGTGAGGCTTATGCCGAGGCTGCCTTGAGGAGTGGTGTTGCCTTTGTTAATGCTATGCCCTCCGTAATAGCTACATCGAGGGATTGGCAATTAAGGTTTGAGGAGGCAAGGTTACCCTTAGCCGGTGATGATGTTCAGAATCAGCTTGGGGCTACTGTGCTTCATAAGACCCTTATTAGACTCCTAGCTATTAGGGGTTTGAAGATAGAGGGGACGTACCAGCTTAATGTTGGTGGTACACCTGACTTCTTAAACCTAATGTATAGGAAGGGGCAGAAGGAGAAGACTAAGACAGAGGCTGTTAAGAGGATGGCTGAGGGTGAGGATTTTGATGCATACATATCACCAGTGGCTTATATAAACTTCCTAGGTAGTAGGAAGATAGCTCATGCACTCATCGAGGCTAGGGGCTTTGCAAACCTACCAATAAGAATAAGGGTTGACCTTGAGGTATATGATCCATTCAATAATGCTGGAATGATGATAGACATAGTGAGGACTGTGAAGTTAGCCATGGATAGGGAAATCGGAGGCCCACTCATAAGTTTATCTGCCTGGGCCTTCAAGAACCCACCTGTGCATGCTCCACCGGAGATTGCCTATCAATGGCTCGTTGAGTTCATCGAGGGTAAGCGTGATAAGTAGATTAGAGCATTAGTGCGTAAAATGGTATGTGAATATCCTTAAGTGTACCCTTAACCACAACACCAACCTTAGGTTGAATTTCAACCTCAAGTATTGTTGGTTGTACTGCCTGCCACCTCATCTTCCTAATGAATAAGTAACGCTTAAAATCGCCGCTAGCTGTCTGGGCGAGTCCCATGACAAAGACACCCGCCGCTAAGAACTCCTCAACACCGTACCTAGAGATTGCCTTAGCCCCTGTGGGTATTTCTGTAGTTATTATCGTAGTAACACCAACCTCTCTCTCAATACCCATAACTAAAGCTCTAATGTACTCACGAAGGACTTGAACATCCTTCTCAAGAGTTACCAGAGGAGCTATTGGGTCTATCACTAACCTCTGAGCCTCCAGAGACTTAGCATAATCCCTTATCGTATAGACTAGAGAATTAGCAACTGCTATTGGATCCTTCTCCCTAATCTTCTCAATAATATCCATCTCAGGTACCAAAATCTCGAGGTAACCCTGCTCCCTAAGCGCCTCTAAATCCCAACCAAATCTCCTAATGCCATTAACCAATTGCTCGTAAGTCTCATCAACAGATATATAAATACCAGGCTCGCCATACTTATAAATACCATTCATGAGGAACGATAATGAGAGTAAGGTTTTCGCAGTACCAGTTTCACCACTAATTAAGTACGTCCTACCCCTAATGAAGCCACCGCCAATTGCCTCATCAAGTCCAGGTATGCCTGTGGGTACTAAATCATAATACAGCGTCATCAATAATAGTCAATCTTGAGGTAATATAAAGATTGCGGACACACATGATTTTAATGGATATGTAAACACATGACTCATTTAAACTCTATTATGTACTTACTGAATATTTCCTTAAACTTCTCCATTGTTATCACGGGCTTACTATTAACCTCTATCACCTCCCTGGCGGGCGGTACCTTAAGGTAACTAGGTAATCTACCGGAGTACCTCTCCTCAAATGTGGGTACGTAGGGGTTTATTAGAAATATGCCTATTGGTATCCTGCCATCACCCTCGTAGGACTTAGCCAGAGCCTGAGAGACCTTCTGTGGCAACTCCTCAGGACTATGAACAATAGGATCCCAACCCTCTTCATTAATATCATAAACCCTCTTATTATAATAATCATATGTGTGTATATTGTCGTATGTAACGCAAGGCTGCAGTACATCTATAAATGCTGAGCCTTTATGCTCAATAGCCTTCTTAATTAATTCCTTAAGATGCTGAACCCTCGCTGCATACCCCCTGGCAATGAATGTGTAGCCAGACGCTATCGCAAGCCCTATTGGATTAACGGCGTCCTGTAGATTAGGCTTAGGCAATGCCTTAGGCTGTAGGTTTCTGGCCAATGTTGGGCTTGCTTGGCCCTTAGTTAGGGCATAGACTGTATTATCATGCATTATTACAACAAGATCCACATTCCTCCTACCCAATGCAACAAAGTGGGCTGCTCCAATACCCAGTAAGTCGCCGTCACCGACATTTGCAATTACCGTTAGATCCGGGTTAGATAACTTAATGCCCTCAGCATATGGCAGTGATCTACCATGCAGTGTGTGTACACCAGTCACATTTATGAAATGTGGTGTCTTACCGCTACAACCTATTCCACCTACCACGACTGTCTTTGTTGGATCTAGTTGGAGCTCAGCGAAGGCTTGGTACATGGCTGAGAGTATACCGTAGTTACCACAACCAGGGCACCAATCAATCCATACATCAGTCTTATAATCATTTATTGTGAGCTTATGCGCCATAACTCACCACCTCTCTAACACTACCCTTCATAATATTCTTAATTGCATTTACCAATTCATGCACATACATGGGTCTACCCGTGTATTTAACGATGGATTTATTAATCAGTACGCCTGTGTTCATGGCAACGAGCTTCGAGGACTGAGCTTGATAATTATGCTCAACGGCAATTAAATTATTAATACCAACCTCATTAGCCATTTTGGTCAATGATTCCTTGGGAAATGGTATGAACATCCTAATGTGGTAATAACCAACCCTCATGCCCTCACCACTCAATTCCTCAATAGCTTTTAATACAGCGCCCTTAACAAAGCCCCAACCAATGAGGAGCAGGTCTGGCTTCTCAGGACCGAAGTATGCATACCTTCTTTCCTCAGGTATTTCCTTCTCCATTAGATCCAGCTTTTTCATTCTCTTATCCATCATCTTAACTCTATTGATGGGATCCTCATCAATATGGCCCCTCTCATCATGCTCATCACCGGAGTACCACATAACATAATCGCCTAGGAATGCCCTTGGGGATACTATGTAGGATAAGTCGAACCTCTTATAATCCTTGAGACCCTTTGGTGCTAAGGTACCCCTCATTATCTTTACATTGTCTAGATTAGGTAATGGTATTGTAGCTATTGTGTTAGCTAGGAATTTATCAACGAGGTGTATTACGGGGACTTGATACATCTCGGCATAATTGAAGGCATCTATTGCATCATAAAATGCCTCTTCATGATCACCCGAAGCTAATATTATTCTTGGATACTCACCGTGAGACGCAAAGGCTGATGATAATAAGTCCTGCTGTCCACCCCTCGTAGGCTGGCCTGTACTTGGCCCACCCCTCTGATAGTAAGTAACGACTACAGGTACTTCATTCTGTCCAGCCCATGATAAACCCTCAACCATTAAATCAAAGCCAGGACCGCTCGTCGCTACTGCGCTCCTAGCACCTGTCAAGGCCGCGCCAATAGCTGCATTTATTGCCGCCAACTCATCCTCCGTCTGAAAAACAACCACTGAACCCTCACCACCCAACGTCTCGTACTCCTCAATTGTGAAGCTCTCATCAGCTGCAGGTGTTATTGGGTAGTAAGCCTGGAATCTTAATCCAGCCACAATCTTTGCCATTGCAATAACATCATTACCACTAGCAACTAACACACCCTTAATGCCAATTCTTGGTTGCTCAAGCCTTAACTCAGTCCCGAATTGACTTTTCACTAAGTTAATTACTACCTCAGCCATTGCCTTATTATGCCTATACAATTCCTCCTTGGCAAACCTCCTCCTAAGGCTATAGTCCAAATCTTCCTCATTAATCCCAGTAATTGCTGCCACGGCACCTGCTAATATGGTACTTATATACCTAGAGGCTTGGGATGGTACAATACCCTCACGCTTCTCAATCTCCATAAGAAGCTCCTTAAAACTAAGACCAACAACCCTAACCTTCCTGTTAAGTTGTAGGTACTTAACCACGGATTTAACAGTGCCATCAAGCCCAAACCTCTTAAACTCCGCACTTAATCTATCCCTCAAATCCCTCTCCATGCTAGGTATGTTTGTATAATTGACATTATCATCATCACTATTATAGATCATATAACCGCCCTCCCTAACATCATCGAAATGCGTAAACACGGTCTCAGGATCCATGGCAGCTACAATATCCACAGGATAACTAAGATACTTAGACAACTCCCTGGCAGAAACGGTGGCATGCACATAACTATGCCTACCCTTAATATTCGAGAAGTACTCCCTATCAGAGATTACTCCATAACCAGCATGCGCATAGGCCCATGAAAGTATCTCAGAGAGAGTCTCTAAACCACCACCCTGCGGTCCACCCAGTATATACCTAAGCTCAAACATATAAACGCCATAAATGAAAAGCACTTATGATTTAAATATGTTTGATTGTAAATTATTTTAATTGATTAACCAACCATAGGAACCTCCTCAGGCGCCACCTCATCAAGCATAAACATATTGGTTAATAAATGACCCCGTTTACTATGCTCCAAAGCCTCCTCTAAAGTAAAAAGAGGCTGTCTACAATCCACACAGTAAACCCAACCAAAACTTGATAGAGCATCCCTAAGGCGATTTTCAGTATCCTTAGCAAAGGGACTGAATTTTGCCCCCTCCTCCTTTGTCACAATTGAGTTCCGTGACTTAAGAAGACCAAACCACGTATAAATAGCATGAGGTATGAACTCTTCATTACTACTCATAACATTTAAGTAGTGTTTTAAGAATAATATAAAGATTTCTAATCTTTATATTACAATAGAACATTATAATTATCTAGAATTAAGAATACATGTACATTATTTATTCGCATGGGCCCATCCACGGTACAAGACTTGCATAACCCTTCCCATAATAACTCCTTAACCACTCCTCCTCAAAGTCCCAAGGTACCCTAGGCTTTTTAACAATATCATAGTAATCATAAGGCTTTATATCAAGTATAGGCGTCCCTGTCCAAGCATCAAGACCCCTAAGCCAAAGTCTCGGCGGCTCAAGCCTTACCAATTCAAGAACAGAAATCCCAATAGGATTCGGCCTTACCGGATATCTCGTGGCAAACACCCCAACCTCCCTATTACTCCCCCTTAACCTCACCCTAAGTGTTCGTTCTGTGGCTTCATGAAATACATAAACAAGCATTACATGTGAATATTCATCTAAGCCTAGAAGTCCATCAACATATTCATCGAAGACTCTAACCACACCTACAAACTCATACCTACTCCGATAACCTCCCTCGCTCTGCTCACTAGGTCTTGGGAAGCCGACCTCAACTACACCAATCGGCCTAAAAATAACTCCATTCATTGGTTAATCATTTATTAACATTAATAAAAGGGTTTGTAATCGACGTATTGATATGACTCAGCACTCAACGGCAGGAACCCTTATCTCTAGTTAATGCATTTCTTCACCGCCTAATAATCTCATTACGGCATACCTAAACTCCTTACCATTACCTAACAACGGTTTAAAATTATTTTTAAGATGAAATACATGCCCTTATGATAAGTATATTGCTTCTGTTTAATAGTGTAACCCCATTACCGTTACTTTGTTATCATTTTGATTACCCAGGTCTTTTCTCTCTAATTGATGTTATGAGAAGCCACAGAAAGAATAGGGCTGAAATTAAAAATAGGGCTATGCCAGCAATATCTCTATGTAATGATAAATTAATCGGCCTTACAGCCCTTATAAAGGCTAATAAGGCTATTGTAGTTATCAACCCAACCACAGCAACAACTGCATCATTATTCAACTTAACACTGATCCTCGAAATACCAATCTTATGGCTCATCATAATGACCCATATCGACCACGGACCCCTTTAACCCTTACTCACTGCTCAATCACTATTAACGATGCCATACCACATAATCTTCACCTCAATCCGACAAGAAAATCAATGTCCTTGTTGATTAGGAGGGATGTGGCCGCTCCGGAGGAGGGTATTTCATAGGCCCATGGGCCTCACGGGTCTCCCACCCTCCCTTCTAATTAATTAACTCTGTACTTAATAAGCATTCCTCGATAAAGCGTTGGCAAGTGCAGTATTTAAGCAAAATTCCTCCTTATATTTCATTGTAAGTGAGGTGGTTATATTCAAGATAGAGGATGCCTAAAAACTAACGTTGGCGCTAAAGACTTAAAATTACAGGATAGATTATAACAGTGCCGGGGTGGCCGAGCTAGGTCCAAGGCGCGGGACAGTGAACACCCCGAATCGAGTTCTAACGATAAGACATCCCGTCCCCGCAAGGGGGCCCGGGTTCAAATCCCGGCCCCGGCACCACATATAGTCATGTTCTGTTAATCCTGATTATACCCCTGGGAGACCACTAAAAGGCCCATCTGCAGGGCAATGTCCTTGGTAATGTATAAATAATTAGGATCATGCGAATTAATAACTGGCAAACCTATCTTTAGTAATAAGGAAGGAAGTTAATTTTTAGTCCCTATTGTTAATCATTTATCTTAATGCCATGCATTATCTACATTGATAGAGGGAACTTTACTGTTGGTGAACCTATTTATATAACCCTCGTGAATATGAGTAATACTAATCTACATATTGGCTCTTGGGGCATCCTAGATGAAAATGGTAAAGCTATCTATTCAATTAAACCTCCCCAGATAACAATTGGCCCAGGCTCCTCCCTCGTGGTAGTTTGGTTTCAATTAGATAATGAAGGTAAGCAAGTTAGTAAGGGCAGGTATAGAGCTTATTGGAAGCCTGAGGATGGCGATTTGGAGTGCCTTAGTGAATTCTTTGATATTTCATGAACTCCTCACTTTACTCATTATATATCTATGTATGATTATGTAAGTTATGGCGAGTAGGAGTAGGGCTGTAAATGGATCGAGTACTGTATACGTAATTTTCGTAATTAAGTAATACAGCGCTAGCGATACCACAAGTGCCGCTGTGATTAGAGCTGTAGTCCATGTTATTAATGCATTCAATTCCTTATTATACTCCACCTCATCAAACCCCTTTTTACCGAACTCTCTGGTGTACTTCATGTACGATTTATAAAAGTAGGAGATTATTAGAGAGTATTCTGGCAGCACAATTGAGCCATTATATAATGCCTTATTTGTTATTTGGGCTAGGGCTATATGAAATACATATGGTATGTAGCCTTGGGATACTAATGATATTATTGATGTTAGAATTAGAGATAACCAGGACTCATAGTGCAGATTATTCGTTAAAATGCCCAACAACCCCACAATCAATAACACAGCAATTAAGAACAATCCTAGTAATGCATCCCCCATACCTAAAAGTATTATAAATGGAACTATGGGTAGAGTTATTGATATTACAAGGAGGAATGGCCTCACCTATGACCACCTACCTATGTGCATAAATACCCTGGCCATCACTAAGCCCACGCCCTCACAGGTAAGGTTCCAGCTTATGACTTTTGTATTCCTCGGCAGTAGTGAGTATAACTTATTTCTACTTCTAATGAACCAATTAGTGCATGGCGCATTTTTCACAATATCCCTCATTAATAATAGATCTGGTGAAGCGTCAACAATAAGGACCTTACTTGGCAGTAGCTTTAACATACTGCTTAATTTGCTCACGTTCTCCTTAGTCACGTTAGTAATTAATATTATCACAGGTCTTGTCTCCTGAACAATACGTAGTAATGCCTCATCAACCACATAACCCCTAATTGGGAACGCCTTAACTGTCATAAGAACCCTAAGTAACCTATTGTACTGATCCATGCCTGAACTTGGTATTACCCTAGGACCCATGGGTATTGTCCATAAACCAACATTATAACCATACCTAAGCAATGCCCTACTCAAGGAAAGAACTAGAGATACCCCATACTCCAGTGGATTTTCCTCTGCAGTACCATACCTCATCCACCAACCAACATCTATTATTATTATTGCAGTCCTAAGCCCCTCCCTCTCATACTCATTAACCATTAACTTACCTCCAGGGCTCCTTGCAGTAGCCTTCCAATTAATGAATCTATACGGATCACCAACCACGTACTCTCTAACGGCCTTAAACTCCATAGAGTATGGCCCTAACCTAGACGAGGAGTACCTAGGTATTCCAAGGTTTGGCTTAGCTATACCAAGAACCCTCCTCACAATCTTTATCCTAGGTAAAACCTTAACAACATCCTTAACCTCAACAAAATCCCTAATCGGCTCATGAATCCCTAAACCACTGTAATACAGATACTCAACACCTTCAAGCGCATACTCACCCCTCTTAACAGCCCTCAATGTATACTCAAACCTCCTATGGAGATTTTTAAGGCCCTTGAAGGCTACATGAACATTCGTACCCTTAATAACCTCGAATGCTCCAGCCATGGATGATTTAGGTGCTGGTGGTGCCCTAAGAATAAGAAGCCCAAAGCCACCGTTAACCTCAACCTCAATCTTGATCTTCAACTCATCATTAACGTACATCACGTACCTATCCACATTTAATTTAATCATTATCCTAGGTCTACCACCTAGGCTCATAGCCATGGCCACGACCACTAGAGGGAATACCATAGCTAACACAAACCACCTAGAGACAGTTAATGCAGCAAGTATCGCCATAAATATTGGCAATACTGTGAGGATAAGCAGAGCCTTAGTAACGTCCCTCACGTCCCTATCACCTCATGCACCTTAACCACCCTTAGCCTCCTCCCTATCACCACTCAGAACCTGGGTTAATAACTCATTAACCAACTCAACCCTATCTCTAACCTCTAACTCAACCAATCTCCTATTAACCCTACCTCTACACTTGATGGCACTCGAGTAGTTAATTAACTTATTTAATCTACTCAGTATCTCCTCGTAATCCAGACCATCCCTAGATAACCAGTAGGTTAAGTATGTAATTAATTTATCCTTCTTACCATGTGTAACGAACTCCTTAACAGCCTCCTCAAACAATGCATACTCAGGTGAGGAAACAATACCTAATTCATGCTTATGAGCCTCATAAACCTCCTCCTCAACCTTCTCAACGGCATTAAAGCTGCTAATGAGCGCTTTATATCCAGCGTAGGTAATTATTATTGAGGCTAAGATTAGAAATACGATGAGTATGTAAGTGTTCCACTGAGATGGCTTTGGTATGGAGAGTATTGTGTAGAACAAACCAACTCCAAAGGCTGCGATTGCAAGCGCTCGTGTATTAATTAATACAAAATTTAACTTACTCCTACTCAATATAGGTATTAGCGTGAGTACTAGGTATATGATTGACATTGCTAGGAATGGGTAGAATAAGGGTTGGTAAGCTATGCTGATTAGGTAACCAAGGCCTAGGAAGATAAGGAAGTAAGCCGAGTACCTCAGGGATTGAGATAACTCATAATTACTAAGTGCATAGTACCTACTTGATAATCCAACTACGGAGATGCCGATTATAATGAAAATTAGAAAGTTCACTAAGTAATTTATTGCTACTGAGTATGCCTTGTAATTCATCATTAGTATACTTGATAACGAGCCTAGGGACAAGTATGAAAATAAAGCTGGGGCTGCTATAACTCTCAATACATTATGAATATGAATATTCCTACCCCTGAATAAATCACTTACTAATAATATAGTCACCAGCACAAGCCCTGGCATCACAATAACCCTTAACACATAAACCCCCCAGGAAACCAACATAAGCGGTAAACTTATGGTTACTAAGAGTACGTAGGTAATTACGTACCTAACAACAGGAAATTGCTTATGAGCCTCCACAAACAATCACCTTAGCATCCCTGAAGGCCCTACCCAAGGTCCTTAGGAACTCCTCATATCTAGCCCTATCAACTCTCCTAAGCCCATACCTAACCTCCTCAAAAACCCTAATCACTTGATCAACATCAGGTCCGCCACTTAACACACCATCATTAATGAGCCTTCTCACAGCCTCCCTAATAGTTAGTGAATCCTCAAGCCCATAATTGCTCACATTCAATTTGACTAACCTAGCCACATCTTCGTTATAATCTACAGCTCTTATGAATAAAGTCTCAACATAACCATTACCCTCAGCCCTAACCCCATAACAACCCGGCTTGGGCATGTATAGAAAACCATCCTTAATCATACCAGGCCCAACAACACTTACAGTGTAACCCTCCCTCCAGGAAATGGGTAATGGATCACCATAGCCCCAAATTAGGGGTAAATCCTTAGATATCCCTAGATCTATCACTGGGCTGCCAGTCCAACCCTTAAGATCAACTACAACCTCATTAGGGAGGAGCCCAACATTAATTAAAGACCTCGTAACCTCACCACTCATTAACCTCTTACCTAACTCCACCTTAGATGCATATCTCCGGCTTGACTCATTGGTGGTGGAAGACCTATCCCTAACAAATCCTCTTAGGACTACTAGAGAACTCGTGGCGATTACTAGGATTATGGATATTAATAGCACAATCATTAGCATTGGCGGTAAGCTAAAGGTTACAGACGCAGCATTGCTTAAAGCTCGTGAAGATCCTGAACCTATCGAGATGCCTTGAGCCGAGGATCCACTACTAACTCTTAATATTTGTGGTTTTGGTGGATTTAATGTTATGTATTTAATTATGTTCATTGGTATATTAGGTATTATTACTGGTATTGGTACTAGGGGTACGTAAATCTCATTAGCCTTCGTAAGATTTACGTGCTGTGGTATCGTTATATTTATTGGTGGTAACACAACCGGGGGTTGTTGAATATTGATGCGTATTGGTGGCCCAAAAGATCCAGAAGCACCTCCCCTACTAATCCTTATTAATGTGCCAATTGAAGATGCAAATATCCAAATAATCACTAAACCAATCACTAATATTACAATTACTGATTTATCCACAGGATAATTCTAGAATGATTAACTTAAAAATTCTTGGCAACACCAATCTCCACATTGTTAAGCACATCACTCAAACCAGCGTATAAGAGAGCTGAGGCAATGCCTATTAAGGTAATACCTATTGGTGACAACTCGATTAGTAATATGCCAACAATCTCTATTAAAGAACCTAACCTAGTCCTGCTCGATCTAAAATCCCTACCAACTCTATATATCGCCATCATGCCCAAGAACGAACCAACCATACCGAGTACTAGCGATATGAACACAGGCAATGGCAGATAAAGCGAAAACACTATGAAGAAGCTATTTCGGGCAAGTATGATTGGTTGTATGATTAGAGGCCTAGGCACCAATAAATTTCCGACCAATTCATTAATGATTAAATAACCCACGTAGAAGGCATTTGCGAAGTAAGAGATCGTTAGTATTATGGCACCGATAAAGCCAATTAGGTACTTATTACTGTATCTAGCGAGATCCCTAAAGCTGATTAGTGATAAAATGATGATTAAGGCGTAGGGAATAACGGTAGATATTACTAAGAAGTAGAATAGTATTACCGTGAATATGTACGTAGCCAACGGAGTTATCAATAAGGATGATATTAATAATGCAGCTATGAGCAAGGCATCCACAGAGGCTATCATAAACGACCAGCGCAAAAACCCAATACCACGCTCAAAAAAGCCAATATCACCCATCCTCTAAGAATAAATATATCTCCCTTTAAAGGTCTATTGTGGCGCCAACACCGCCTATGCGGAATACATTTGGTAGGTTATTATGTAGAAGTGCCATACCTAAAACTCCTGTACAGTGTGTTCCAACAATGACACTAGGCGATTTGGCGGTGAGGTAATTAGCAACTTGCCTAACCCTATTCTCATCTAAGCCTAAAAGGTGTAGGCCTCCTATTACTGCATAGAGCTTATTCAATCCCGTAACCTGGAACCCATACTCAATAATATTCTCAATACCAGAATGACCGCAACCAGTCACTGCTATTAAGCCCTTTGTATGTTTAATGTATAGTGCCATATCATCGGGTATCTCGTCCGTCACAGCCCCTAAGTGCGAGGGACCCCATTTCCTCGGTATTTCTCCGCTGGCGATAACGTCATTGGTTATTGTGTATGGTTTCTTAATTAATATTAAATTAACTCCTTTATCTCTGAGGTACTTCTCTGTGAAGTCAACACTTATATCTTCTAAATTTCCATCTTCATCCTTTGAGTAGGCCTTTGTGAAGAGGTTTTCATGAGCTATTATTGTTATCGGCCTCCTTCTTGACTCGAGGAATTTCTTAACACCGCCAGTATGATCAATATGCCTATGACTAAGCACTAGGTAATCCGGTTCGTTTAGGTCTATACCTAGGGCGTTCATGTTATTTATTAACGTCGTACCCGTGAGCCCCGTATCGTATAGTATCTTATAATCATGAATATAAGCACTAAAACCCCACTCGCTAAGCAATCGCTTGCTAAGCGATTTTAGTTGAGTTGTATAGTTGTCCACGAGTATTGTTATCCTCATAAATCAACTATACTCAAATATGCTTTTAAGCTTTGTACTATCTTATTCATTATTATTTATATTATTTATTTCTATATATGCCTTATACACAGTACATTTATAAGATTCTCCGTAATAATCTTGTCCTATGACAAACGAGGAGACTACATCATACTTCTACGACTATCAGTTAACAATAGATAAGGTGCTGGATTATGTGGTGACTGCTTTTCCTAATAATGAGATTGTTTATTGGCCGCCGGGTGGTTCGAGGACCTCAGTAACCTTCTCTCAATTTGCCGATAGGGTTCGTAGGATTGCTGCTGCACTCATGGACTTTGGACTTAAATCAGGTAAAGCATGGGAGTTAGGTAGTAGGGTTGCGGTTCTTGAATGGAACACACTTAGGTACCTGGATCTTTACTATGCAGTACCAAGCATTGGCGCGGCTTTATACACTGTGAATGCAATGTTAGCTCCTAAGGAAATAATATACACAATGGGTGTTGGGAGACCTGAGGTATTGATAATCAATATTGATTACTTTGAACCCCTCCTGAAGCCTATACTTGATAATGTAAAGAGCATACGGACTGTGATTTACATGAGTGATTTTGGTAAGCAGCCAAGCCAGGATTATGGTGTTAAGATGATGCCCTACGAAGACTTACTTAAGCACGAACCCCTTAAGGAATTTCCCGAAATTGATGAGAGAACACCAGCAACATTACTCTTCACCTCAGGAACCACAGGATTACCTAAGGGAGGGTATCACACCCATAGGGGTTTAGTACTACATACCTTAGCCACGGCATTGGCCGCTAGAAACCCGCCAATAAATTTGGGACAGGATGATGTATCTATGTTCTTAGTACCTATGTATCACGTCCACGCATGGGGTTATCCATGGTCATTAATGCTTGTTGGAAGTAGAAAGATTGTTTACCCAGGACGTTATGATTGGGGTCACATACTGAGGTTGATTCATGAGGAGGGTGTTACCTTCAGTGCTGGTGTGCCCACAATACTCTATAATATATTGAATCACCCAGACTCGCCTAAGTATGACCTCAGTAAGCTCAAGTTCATTGTTGGTGGGGCTGCATTACCAGAGGGATTACTCAAGGCTGCTCAAGCCAGGGGTATGACAGTAGTATCAGGTTATGGTTTGACAGAGACGGCACCAGTATTAACAGTAGCGTACTTAAGGCCTGAGCATAAGGATTTGCCTCAGGATAAAAAGAATGAGATATACCTAAGGACTGGTATTGTAATACCTCTTGTTCAGCTCCGTGTTGTTGATGAACAAGATAGGGATGTGCCTAAGAATGGAACAACCATTGGGGAAATTGCTGTTAGATCGCCATGGCTATTTAAAGAGTATATTGGCGATCCTGAGAAGACTAGGAATGCTTGGCGTGGTGGTTGGTTCCACACTGGTGACGCTGCTGTTTGGTATCCGGATAATTATGTTAAGATTGCCGATAGGTTGAAGGATGTTATTAAGAGTGGTGGTGAGTGGATTCCAAGCCTTAGGCTTGAGGATATGATAAGCACGCATCCCGGGGTTAATATGGTTGCTGTTGTTGGTGTTCCTCATCCCAAGTGGGGTGAGAGACCTGTGGCTTTGATAGTTCCTAAGCCGGGGTATGAGAGTAGGTTGAGTGAGGATGAGATTAAGAATTACTTAATGCAATTTGTGGAGAGAGGTGAGATACCGAAGTGGTGGGTTCCAGATAAAGTCATAATTGTGAAGGAGTTACCATTAACGAGTACAGGGAAGATAGATAAGAAAGTACTAAGAGATCAATACAAGGATTTACTATCAAAGTAAAGTAGGGAATAAAACACCTCAGAAACCTCATTAAAATAATTATGATTATAGCCTCTTGGAATATTAATGGTTTAAGAAGCATAATGAGAAAGGGCGCGTTAGATGGATTCCTTGAGACCCATGAAGTCGACATAATGATGCTCCAAGAGATTAGGGGATCAGTAGATATTCCGTTAACAATAATGAACCTCGGATATGAGGCTTACCCATTCCCTGCTGAGAGAAAGGGTTATGCCGGTGTTATGACTCTCACGAAGATACATCCACAGTCTATCGTTAAGGGCCTTGGAGTTAGAGAATTTGATTCTGAAGGTAGGGTTTTAACCCTGGAATTGCCTAACCTTTATATAATCAATGCCTACTTTCCTCGCGCAAGTGATGACCTTAGTCGCCTTAACTTCAAGATTTCATTCTGTAATGCTATCGAAAAGCTTCTAGACGATCTAAGAACTAGAAAGCCCGTGATTATTTGTGGCGACTTCAATATAGCTAGAAATAGAATCGATTCATCATTTTGGGATGAGAAACATCCTGGATTAACGCCTGAGGAGAGAAATTGGCTTGCGCACTTACTCAAGTTGGGTTATGTTGATTCCTATAGAGAACTACATCCAAGTGCTAAGGTATATACGTGGAGAAGCTATAGAGAGAAATGGAGGGCAATGAGGATTGATTACTGCATCGTAAGTGAGGAATTGAGGGATAGGTTAAGGAGAGCTGATATTTTAAGTAATGTTGAGGGTTCAGATCACGTGCCGATCATTATCGAGCTAAGCATTTAAGGGAAAGGCCCATTCGTCAATAATTTATTCACAAGGCACTTGTCCTCAAGACCACTACAAGGTGCTTCGCATCTTAACCTATCTCCATTTATTTCGCATTCAACCACATACTCATTAACTCCGTATTTGTTAACATAACGAGCACCAAGACCATAAGCAAGGGCTATCAGTAAATGGTCGATAGATCTAAAATCTGTAACCTTTATCATTTTACCGTCAATATCCACGTAATAATCATCGCCCCTCCTTAAAACCTTAATTATTGTTAAGGATATTCCATGTAATGTAATTTTTAATTTTAAGTAAGGATAGCTTTATATAGTGTTAATAAATCATTTTGCAGTCCATGGCTTTAAACCATAAACTATGTATGCAGTTATTATGGCGCCGATTAGCACGAACATGAAGAATACGAAGCTGCTAATGGCCATTTGTAAATTGCCGCTGAGTATGTGTCCACTGGCGCATCCATTGGCCATCCTAGCACCGAACAATACTAGGTAGGCTCCTATGAATGATGCCACTGCCCTAAGGGCTGGTGTATTTCCGAACCTACTCCTCCATATATGTGGCGTCCAGGACTTAAATCCCATGAACCTCTTAGTTATGAGAGTTGATGAGATTAAGCCACCTAAGAATGTCCCAAGATCTGAGAATGGCTCCCAACCGATCTCACTAAATGGCTTATCAATAGGCACTCCATTAACGATCTTTAAACCACCGAATAACTGGAAGTAGGGTAGACTTGCAGCCCAGTGTGGGTTAAAGAAGTATAGTATTTGGGACCAGATCCATGCATATGTTGTTGACTCACCAAATATTTGGTGTAGTACTATCACGGCAACTGCTACCAATGCGAAGTCAAAGGCTAATGCAAATATTATTCTTGATGAACGTGGTTGTTGAACAGATACTGACTCAATTACGTAATCAGGTATTTTTGGATAGTCCTCCTTAAACTCGCTAATCTCATCCTCTAGTGGCATCATCTCCTTGGTCCTACCAGTAAGGTGTAGGACGCATGCTTTTCCGCCCTGCCTTCTTGGTATGAATAGCCACATGCTTATCATTAGTATGCCGAAGACTATAGCCACAATAAACTCCTCAATTTTTGCAGTTAATCCAAACGCAGTCGCCCAAGTTATTGGGCCGAAATTCAGTGTGTCCCAGAAAAAGTATCTAGCTGGGCCGAAGATTAAGGACCAGGTTAATGCACCTAGTAATCCGCCGATTACTGCATATATGGCATCCCTTCTACCCTGCCCAAGGGCAATCCATATGGTGCCAGGGAAATAACCAGCAATAGCAGTTCCAATGCCAAAGAGTAAACCGCCAACCACAATGCCTGGCACAAAGAAATCCTTAATACCCCAGTGAAGGACGGGAACGAATAAATTCAATCCATATAGAAGTATCGCGCCAACACCAATAACTAAGCCAAAACATACCATTAATAGCCTATCTTTAAGAGTAATCGCCCTAATTATGACATCAGGGTTCGGGAAGTCCCAAATCTCTAAAGGAATTGATAATAATATCCCTGCAAAAATACCAACCCATAACGGAGCCAGATAAATATGGTACACTAATTGCATAGTTATACCACCAAAAAGCATTATTAAGGCGCCTATTAGTAGTATTGTTGCAACTATCCACATAGGTCTTAGATTTGCAGATCCAATCTTTATCTTTAGTTCACCGCCCATATTGGTCATAAAATCATTAGTTATGCCTATATTTAAAGATTATTATTTCAAATATTTGACATTAATGAGAAATCATGAGTATTGCATTATGGTAGAAGTGTTTTAATACCCTCCATTTATGGATCGCCTAATGCCCTCATTTAAGCTGGTGCTTAGTGATCCAATGAGCGGTAGGGCTAAGCAGTTGGAAGTTAAGGACCCAGTAGCGCAAAGGTTTGTGAGTTTAAGAATTGGTGACGAAATTGATGCTGTTGTATTAAAGGAGATTTTTGATATACCTCAGGGCTTTAAGATAAGGATTACTGGTGGTAGTGGTATTGAGGGAGCCCCAATGCTCCTAAACATAGAGGGAGCTGTTAAAAAATACCTCCTAATGAGCGGAGGTATTGGTTATCACCCTAGAAGCATGGTATGAGGAGAAGGAAGCTTGTTAGAGGTAATACGATAAGTGATCAAATAGTGCAAATAAATGCTGTCCTAGTATATCCAAAGGATTGGAAAGAAGGCTCCATAATACCACTCGGTGATAAAGAACTTCAAAAACTTGGCGGCGAGCAGAAGGCTGAGGAGAAGCAGTAATACAGTAAAATACAACGTTAGTGATATTATAAAACATTAAACATTATTGATCTCTAGAATTTTTGAGCTAAGGTTTCATAACGTAGTAATGGAATTACTTGTATCTTAATAATACACATTGCTATATTTCTCGCATCATTTATTATTTATACTCTGATCCGTAATTTAATTCATATCCTTGTCCTTATATTTTTATGGGTCTTTCTGAAGCGATATATTTATAAATCTGCGTTTTGATAATGACTACGTATGGTGTCTCTTGAGGATTTGGCTAAGAGGGAGT
>JZWU02000007.1:0-57290 GCA_000960865.2 Vulcanisaeta sp. AZ3 | reverse complement strand
ATGTCTATAGATAATAATGCTTATAAAATCCATCAGAAGGATATAGATGCAGCATGAAGTTAAGAATTGTGAGCGGTGATGATATTGATAGGTTATTGGACTCTCGTGAAAATGCAATGGGTCTAGTTGATGCAGTTGCATTGGCCTTTAGGGATTATAGCATGGGTAGGTTTGTGATGCCTCAGAGAGTTGTTATGTACATTAATAATGATTGGTGGGGCGTAATGCCATGCGGGGCACGTGGCGTTGGTGTTTCTGTGAAGATTGTTAATGTAATTGAAAGTAATAAGTCACGGGACTTACCCACAACGCAAGGTATTATTGTCCTCTTTGACGACTTGACAGGACCTCCCCTAGCTGTGATCAACGGTACTTCACTCACTGCTTGGAGAACCGCTGCGGCAAGTGCCGTCTCAATTAAGTACATGGCTAAGGATGTGAATAATATTGCGCTGATTGGTGCCGGCTTTCAAGCTAAGTATCATGCATTATTACTGACGAGGATATTCAACATAAGGAGGTTTGTTATTTATTCAAGAACTAAGGAGAGGGCCCTTGAGCTTGCTAAGTTAATTAATAATAGGGGTGTGGATTCTGTGGTTGTTGATTCTGGTGCTGATACTGTTAAAAATGTGGATGTCATGATTGCATTAACCACGAGCAAGGAACCAGTCATTCATGGTTCTTGGCTAGGTAAGGGAATTCATGTAATATCCGTTGGAGCGCCGGAGAGAGGTTCTAGGGAGTTGGATGATGATGTTATACGTAATGCCAGGGTAATAGCTGTTGATTCTCGTGAGGCTGTAACTAACGAAACAGGTGACATAATAATTCCAATAAGGAACGGTATACTCTCTGAAAATAATTTGATAGAGATCGGAGAGATAGTAGCTGGATTAAGGCAAGGCAGGACTAGTGCTGATGATATTACAGTATTTAAGTCAGTAGGTATTGCTGCTGAGGATATCGCTGCTGCATTGTATATTCATAGAGTTGCTGAAAATAATGGTATTGGGCTAACTGTAGAGCTATAGAGCTTATGTTATTATAGTTATTATAAATAATCTTTAATATAAATGGATACTTTATGGAAATTTTGGAAGGAAAGGTTTAAATATACGCTATGTGACACTGATGTTGGCGATTCACGTGGTGTCTCTCGTAACAATTAAGGAAAGAAGCACCGAAGAGATTCTTGAGGATGTCGATATTAAGTACATTCTCAGGTGTATACTTAGATTATCACCAACAGAGGTTGAGATCTATTACCTACTACAAAGCAAGGTTAAAGATCCACTAACCGTTGCAGAGATAGCAAAGGAAATGAACAAGTCCAGAAGCACAATTGAGAGATCTCTAATCAAGCTCGTGCAGTTAGGTCTAGTGGCCAGGAGGCCCGTGCTTGCAAAGAATGGAGGCTACACCTACGTGTACTACACGAAACCTATCAATTATGTAAAACAAAAGTTGTTGCAACTAATAAATGCATACTACGAGAAGTCAAGACAACTTATCGAGAGTCTAACATCGACGGCATTAGTGGAGTCACTAAATAGCATAGCCACTGAGGAAAACGCTGAGTAAAAAACGAATTACATCAATAAAAGTGCAGATAATTCACGTAATCCTTCTTCAATTTCATACATTACAAAATCAATATCCAGAGTCTTATCTGCAATCATTATTAATGATAATTTGCCCATGGTTCTTATTACTAGGATGTCTTGATCCAAGGATATCACAAGTTCAGTGAGGGTTGTATCACTGAGAGCCTTTCTTAGGTTATTCTCGAGATTCCTTATAGACGCCACGATAAGTGCACCTAGCCATTTAGGATCTACATCAATGCCATCTTTAGATACTGATGAGATTGTAAATCCATCCATTGTTGTCAAAGCAACAAACTTAATCAAATCACTGGATTTTATTATCTCGTTAAGTACTGACTTAACTTTGTCAGTCAATGTTCCTATCTGCGAGATGTTTTCAGATGTTAGGATCACATTTTTGATTTCAAATAAACCCTTTTAATTCTTAACTTCTTTTTTTATTTCCAACAATAGAGATCACTAAACCATAAAATGCATTTAGTGAAAACGATGATTTATTTATTACTGATCCTGATTATATACTTGTTCACCCTGTGTCTTTGACCATTGTTCCACTATATCATAACCATAAATTGCCTTAAACATTTCACGACCTAACTTAGTCATTTTTAATGGTGTCCAGGGTGGATCAAAGACAACATCAATATTTATATCTTTAGCATCAGGCAATACTTGCTGTATTGCAGCACCGACTTGATAACCAAGATTCTCCGATAGCGGGCATCCAACTGCCGTTAATGTCATCTTAACGTTTACAGTCTTATCCTCATTCATTGTTATTTCATATATTAATCCAAGATCATACACATTTATTGGTATTTCAGGGTCATAAACATTCCGCAGCGTCTCAACAAGCTCCTTTACCTTATCAGGTGGTAGATTTGTCTTAAATATTGGTTCTTCATTCTCCTCCACGGTTTCATTATTTGCAGTCTCCTCATTAGACACTGACATGATTAATCACCAGCAGTGTCACGAATGCATATTTATAAGTCTATCTAGGCTTATGATGATTATTCCTCATGCCCTTGATTAGAAGACAATGTATGAGTTGCTGATGAGTATTATTGAGGATTGACTTATAAGGGATTGAGGGTGATTATCTAGAAAAATGATAAGAGTATACAAGGTTGATCCCATAAATCCAGACACTAATATAATTAAGGAGGCAAGTGATTATGTAAGGCATGGAGGTCTGGTGGTATTTCCCACGGAAACGGTATATGGGTTAGGCGCAGATACCTTCAATGGCAATGCATGTCTAAATATATTCAAAGCCAAGGGGAGACCACCAGATAATCCCTTGATTGTCCACATAACAGGCCCTGATGAGCTAGGTAGGGTTGCTATTAATGTTCCTGAATTCGTATGGCAGGCAGTAAGGAAGGCTTGGCCTGGGCCATTAACGTTAATACTACCAAAGACACCCGATGTACCTAAGGAGGTCACTGCTGGCCGTGACACTGTTGCCGTTAGAGCACCTGCGCACCCAGTTGCCCTAGCGTTAATTAAGTGGTCGGGAACGCCAATTGCGGCACCAAGTGCCAATAAGTCGGGGAGGCCAAGCCCTACGCTGGCTGAGCATGTTATTGAGGATTATAGGGGTGATGATGTGAAAATGATAATTCTAGATGCAGGGCCTACATTCTTTGGTGTTGAATCAACAATACTTGATATTACTAGAAAACCACCTGTGCTCTTAAGGCCTGGGCCCTTTACCCTTGAGGAGCTAAGGTCCTTGTTTAATACGGATATTATAGTGCCTGAATTCGCAAGAGGCCTCGGGGAGGCTAATGCAGCACTAGCTCCTGGCATGAAATATAGGCATTATGCACCACGCACTAAGTTAATTCTAATTGAGTGCGATAATTACGACGGACTAGTTAAGCTTCTACACGATGTTGCAATTGATCACTTAAATAAGAGCTTAAGGGTCGCCTTATTAATCACTAGAGAGACCGCGGAGACTTTATCAATTAAATATCCAGAGATTAATGACTTGCCAATAATACTACTTGGTAGTAGGAAAAAATCCATACACAATAGCCGCCTCTCTCTTCGACTCCTTGAGAAATCTTGACAAGCTCAATGTAGATCTAGGAATAGCCGAGGGAGTTGAGGAGAGAGGCATTGGGTTGGCAATTATGAATAGGTTAAGGAAGGCCTCGGGATTCTCTGTTGTCAAATGTTAATGGAAATCAAGACCTGTTTCGGTACCCTATTTTCATAGGGTAACCCATGACAATTAATAACATGGTATTATCTAATTGAAAATTAGGGTAGGTTAAAGTTATAAGTATGTAATCAAATAGATCTGCGGCGAGGGGTATGATCACAATAATAGGCAGCGGTCGTGTGGGTGCAACCACAGCATATGCCCTGTTATTCTTCGAAGCAGATAATGAAATCACGCTCATAGATGTCATAAAGAACCTCCCTCAAGGAGAGGCCCTAGATCTAAATCATGCAGCAGCTATATTGGGTAAGCCCGTTAGATTTAAGGGTAGCAATGATTATAAAGATATGGAGGGTAGCGACCTTATAATAGTCACTGCAGGACTTGCCAGAAAGCCTGGGATGACCAGAGAGGAGCTAGCAGCTAAAAATGCAGAGATTATAGCCTCGGTAGCTGAGCAAATAAAGAAGTATGCTCCTAACTCAATAGTAATAATAACGACAAATCCACTGGATGCTATGGTATATGTACTTTATAAGAAGCTTGGGTTCCCGAGGAATAGAGTCATAGGATTTAGTGGTGTCCTCGATTCTAACAGAATGGCGTACTATGCATCTCAACTCATAGGTATAGCTCCTGAGTCAATAATACCAGTCGTTCTTGGTCAGCATGGTGAAAACATGTACCCAGTCCCAGAGGCTTCCTTCGTTTATGGTAAACCACTCAGTGAGTTAATAACGACGGAGCAATACAACGACATTGTTAAGAAGACAGTTCAGGCAGGAGCTGAGATAACAAATCTAAGGGGGTTCAGTAGTAATTGGGGCCCCGCTGCAGGTCTCGCAGTAATGGTTGACTCAATAAAGAAGGATAGAAAGAGAATATTTGAAGCATCCGTATACTTAGATGGTGAGTATGGCGTTAGGGGTGTCTTCGCTGAGGTACCTGTTGTATTAGGTAAGAATGGTGTTGAGAAGATAATTGAGTTAAAGCTTAATGACGAGCAAAGAAAGAAGTTCCTAGATAGCGTAGAGGCAATAAAGAGAAACCTAACGCAAGTTCCTCCGCAACTCTTATCATGACTATTCAATCAAATATAAAATCTCATTTTGCTAGAAATTACTTCCCGTAGCCTATTAATAAATTTCCAAAATAACTCCTCATGGGTAAGCATATATCTAATTAGGGGCTTTAATGTTCCCGTGAAATCATGTATATAATTGCTTAGGAATTCAGGATCATTGGTAAGTGAGGATCCTTCAGTAACATTACTTAGAAAGTCCTCAATCAAAATTATCGTATCATTATCTAAGCATTGCCTTAGCTCGTCTATATTTTTCATAACTCTTATCTCCTTATCAAGATGATCTCTTAATACATTAATCAATTGATCTTGTAAGTTTGCGCCCTTAGATGCTTCCTCAAGCATCATTAGGATCATGTAATGTTCGACCACTATTATTGAGTATGTGCTCATCATTAGGTTCATTAGTTCCCTAATACAGTGATTACTATTCATAATAATATTGATTGTGTTTAACTACTCATTCCTTAGCTGTCTTTTTAACCTCACCTACAATCTCTCCATACATGCTTATTGAAAATTGCTTGCCACACTTAGGGCATGCTACTGATATACCCATGTTATACCAAGACTCGCCCATCTCAACCTCGAAGGTATGACCGCAGTATGGGCACTTAGCCCTAACCTTCAGTAACTTCTCAGGAACACCACCGCTGTACTCCCAATCTTCAGGAAATTCCCATGCCTCTCCCTCATTTGACGACATACTCACTTCGGAGTGAGGTTTCTAATTATAAACCTTACTATGCTTCAGTTCTCTATTGGAGAGCATTAAAGCAAAAGAGTATTATTACATTATCACGTATTAAGATCCGTGAGGATCTGTGCCCTTTACTCTGGCGGTAAGGATAGCACCTACGCATTACACTGGGCTGTACTTAAGGGTTTTGAGGTTCCCTGCTTACTTACATTAAGGCCTAGGAGGAGTGACTCGTGGATGTTTCATTATCCTAATATTGGTTTTACAGAGTACCAAGCTAGGTCTATGGGCATCCCTAGGGTTTTATGGGAGACCAATGGTGAGAGGGATTTGGAGTTGATGGATTTGAGGAATGCCCTTAACTATATTAAGAATGAGTATGGCATTATTGGTATTGTCACTGGTGCTTTACTGTCAGATTACCAAAGAATGAGAATTAACATCGTGGCTCGAGAATTGGGCCTAAGGGTTTATTCACCGTTATGGCGTAAAGACCAGGTTAGGTACTTAAGGGAGGTCTATAGGTATGGATTTAGGTTTATGTTAACGTCAATAAGTGTCTACGGGATACCGCCAAGCATGCTTGGGCACGTGCTTGATGAGGATGACATTGAGGAATTAATAAGGCTTGCCAATAAGTATGGCTTTAACCCAGCCCTTGAGGGTGGTGAGGGTGAGACATTTGTGTTAGATGCGCCTCTATTTAAGTATAGGGTTGAGGTTACCGACGGCGAGGTGGTTAGGCAAGGTCCTCATGAGTGGATTTACGTAATAAAAAGCGCCCAATTAGTGCCCAAGCCTAACGCGATAGGTTAATTAATATCTCGTTCTGGTGATTATAATGGCAACGTTACTTCTACGGAATTGTAAGTTTGCAATAGATTGGACTGGGGATGAATTAAGGGTTCTGAGGAATATTGATGTTTTAATTAAGGATGGAGTCATTGAGAATATTGGGGTGAAACCCTGGGGAGATTATGAGGAGATTGATTGTAGTAGTTCAATATTAATGCCAGGCCTTGTTAATGCTCACACTCACACTCCAATGTCTCTAATGAGGGGTTTTTACGATGATGCAGAATTGATGGATTGGTTAAATAAGATGTGGAGTGTTGAGAGAGAACTAACGCCAGAAATAATATCCCTTGGTAGTGAATTATCAATAATAGAGTCTATTATGAGCGGAAGCACGGCATTGGTAGACATGTATATGTATCCTGAGGCTACGGCTGAGGTGGCAATTAAGTATGGCATTAGGATGGCATTAGGACCCGTTTTTATGGACACAATGTTCAATCCGACCAGAGTAGAGAACGATCTCCGGAATTTCACAGCCATGTATAGCAATAATCCATTAATTAAAACAATCATTAATATACATAGCGTATACACATGCAGTAAGGATACCCTGGAAAGGGCTAGGAATTTAAGCCGTGAATTAAATACTAACATACAAATCCATATATCCGAAACAAGAGATGAAGTTTATAGTACTTGGTCTAAGTGGAACATGTTCCCCATCGACTACTTAGATGGTCTTGGCTTACTAACACCAAGAACTCAATTAGTTCATCTCGGCTGGGTTACTAATTGGGAATTGGGTAAGATAGCCAGGGCTGGTTCTATCGTGACTCACGCACCTACATCAAACATGAAGATGGCCACCGCCGGTCACTTCCCAATGAGGGAAATAATGGATATGGGAATTATTGTGACTCTGGGCACTGACGGGCCTGGCAGTAATAATTCATTAGATATGTTTAGAGAAATGAAAAATGCAGTATTGTTACAGAGACATAGTTATTGGGATGTTAGCATAAAGGCAATTCACGCCTTAAAGGCTGCCACTATAAATGGCTATAAGCTACTTAACATCAAGGGTGGATGTGCATCTCCAGGTTGTATTGCAGATCTCGTACTAATCGACGCCAAAGCACCAAACTTGCAACCGTTGAGGGATGATAATCTAGTCTCAGCGCTAGTTTACTCAGCAGTTGGGAATAACGTTAAGATGGTGATTGCGAATGGGAGGGTCATTTACGATAGGGATAGAGATTATGAGAAATTTGTAGATAGAGCACTGTCGATATCAGAGAGGCTTAATGACTTCATAAGGAGATTTATCTAAGGGAATGGATCCTCAGGCTTGTGAGCGACCCTAACCTTACCTTCCTCATCAGCCCACGCTCTTCCCATAACCTCTGTATTGAATGCAGCCGCGACTCTACCCCTATGGTCAATTGCCAATAGGCCTATGGTCCCTGACCCAAAGTTTCTCGTTACGAAATCCACAGATTGTTTCACCGCCTCGTAAACATCAAACCCAGATCTAATGAGCTGAGCAACCCTGAGTGATGCCATGGATCTAATTATGAATTCACCAATTCCCGTAGCTGAGACAGCAACAACGCCATTCTCAGCCCAATAACCCGCACCTGGTATTGGTGTATCACCAACTCTTCCAGGCCACTTCAATATCGTCCCACCAGTGGAGGTTGCTGCGGCTAAATTTCCGTCTCTATCGACAGCAATTGCACCAACAGTACCCAGAATACCAATGCTCCTGGCCAAGTCATTATTTCTCGGATATCTTTCACCGAGGTTTCTAATTAGTGCCTTGTAACGATTAATTTTAGTCTCATTTATTAACTCAACCTCAGAGACCCATAAGCCAAAGGTCTTGGCTAAATCCTCAGCACCTTCACCAACGATAAGCACGTGGTCTGTCTTCTCCATAATAATGCGGGCAAGTCTCACAGTATTAATTACATGCTTCACGAAAGCCACAGCACCAATCCTCAAGTCCTTACCAAACATAACACCGGCATCCTGTTCAACCTCACCAAATAAGTTAAGGACAGAACCCCTGCCTGCATCATAAGAACCATCATTCTCCATAGACGACACAGCCTCAACAACCATATCCAACGCATTACCCTTTTTAACAGCATCGAGGCCAGCCCTAACTGCATTCTCAAGGCCCCTCAGGTACCTCTGCCTATGTTCCTCGCTTGTAAAATAATTCATGCTACCTGCACCGCCATGAACCGCAATTACTGCCTTCATAGACGTTAATTTCGGGTAGGGGTATTATTATGCATTATCAGTATCATTATCATGAAATCGTATATCTGGTAATATCATTACTATCAATATTTAGGTATTCCATTGTTCTAAAAACATAAATTGATTTTAACGATTAGAGAATTAATCATTGAATGTTAAAATTAACAAAGACAGAGGAATTAGTAGGCCAGCTTTACTTCAATGACGGATTGAAACCAAAGGAGATAGCCCAGAAGCTAGGTATATCCGTAAACACAGTCTACAAGGCAATATCTAAGTACAGAACCTTTACAAAGAATACCGATAAATCAATATCTAGAACACACGATGAGCAGAAAGACAATGATACACAATCTAACGGTAATTTTAATAACCTTACCATGGATAATTACGTATTTAACGTTAGGCTATCAATAATAACAGGGACGCAGCAAACATCAAGCACCAATGATTACTTAGATATGGCGTATCAGGAGGAGTTAATTAAGGAATTGAAGATGCTTAGAGAATTAGTAGGTAAACTCGTTGAGAAGGTGGAGGAGCTTGAAAGGAGAAGTAATGTATTAACCTGCAAGGGTGATGAAATAAGCAGTATAAGTAGTAATGATAATTCACCAAGTGATCATGCTTTACCTGACTTCATACGTAATAATCCATGGGTAGATGTCATTAAGTCAATATATAACACGGCATAAAAGTATCTCTGCACACAATTAATAATGACAAACAGGGGATGCATGCGCCAGCAAGCCTTAAGATACCTAAATCACTAGATTCGAAATTCATTAAGTAGCTATATCGTTATACCTATAATCATGCCTGTCCAGCAAGTATTAAAAGAGTATAAGCTCAATTATGGTAAGAATGAGGATTAGGATAGCCACGAGGGGAAGTAAATTGTCGTTGGTGCAGACTAACATCGTTATGGACATGATAAAGAAGGTAGAACCTGATGTAAAGTTTGAGGTTATGATTATAAAAACAACCGGTGATGCGATACAGGACAAGCCATTATATGCAATTGGTGTTAAGGGTATATTTGAGAAGGAGGTAAATCAAGCTTTATTAAGGAATGAGGCTGACATAGCTATACACAGCCTTAAAGATTTACCAAGTGAATTAAGCCCTGGGCTCGTCATAGCAGGTTTCTCACAGAGGGATCCGCCATATGATGTATTAGTTACTAAAAATAGGGAGCCTGTAAATTTAGCGTCATTACCAAGCGGTGCCAAGATAGGTACATCAAGCGTTAGGCGCAGGGCGTTCTTACTGAATCTAAGGCGTGACTTATCAATAGACGTGATTAGGGGGAATGTTGACACGCGCATAAATAAACTAATTAATGGTCAATATGACGCCATAATAATTGCAGAGGCAGGTCTCGTGAGACTTTACGGGGATTTAAAGAGTCTCGGAATTAATTATACACGTATACCTCTAGACGTAATACCACCAGCGCCTGGGCAGGGGATCATAGCTGTAGTCGTCCGTGAGAAGGATACTGAAATTATTGACTTACTTAGAAGAGCCAGCGATCCTAAGGCTAGAGCTGAGGCACTGGCTGAGAGAGCGTTCTTAAAAACTATGGGCGGGGGTTGCCACGTACCTATTGGTGGTATCGCAATTTATGAGGATCATGAGATGGAGTTCATAGCAGGCGTGGCAAGTATTGATGGGAGTAGGAAAAGGATAATTAGGGTGAGGGGCTCGAGTGATAACCCTGAGGAATTGGGTACTAGAGCAGCTCATGAATTACTTAATGAGTGGGTTAAGGAGGATAAAGGGCTTCTTTAATAGCCTATTTTTATGAATTTAAATCTCTCATAAATGAGTGTAGGTGGGTTTAGGGTTATTGTAACCGTTGACTTTCGACCGTACGTTAATGCCACGAATGTAGCTTCATCATCACTAATGCTTAATGGAAATAATGGAGTTTCCATCTTGCCATACTTACTCCTCTCTACTATGTACGGCACCCAATTCTTAACTTTTACGTAAACCCTATAGGCACCTCTCCAACTCTCATAAGCACCCTCAATATTCCTCAACAATCTCTCATACTTAATAAAGGGTAATTTATCAGGACTCCTATTCGTGGTCACAGCAAGTAGATAGAGGCCTAGGTAAATCATGGGATAACCTGAACCATTAGCAAGCAACACAACACCAACTCTCTCCTCGGGTATATAACCTAAGAATGCTGTATAAACACCCACAGAGCCTGAGTGACCCAGAACTCTAGTATCAAAGAATCTATAGGTAATGACACCAAGGCCGTACCCAGCATACTCATCACCAGTAACGTAGTACTGACCCCAGGTGGTTATGGGATTCTCCATGGCCTTCAAGGAGTCCTTGGTTATTATTAATGCTTGGCTCAAGGATCCCCTATTAATAAGCATTAAAAGGAATTTAGATAAGTCCAGGGCATTACTAAGTAAGCCCCCGTCTGAAGCTATGCCATAAGGAAACCTGGATCTAATAGGCCCCTTATTGGTTATTATGTATGGTGTAGCTACATCACTATCACCCTCCACCTCCTCACGCCTAAGGTATGTCCTCCCCATACTAAGTGGCTTCAGTATATTCTGCCTAATGTAATCCCAATAACTAACCCCACTAACCTCCTCTATTATTTTACCCAGTATTACATAACCCTCATTTAAATAAAACATCCTACGCCCCGGCTTATCTACAGCCCAAGTCTCTGAACCCCTCATGAAGGTCAGCACATCCTCCGGGGTAGCCAGCGGAAGCCAAATCCTCCTAGCTCCAGTGATACCATCTATAAAGGCCTCAGCATAACCAAGGGCTGGTATACCACTTGTATGTGAGAGCAAATGCCACACCCTCAC
Source organism: Vulcanisaeta sp. AZ3 (assembly GCA_000960865.2). GTDB lineage: Archaea > Thermoproteota > Thermoprotei > Thermoproteales > Thermocladiaceae > Vulcanisaeta. The sequence goes on along the minus strand of JZWU02000007.1, from coordinate 45,799 downwards.
AGGTTCACCCATAACCTTGAGGTCAAAACCATACTTACTAACCAAGTCATCAATACTCAACAACCCTCTTTCCTGAAGCTGCATTATAGCTATTGCCGTAAACATCTTCGTGATGGAACCAATACCATAGATAGTTCTAGGCGTGGCAGGCAAGCCGTTCTCAAGATCCCTAAAGCCAAAGGCCTTTGCATAAACAACATCACTGCCTCTAACAAGAGACACGGCGATACTCGGCAACCTAGACTCACTCATCTTACTTAACAGAAATTCCTCAAAACTTTGCATGCCAAAATAAATCCCAGAGAAAATTAAATTAATTTACCTTAATTTGCCTATTCCATCGACGCGCAAAATCAATACTCAATGAAGATATCAGATATTATATTTAACAAGCGTAACAAATCTTTCTCGCTATTATAATAGCTCTACTACTTAATTAATTAAGTAACTGTATAAAGAGTATTACACCATCTAACGCAAAAACTTAAAATCCAAAGCAGTAGCAACAACAAGAACAAGGGGCCGTAGTCTAGCCTGGCTAGGATGCCGGCCTGGGGCACCAGCCCCGAAGCTGGCTCGATGCCGGTGAACCCGGGTTCAAATCCCGGCGGCCCCACTAATCATACGCAATCTCTCATGAAGGCGTGTTAATTAAAGGCCAGATACGTGATAAATAATTGTTACTATATTTAGAATATAACTATAGGATAAATATCTATATAAGGAATATATTTTTAATTACAGAGAATTTTTAAAGTATTAAAGATATTCCATAACTTATGCCGGTTAAAAATGTCTACTTACTTGATATGGGTTGGTTAGGCGGTGATATTGGTTGGTTCTTACCTGGCGCTGGTGCTATGACGTATAGTGATAAGAGCCCTAAGAGGGAGTGGGTCTTGATCCCGATTATGGCTGCTGTGGTTGAGCATACTGATGGTTATATACTCTTTGATACGGGTATATCGCCTGATTATATGAAGACTCATCAGAAGGGTGTTATAGAGGCATTCCCAATTGAGAAGTTTAGTGATGAGAATAGACTTGAGAGACAATTAGCATTACTTAACCTAAAGCCTGAGGATATATCATTTGTCGTACTATCCCACCTACACATTGACCATGTTGGTCAAGCATCATTATTCAAGGATTCAAAAACCCCACTAATAGTTCAGAGGAAGGAGCTTGAGTATGCACTCACGTCACTTTGGATGGGTAAGTACGGAGCCTACGACCCAGCGGACCTAGATCCACTCAGAGGTGCTAACTGGGTGCCAATTGAGGAGCCAAGTTTTGAATTACTTGATGGTATAATGCTTGAGTTTACAGGTGGACACACTCCGGGCCACCAAGCTATGGTTGTGGATGTTGGCAATGGTAAGAAGTTCATCTTTACGGGTGACTTCCTTCACTTACCACAGGAATTAGATTTAGAGTCTAAGGGTTGGTTATTAGGTGATGCTCTTGAGTTCGAGAACTATGTGAAGAGAATTAAGACAAGGCTAGTCACTAAGAGGTATAAATTAATCATAACCCACGACCCAGAACTATGGAATAAATACCCCAAGGCACCCAAGCCAATACAATGGTGACTAGGATGAGTTATGCCTCCTATATAGCGTCCTCTGAGGTTAATGATGCGGTATTCCAAATAGAACTGCCGAAGGTTAAGTTCGGCATTGGAGCCACAGAGGAGCTAGGCTATGAGGTTAAGAGGCTTGGCTTAAGGAGAGTACTGCTAGTTGTTGGGCAAAAAATGGTTAACTTAAAACCCTACGAGAAAGTATACAACATCCTTAAGGATAATGCGGAGGAGGTTCACGTCACGACCGACGTACACATAGAGCCTGAAGATGAGGCCTTAATAGAAGCGTTCAAGAAGATCAAGGACTTAAAGATAGATGGTTTTATAGCATTAGGTGGCGGTTCGACTATAGATACGGCTAAGGTATTGAACTTACTATATACATATGGCGGTGATTTAATGGACTACGTAAACAAACCAATAGGTAAAGGCCTAACACCACCAGGCCCACTGAAGCCCCTCATAGCAATACCAACAACGGCCGGCACAGGTGCCGAGAACACAGCCGTGGCCGTCCTCGATATTAAGAAATTGAGAGTCAAGACAGGAATCAGCAATCCCTACATTAGACCCACAGTGGCTATAATAGATCCCCTCAACACAATCACAATGCCTAGGATGGTAACTGCATCCACAGGATTAGACGTACTAAACCATGCAATCGAATCCTACACAGCAAGACCATACACTGCCAGAGAAAGAATCACAAATCCAGCCGAAAGACCAGTATATGCAGGAAGCACCCCAATTGGCGACCTATTCGCACTAAAATCCATTGAATGGGTTAACAAGTACTTGAGGAGAGCTGTAGCCACACCCTACGACATAGAGGCTAGGTACTACATGGCAATGGCAGCAAGCCTAGCCGGCATTGGCTTTGGTCATGCAGGTGTCCATGTGCCTCACGCTATGGCCTATCCAATAGCAGGCCTAGTGGAGAGGTGGTATCCACCAGATTATGAGTTCGGTTACTCAATCGTACCTCATGGAATCTCTACTGCATTGCCAGCAGCCTATGCATTCAAGTATCTAACAAAGTACGCCCCAGATAGGTTCCTGGATGTTGCCAGAGTGTTAGGTATCGATATTACGGATACGAGGCCTAAGGCCATTGGGGAGGCAATTGCCGAGTACTACCTAGAGCTTCTGAGTGATCTCGGTATACCAACGACACTTAAGGAGATAGGTTTCACACAGTCCCATCTGGGTAAGTTAGTTGAGGGAACCTTAGCACAGCAAAGATTACTCGTGTTGGCACCAAAGCAGCCAATAACCAAGGAAGACCTAAGGACTATCTTCACCGAAGCATTGGGCTAAGACACTTATTAACGTTGCTTTTAAAACCCCTAATCACTAATTAAGTCAATCAAAATATATTCAATACCCTACGATTCTAGTTCTATAAATATGGTATTATGATTTTGCGGAGGATTATAGTTATTTATTAGTGAGTAATGTTGGAGTTAATAAGGATGATGATATTATTGAAGAGCTATTAGAGAATCGAGTGCTTTGAGTGATTGGGTGTATACTCAATACTTAAATAATACTACATATTTATTTAGATTTCTAATGCTGGATCTGGATTTCATCCTCAAGGTAATATTAATCAGCGCTTCTGGAGCCCTTGCACCTGGGCCGCTGACGGCATCAGCAGCATCCTTAGGTGCCAAGAGTGGTTGGAGGGCTGGCTTTAATGAGGCTGTGGGGCACATGGCAGTTGAGTTACCCCTGGTATTAGCAATAGCCTATGGTTTGCACTACATCTTTCAAATACCTGCAGTATCTAAAGCCTTCGGGCTTATTGGAGGAACTTTCCTAATATTCTTTGCATACCTAACGTTTAGAGACGCGATTAAGGTAAGCTTAACAACAAGCGATTCACCGAGGTATAGTTCTGCAGTAGCAACAGGAGCATTTCTATCTCTATTTAACCCATATTTCATAGCTTGGTGGATAGGTGTGGGTACACCATTAATTATGGAGGCGTTCAAAACCATGTATCTTGTAGGCATAGGTATAATGTACGTATCTCATGTGTGGTTAGATTATGTATGGTTAACGCTCATAGCCACCCTAGGCTCCTTAAGTAGGGTAAAAGTGAGAATTTATAGAATAATCCTCATAGCCCTAGCCGTAATCATAACATACTTCGGAATAGCAATGATAATAAGTACCATTGCTCATTAACCTCTGAATGTTTTACTTAATATGCTTTTGAATTCTATGTCTGGATCTATGTTCATGAGCTTTATTCTTAATTCTTTAAGTTCTTCGAGGAGTATTTTTCTCTCTATTGAATCGATGAGGAGTCTCGTGGTTATTATTGCATCTGGATTTACACTTACATAGACTATCCCTGCCCTTACCAAGAACTCCGTAATCTCCGGGTATACTGAAGGTGCTTGTCCGCATATACCCACGCTCTTATTCGTCACGTGAGCTCTCCTTATAATCTCATACATAGCCCTGAGAACTGCTGGATCTCTCTCATCAAAATACCTCGTATCTTGTCTGACTAATATTTCGTTATCTCTATCCGTACCTAGTACGAGTTGTGTTAAGTCATTGCTCCCTATGGAGAATCCATCTACGTACTTTGCAAAATCCTCAACAAGGAGAGCTATGCTTGGTATCTCAGCCATGGCGTATACCTTGAAGTCCCTACCTCTATCCAAATCTTCGCTCTTCATTATCTCCATGAATTTCTCCAACTCCCACGGTGACCTCACGAAGGGTGCCATTACATGAACATTACTTAGGTTAAACTTCTCTCTAACCCTCTTGATAGCCCTTACCTCAAGCCTAAAGCCCCGTTCATAAGCCTTACTTATGTACCTAGACACGCCTCTCCAACCCAGCATTGGGTTCCTCTCCTCAGGTTCGTACTTCTCACCACCCCTTAATTGCCTATACTCATTGCTCTTAAAGTCACTAAATCTAACTATGACTGGTCTCGGGTATATGGCCTTAGCCACATAGGCAGCTCCCTCGGCTAACTTATTCACGAACTTTTCCTCATTACCAATATCAATTAGGTACAGTGGATGATCACCAATGTAACTCGATAGTACGAATTCAATCCTCATGAGGCCTATACCATCAAAGGGTAGATCCTTGTACTCATCAATCTTCTCCGGGACCCCTAAATTCATGTAAACCCCAGTAGCAGTCCTTATTGACCTATAGATGTGAAGTATTATTTCACTACCAGACACCGAGGTCGTAACTCCCTCGGTAACCTTTGTCTCTTTTTGTTTGAACTCCTCAACTTCCCCTTCATAAACCACACCATGCACTGCATCTACCGTGTATACATCCCCATCCCTAAGTACAGCAGTCGCATTACCAGTACCCACTATGGCCGGTATTCCTAATTCCCTCAATACTATTGCTGCATGACTTGTCATCCCACCTTCATCAGTTATTATTGCGACAGCAATCTTCATGTACGGCACCCAGTCAGGTTTTGTCATCCTAGTCACTAATATGGCCCCCTTACTCATCCTACTCTTCGCATCATCTACGGATAAGCAAATTCTAACTCTACCAATAGCCGTACCAGGGCTTGCAGGTATACCCTTAACCACGACCTTCTTACTACTCTCAACCTGCACCTTACTGTCCCCAACTTGTTTAGCCTCACCCACACTGAACACGGTTTCAGCCCTGGTCTGAACAACATAAAGCTCACCGCTATCTGAATCAAGAGCCCGCTCAACATCCACTGGATAACCGAAATATCTCTCTAGTGCTAACCCAATCTTAGCAAGGGCTATCACCATTTCATCACTTAACGAAGGTTTTGTGGCTATATCCTGAGGTGCCTCAACTTCTTTCGTGAGGCCCTTCTCATCCTTAATTATCATCATTGACTTATTAGATACATATCTATCCTTAATTGCGAGGCTATTTTTATCCACAATCCACCTATCTGGTGTAACCTTACCACCAACTATAGCCTCTCCAAGGCCCCAAGAACCCTCTATGACATTTTCATCCCTATTGCCCGTGACGGGATTTATCGTGAACATAACGCCCGACGCCCTACTATTAACGAAGCCTCTGAACCACCACAGCCATGGAGGCTCTCTCGTGAGGTATCTTCTTCTCATCCCTATAGGCTAGGGCTCTCGCATTATATACTAGCCCACACGTACTTGATGTACTTAATAACATTCTCAATTCCAACCACGTTTAAATACGTATCCTGCTGACCAGCAAAACTAGCGGTCCTTAAATCCTCGGCAGTTGCGCTAGACCTAACAGCCACAGGTATGGCATTAGCACTAAATCTCTTACTTAACTCCATATATGCTCTATTAATCTCCTCAATAATCTCCTTAGGCATCTCAGCATTAATTATTAATTCCTTAATGACCTTACGAGCTTCCTCATACTCCTCCGGTTTCTTCTCTCTAATGATTTCCCTAATCGTATTGATTATCTTATCCTTAAGTCCATTGACCTCGAGAAACGTTCTCTGCCTCCTCGTTAAGCCAAACAATAAGTTTTTGAGTAGCCACGCAAATGAGAAGGTGGTACTGGTTAAATACATTAATGTAAATTAATAATTTTAATAAATAACTAATATATAATCAATATATGATTAAGATATTATTAAGAATTATGCATAAACGAATAATTATTCGACGGCTAATAAATACCAAGGCAATATTTAAATTCAATTTAATAATAATATGAGCCTACTGTCACATGTAATTTTACCACGTTTATGAGCTTTTAGTTCATAGTCAATATTAATTATCAACTCCCAAATGCTATCAAGGGCATTATTAATATCGATCTTACCAAGCTTAGCCTTAATAATTATCCTCATGGCCTTACTCAGCATCCAAGCAACATTATCATTAAGGAAATGCTTATTACGATGCATTATCGCTCGAGTAGTTAAACATTTTTAAATATTGTTAATTATTAATAATTAAAAATATACGGACCTATGTCAGGATAGATATAAAATTCTTTATGATTTCCCTACCATACCTCGTTCCAATACTTTCTGGATGAAATTGAAGACCGAACACAGGATACCTTGCATGTTCTACTGCCATAACTTCATTGTCATCCGTCGATATTGCAGTGACGATTAATGGATTACTAATATTATCAATGACTAGGCTATGGTACCTCATGCCCTCGAAGCTCCTTGGTAAACCTCTCAAGACCCTTGAATCTCTGATTACACTAATAGTACTAGTCTTACCGTGCTTTACCATCCTAGCTCTCCTAATTCTAGCACCATACACAACACCAATTATCTGATGTCCAAGGCAAATACCCAGTATTGGTACCCTACCCGCGAAATACTTAACTGCGTCTGGCGAGATGCCTACATCCCTGGGGTTTGTTGGGTTGCCAGGGCCTGGCGATATTATTATGCCATCAGGCCTAAGTCTCTCTATAACCTTTATTGTGACTTCATCATTCCTAAAAACCAAGGGCCTGGTTCCAAGTTCGCCTACATACTGGGCTATATTATATACAAAGGAATCATAATTGTCTATTATGACTACCGTACTCATGTCCCCATCACCCTCTTTAATGAGCCAAGCTTATGCTCGGTCTCTTGAAATTCAAGTTCAGGTATGGAGTCATACACAATTCCAGCTCCAGCTTGGATCCTAGCAATACCGTTCCTGATAACCAATGACCTAATTATTATTGCGAATTCACCTCCATCGTTATGGAGAATGCCAAGAGCACCAGCATAGGGCCCCCTTGGAGTTTCTTCATATCTCGCAATTAATTCCATGGCTCTAGGCTTAGGGGCGCCGCTTACGGTACCGGCAGGGAATGTCGCGAATAATGCATCGATTATGTTATAACCCTTCTCGAGAATACCCTCAACTCTGGAAACCAGGTGTTGAACACTTTGATATTTCTCCACTGCATATAATTCCCTAACCTTCACTGTACCAAACCTACAGACCTTGCCTAAATCGTTACGAGCTAGATCAACAAGCATAATATGTTCAGCCCTATCCTTAATACTATTGAGTAATTCATCCTCAAGCCTAAGATCATCCCAAGCATCTAATCCTCTTGGTCTCGTGCCTGCTATTGGATGTGTTTCCACAAGGTTACCCTCCACCTTAATGAGTAGTTCAGGGCTTGTGCCAATTATGTACTCCTTACCCATTTTCATAAAGTACATGTATGGCGATGGATTCAAGTCAGCCAACCTCTCATACAATGTTACTAAGTCACCTCTGACCTGGTAATCCTCATATCTGGAGAGGACTATTTGAAAAACTTCACCATTCCTAATATCCTCAAGAGCTCTCTCAACCCAGGAAATAAATGTCTCTTTGGGTGTGGCTCCGACTTTACTGGTAGCCTCAAATTCATTAGCCTCAATATTAACAACTCTGGGTAATTCACCCTTAACGTAAGCCCTACCAAGAAAGTTATCATAAATAACAACATTGGAGGGCTTAAAGAAGTGCGCCAGAGGCCAACTAGGTCTTGGTAATAATTTAGTTAAATGAGGTTCTATCTGTGCTGTAGCTTCGTAGGATAGGTATCCAAGGGCCACATCACCATATTCAAGGGATCCAAGGCCCCTTACTAATCCTTGTAATTCATTATAGAGGTCTCCATCCCAATCAACCCTCAGCTCCTCATTAACACCCCAAGCAACGATTGTGTACCTAGCTCTCTCCGGAAAGCCTGGTCCACTCTCTAGTAATGTCACGTAATCCTCACCATTACTAATTAAGGTCCTAACTAAGTCTCTGGGCTTTGGCATGAATTGTAAGGGTACCTTCTTAACCACCATTCCTCACCATCTCATACAATCTCCTTACTAAGATCTCGTTCTTAACACCAGGGGATTCCTCAACACTTGAACTAACATCGATTAAGTAAGGCTTGTACCTAAGGACCAAGCGCACATTCTCTGGGTTTATGCCACCAGCAAAACCAACCTTCCTTATCTCACTAAACCTCCTCACAATATCAATCGGTATCTTAAGTCCATGCTCAAAGAGCCTATAGCCGGTCTTAGGCGCATCTATGAGCACGTACTCCACATCTTCATGCTCAATCAATTCTCTAACGCGCAACACCTCATCCCCATCATAATTAATCACAGGAGCTACCTTAACCCCCACATCGTGAGCAGCCCTTAATTTTTCTGCATCGATTAAACCGTGGTATTGAATTATGGGAAAACCAAGCTTAACCACATAATCCAAAGCCTCCTTAAAGTCAAAACCTTCAACCACAGCCACTGGTTTAAGCCCGCTCAACACACTCAGTATATCCCTGGCAGTATTACTATTCACAAGTCTAGGGGTCCTAACCCTAGCCATAACCACGACACCTACGTAATCCGCATACTTACTAACCATTATAGCATCTCTTACATTTGTTACACCACAGATCTTAATGAAAGTCATGATCTACTCACCCTAACTAACTCATCCACGTAATCCAAAACACCCTCATCAAACTCAGCCTTAACTAACTCAACACCATCCTTAAGATCTCTAACTATGCCAGCCACATAGAGGGCAAAGGCTGTGTTCGCCGTAATGAAGTCTCTAGACGCTAAATCAGCACTAGCAACAGCTCTCTTAAACCTCTCCACACTCTCTCTTGGACTACTGACGTGGACATCCTCAATCCTATACTCCCTAAGCCCAAGATCCCTAGGCTCCACTAAATACTTATCAATCCTTCTCCCATTAACCTCAACCACGATGGTCTTGCCGAAGACCGAAACCTCATCAATGCCAGGCTCCCCATGCACAAGCACAGCTTTCTCGAAACCCAACATCATAGCTGCCTGAGCCATTACATCAATCAAGGAGCTATCTGCAACTCCAATTAACTGTCTAGTGACTAATGCCGGGTTTGCTAAGGGACCTATAAGATTAAATATAGTCCTAATACCAAGCTTCCTCCTTACTGGCATGACATTACGCATTGCTGGATGGTAAGCTGGAGCGAAGGCAAAGGAGAACCTATACTTCAAGGCCATCTCTGCGACCTTCTTCGGCGGAATCTCTATGTTGAAGCCCAGTGCCTCTAGGAAATCAGCACTTCCAGAGGTTGAGGACACACTCCTATTGCCATGCTTAATCACGTGAGCTCCCAAGTACGCTGATACTAATGCAGCAATTGTTGAGGCATTTAGAGTTCCAAAACCATCGCCACCAGTCCCAGCAGTATCAATGAACCTATCGAGTTCCTCACCCAGTGGTATCTTAATACAACTATCTCTGAGGGCTTTAGCAAAGCCGGCTATCTCCTCTGCAGCCTCACCCTTAACCCTAAGACCCATCAGTACCGCAGCCCCCAAAGCCTCATCAACACCACCCAACATATCCCTAGCTACGCCATAGGCCTCCTCAAACGTCAAATGCACTCTCCTCGCAACCTTATCCAGTAAATCCCTCACTCCTCATCACCTACTACCTTCTCATAGAAGTCCTGATCCAACAAGCCATGACCCGACAAGTTGAAAGCTATCACAGAGCCCCTCGGTAGCCTTCTTGCCTCATCAATCACAGCCCTAATAGCATGAGCAGACTCTGGAGCTGGCAATATCCCCTCGGTCCTTGCAAAGAGTCTTGCAGCTTCAATAACCTCCTCTTGACCGTAAGATCTTGCCTCCACAATACCCTCCCTAACCAATAAGGACAGGGCTGGCGCAGCTCCGTGATACCTAAGTCCAGCGGCATGAGTTGGTGGCGGTATGAAGTCGTGCCCCAGCGTTAACATCTTCACCATAGGTAATAAACCACCACTATCTGGGAAGTCATATCCATACTCACCCTTTGTTAGTTTAGGTGCAGCCTCGGATTCAACAGCCAGAAACCTCGTCTTACTAAATCCCTCACCCCTGAGTTTAACACCAATCATTGGGAAGGAGAAACCACTGAAATTAGAGCCACCGCCAACGCATCCAATCACTAGGTCTGGTTCCTCAGGCAACTGCCTAATTGCCTCCTGACCAATGACTGTTTGATGAAGAACTACGAACCCAAGCACACTACCCGGTATGTATTTTCTACCCTCATCCATGAGTGTGTACTCAATTGCTTCAGTAATAGCTAAACCAAGACTTCCAGGATGATCCGGCTTAACCCTTAGGGCCTCCTTACCATACTTCGTCAACTGACTGGGGCTTGGGTAAACCTTAGCGCCGTACGTCTTCATGAAGAGAACCCTACCCCTCTTATTGTAGTAGGAGTTCTTGGTCATGAATACCGTAGCCCTAACACCAAGGAGCGAGGATGCTAAAGAAACAGCCAACCCCCACTGGCCAGCACCCGTCTCTGTAATAACTTCTCTCGCTCCATCCTTAAGGGCATAATATACCTGAGCCAGAGCCGTGTTAAGCTTATGTGAACCCGCTGGTAATGCACCCTCAAACTTATAGTAAATCCTAACACCCGTGCCTAAAGCTTTCTCAAGCCCATAAGCCCTGAAGAGAGGCGTTGGCCTACCAACCCTAGCATAAAGCTCCCTAACCTCATCAGGTATCGGCACATACCTAAGCGCTGTGAACTCCTGATCTAACAACTCACTGGGTAATATTCTCATGAGCAGTGCAATTCTTGAGTCGCCCTCGTAAGGATCAATCGGTGGCGGTAGGGGTCTCGGTAGGTCTACATTTATATTGTACCAATAGTGAGGAACCATCATAGTAAACCACCCCTTAGGTACTCCATGAACTCCATACACTTCCTCTCATCACTTAACTTATCCATAAGTGCGGTACCGACAACCACGGCATCGGCACCTGCATTTATTACAAGCCTAACCATCTCAGGCGTATTTATGGCGAAGCCCGCCACTAGAGTTACTCCATCCACCAACCTTCTAACCTCCCTAATATTCCTCTCAATGTATAGCGGTAACCTTATGCCTGTAGACGCATAGAGGCCTAAGTATATGAAGAGAGGTTCATACTTAATGAGAGAACTCACAATCCTATGAGGCGTATTACTAGAAACGAAGAAACTAGGTCTGAGTCCATAATCCTTCATGACAGTTGCATAATCCTCAACCTTATCCAAATACTCAAAAAGTAAGTCTGGAAAGAGTATTGAGACAGCACCAACCTTAACCGCAACCTCAGCAACCTGATCAAGCTTATTCACATAATCCTCCACATAACCCATCAATATCGTTGGAACACCCCCATACCTAGTTACACTAACTGCCTCTAAACCACTCAACTCAGCTGCGAAGTGAGCCTTTCTAATAAGTGGTCCGTCATACTTAGGATTACGTGTTGGTATACCAACCTCGAGGAAATCTGAAACACTGGAGAGGCATCTTATTACGTTTAGAAACGTAGTTTTATTCGGGTATGTGGCTGTTATGTATGCACCCAGTCCCGGTCTCTTTATGTCCATTGGAGCTCCATAACCACCGACTAGCTTAGGATTGGGGCATTTAAAAACATTATGTATATGATGCTCATTAATAATTACTAGCCCAATAATGATATATAATCAATTAATAACCTATGTAGTTAGGTAATGCTTTATTAATGAGCCTATTGAGGTATAATTGATGGATTTCTTAAACACCATCAGTGAATTCACCATGAAACGTATCAATACTATGCAATTAACTGCCAAAGCCCCAAGCATGACTAAAGCCATTAAGGTTAGGAATTCCGAGGGCTACCTAGCCCTAATCGCAGAGTATAAGAGGGCTAGTCCAAGCGGCATTATTAGACTCGATCTTGACCCCTGGACATACTTCGACATAGTGAGTAGGTACGCCACTGGCCTAAGCATACTTGTGGAGCCTCTTTACTTTCTCGGCTCGCCCATATTCATAAAGATAGCTCTCAACTATGGGAAGCCAATACTCTATAAGGACTTTGTGATTAGTAAGGAGCAGATAAAGGAGGCTCGGGAGCTCGGAGCCAGCTCAATACTACTAATCAAGAGGCTGCTCAACGAAAAACTTTGGGATCTTGCGGATTACGCTGCTAATGAAGGCCTTGAACCGCTAATTGAGGTTGATAATGAGGCTGATGCAATTGACGTAATATCCACAAATCCCAATGTAATGCTAGGCATAAATTCAAGAGATCTAGGTAACCTCTCGATATCACTGGATAGAACAATATCAATACTTAGGTTAGTTAGAGGTAAAGCAGACCTTATAATTGCCGAGAGTGGCATTAGAAATGCCGAAGATGCTATAAGGCTTGCTAGAGAGGGCTCTAACGCAATCCTCGTCGGTACGGCTCTCATGAGGAACCCCAATCTTTCCGAAGAACTCTCAAACATTAAACTATAATTTCTTAATCCAACTATTCTTGCTAAGAAAAGAAAACTATGATTTTAATCTAATCGTTGTATTAATTTTTTATTCTTTATTTAAATTTGACGAGGAGCATTACAATTCCTGCCAAGAATACTAATAATGCCAAGGCGTATATTCCAGGCATGAAGGATCCAGTTAAGGATTCTAAAGCCCCCACTACTATTGGGCCTACAATTCCTCCTCCCAAATTTCCTATAGCGTTTATAAGGCCTATAGAGGCTGCAGCAGCATCACCATGAAGAGACTTTTGAGGTACTGCCCAAAATAGAGGAAGGTAATTATATACTCCTAAGGCTGCTATTGTGAGGAAAATAAAGGATAACACGAAGATTTCTTTGGTTAATGCACTTAATACCAGGCTTATCGCAGTGATTATGAGTATTAACACCGTAAGGAACTTATGATTTTGTTTCCTATCAGCATATCTAGCTATGAAAGGTAATGAAATTACAGCAACTGCAGCGGTTAATGCTGAGAGATAGCTTGCAAGACTAGCACTGACCGAAGCTATAACCTTTATAATACTTGGCAACCAAATTGCATAGCCATAGAAGCCAGTTTCGCCAAGGAAATAAACAATTGCCAACAGTATAACATTCCTATTGGCTAGTGCCTTGGTCCACTTGACCTTTAACTGTTGAGTTTCCTCCTCAGCCTTAGCCCTCGCAAGTTCTTCCTTCTCCTCCTCACTTAACCACTTGGCTTGGTGTGGGAGGTCTGTTAGTAGGAAGTATGCCATTAATGCCCCTATCAATGCCAAGGCCCCTTCATACCAAAAGAGATAGCGCCAACCTAGATAATTACCATAAAACGCAAAAATAGCACCAGCTATCAAACCCCCAATAACCCCAGAAAGAGGTGCTGCAGTAGTAAATAGACCATTAGCAGTTGCCCTTTCTGTCCGTGTATACCAAATAGTTAGGAAAAGCATAACACCAGCATAGAATGGGGCTAGGTATTGAGGGTTTTTATTATGGTGTCGATTAATGGGCTTGTATAATCATTGCCAGTCTTAATTAGGCTGTATAGGTTTATTGTATGTACCTCAGCGTTATTACTAATATACTTAGCCACCAACTCCCTATTAGGAGCATTAACAATTAACTTCCTAACACTAGATGCCTCAACAGCCCGACTAAGCAACCTAAAATCCATAAAAACAGCAATCTCCGGAGCAATCACAGGACCCCTAACATCAATGGGGCCATCAGCAATCCTCACATGCACCTTAGCAACACTTTCTCTTCTCTCTGGATCATAGTCAGAATATGCAGTTACGTAGAGGCCACGCTTTATTAAGCTCTGAACTAACTTATCTGTAACACTTTGAAGATTATCTCCGCTCCTACCGTAGAATATTATCTCACGTACTCTGGACATGCAATAATACGTGATTCAGTATTGCATAAAAAGATTTGTATATATTCTTAAATAATTATCATGAGAAACTCCGTCAAAAGTAGAATGCATTTTTAGCATTTATTATGAGGGCTACATTATTACACAAATACTACTTGAGTCTTAGGTACTATTTTCTCATCAGCGCCCCATTCTAATAAAGTCTTAATTGCTTTTTCGCCCTCAATACTCATGTCCATTGTGTATTCATTCACGTACATGTTCACGAACCTTCTTGTATCACTTATATCCAAACCTCTGGCAAAATTCATAGCATACCTCAATGCTTCATCAGAATGGTTCATGGCGTACTTAATTGATTCGCACAATGCATCCTTAATAGATTTAGCATTTTCGAGATCAGGTAGTGCTTTAGCAATACCGAGCCCTAAAGACGTTGATGGCCTTATTTATTCAAACCATCATTCGTTAAGAAAAACATCACCTTTAACCTATATGATTATGGATGTATTACACCGAGAACTTGGATAAATTACTTAGGTGATTACAGTTTGGCTAAGCTCATGTTTTAAGAATGAGTTACCTCACATGAAATCAAATTAGTTATTAAATGGTTTAAACGCAGCTTAGTCAGACATGAAGGTTTGGCACATCATCTAGAGGGGAGTAATACTAACCACAGGGCTTTCAATGTCTATTAATTGGGAGGGCATCATAGTTATGATAAAGGTAACTTGGCTTTAAATCTACGGAGGAATGAATTGGTATAGTATCGTTAAGTACTATGGGTAATAATATTACTCATACCTAAACACAGCCCCAAGGTTTTCCAAGTCCCAGATAAAGGTTGGCCAGGACTTACCAACACCCTCCCAATCATTAATCATAACCCCCTCCTTAGCCAGGAGACCTCCCACAACCCCCATCATGATTATCCTATGATCACCCTGAGTATCCACCTCGCATCCACCTCTAAATTCATTAACACCTTCAATCTCAATAATACCATTAACCTCATCAACACTAACACCAGCACCTAAACACTTAAGCACCTCCGCTATGCCCCTTAACCTATTGCTCTCCTTATGAATTATATGACTAACGCCCATAACCTTAGACTTACCCTTGGCTCTTGCCATGAGTAGAGCAAGAGGCATTGTTATGTCAGGTGAATCACTCAGATCGACATCAACGGGGTCTAATTCCTTAGTTTGTGAGCCTTTAATGAGCACGTAATCATCACCATCCTCAATCTCTACTCCCATCTCTTTGGCGTGAGTTATGAACGCATATTCACCCTCCACAGCTTTACCTCTCATTAAGTTTGTGATTCTAAGGTCAAAGCCTGCCAGTGCTGATAGAACCATGTAGAAAGCAGATAATGCGTAGTCCCCAGGCACTATAAACTCATCATTAACAGCCCTATACTCCTGCAGCCCCCCCTATGTATATTGAGTTATCCTCAACCTCAACACTTATTCCAAAATCTCTAAGTACACTTATGGTAGCATCAATATAAGGCCTAGACTTTATTGGAGGCCTGATACTGACTTCAATACCACTCTCTGTGAGTGGTGCTAGGTAGAGAAGTGATGATATAAATTGTGAACTCACCGAGCCATTAATCGATACGTAACCTCCAACTAACTTACCACCAACAATCCGTATGACACTACCAGACTTGTCAATCTTGGCATTAATAGCCTTTAGAGCACTTATTAATTCATCCATTGGCCTATTGACCAAGGATCCTCTGGGCATGAGTATTGTAACACCGTCAATACCAGCATAGACTCCGGTCAATGTTCTAAGAGTGAACCCGCTCTCACCAACATCAATTATTCTAAACCGTTCGGGGCTTAATCCACGTCTAACTCTAACGAGATCTCCCTTAATCTCTATCTCCGTTACTGGCTTCACACCCCTGATCATAGACCAAGTATCATCGCCCCAATTCAATCTCCTAAGATTGACCCAAGTCCTAGATAGGGCGGAGGCAAGTAGATATCTCAAAGTGAATGCCTTACTAGGTGGTGCATCAACAATCTCGTTCCTAACCTTAAAACCTCTAATCACCAATTTACCCATTACTAACTTAACATAATTCTTCTGAAGTAAAATTTTTTATGGTTATATATGTTCATTTACGATTTTCATTATGGTATCCATTATTGATTCCTCATCAAGTCCGTAAAACCTCAACAATTCTTCCTCAGACCTACCCCAATGCCCATAATCATTAACACCCAAAGTCACAACTCTGGCATAACCACTAACCAATTCGGCGATAGCAGATCCTAACCCACCACGGGGCGAATGCTCCTCAACCACTACTACTCTACCAATTCTACGGGCAATTTTCCTCACAGAATCCTCATTGAGCGGTTTTATCGTGGGCATATTATAAACACCAACACTAATACCCCTCCTCCTCAACTCCATGGCTGCTTGTATCGCATTGAAGAGGACTGGACCATAGCCCATTATGGCCACATCATCGCCATCAACGATACTATAAACCTCCCCAAGCCTAAACTCGTAGTCTAAATCCATAGTTATTGGCGGTGAGTAATCACGGCCAATCCTAACGTATACAGGCCCTCTATACTCAATTACCTTAGGAAGTATTCTCTCCACATCCCAAGCATCTGCAGGCGCCACAACAACCATCCCACTAAGACTCCTCATCAAGGCCACATCCTCTAGGGCTTGGTGACTTGGCCCATCAGCGAAATCACTAAGCCCTGCGTGAGTCGCTATGAACTTCACATTAAGTTTCATCCTACCCACGGAATTCCTAATTTGCTCCCAACCCCTCATCATGAACATTGCGTATGCCATCGCCACAGGCACATAATCACCAAGGGCTAGACCAGCAGCTATGCCAATTAGGTCCTGCTCAGAAATACCCACATTGAAATATCTACTAGGAAATCTTTCTCCGAAGTATCTTGCTCTGGTTGATTCACCAACGTCTGCTGTTATTACGACTAACTTATCATTATCCTCACCAAGCCTAGCAAGAGTGACACCTAAGGCTTCCCTCATGGAGAATTGAGGTCTTGGTGGCGGATTCAGGGTTTGCCTATGTGTGTTTTCAATTCCCTTAATTCCCTTGCCCCTCGTAGTGCTTAAGAATATGATTGTTGGCCTATCCCTGGACTCTAAGGCTTTCATTATTAGTCTCATAATTTCTCCATAATCATGGCCATTACCCTGAAGTACATTCCAGCCAAGGGCTTCGAAAACCTTCACGGGATTTATTGGTTTTATTGACGATGTTTGTCCATCTAGTTGATAACCATTGAGACTAACAAGGACTACTAGGTTATTCAAGTTATACTTAACGGCAGTCATGGCGGCCTCCCAAGACTGCCCCTCATTTAACTCACCATCTCCCATCAAAATAAACACAATGCCTTTCTCACAACCCCTAATTCTATTAGCCAGGGCTAAACCAACACCCATGCTTAATCCCTGACCTAAGGATCCAGTGGTTGCATCTATGTATGGTACATCCATGTTATCGGCATGAGTTGATATTACCGAGTATGTGTGATTAATCTCAAAGAGTTCCCTAATCGGTATTACACCCTCAACAGCCAATAAGGAGTAGAGTGCTGGAGCCACATGGCCAATACTCAGTATAAATTTATCACCACAATCACCATCCCTTCTCATAATCCTAATTATCAAATTTATTACGTCCAAGGCTGCCAATGAGGAGCCCAAGTGTATATATGGAAACTCCTTATCTAACTCAGCGAGGATTTTCCTTGCCTTATCCCTAACCTCCATGAGTTTACTAACATCCAAGGGTTCACTTAGCTTTCCAATTACCATTGGAAGTTTCGATATTCCATACGAACAAGCAAGCTCAATATTAAGTATTTAAAGATTATCCTAACCTATATTCTCTATATTTCCATAAAACTTAACCATAGGTTCACTAGTCTCATACAGAGTAACGAGGACCAACTAATGACGTAGTTAGGTAATAACCCCATGAACTCACTACATAATCTACAAACGGTCCCTCCTCCCCAGCCTTGAAGACTGCGTAAATTGAGGGCCCATTACCACTCACGGCAGAGGCCAAGGCGCCAAGCCTTAGAGCGTTACTTATCGTCTCGAGAGCCCTATGGTAACCTAGGGCTTCAGCAACTAACATGCCATTTATAGTTGCAGCCCTCCATAAATCACCATTAACAGCCATCTCAAATAAGGCTGAGTAAACACCAGATAAGGCCCTCAACCTATTAATTCTACTTAATCTCTTACTTTCCTTATAACCTGTAATTATCACCCTTAGCTCATCAACAGCCCTATGCTTAATAATAGTCATTGACTTATTATCCGTAAAAACAACGCCTCCCAATATTGAAGCTGATGCATCATCGAAGGCCCCCGTTATTGATGATCCATGGGCTTTAGTTATTATGGAGGCAAGCCTGGCACTCTCAAGAGGGCTTATGGGCCTTCCTAGGAAATCCATAACTGCGTGAACTATACCAACTGCAACAGCACTATTACTCTTTAAACCACTGGACTCAGGTATGGAGCTATCAACACTAACACATACATTTGCATCTAACCCCCACTTATCTCTTAGATAATTGAGTATGAAGCTCATAAACCCGTCAACACTACAAGTCCCCTCTGTAACTCTCACTCTACTCAGTAAATTTATAGCAGCGGTTCCACCTAGCCATGCCGGTATCGCATTAATTATACTTATACCTCCATACGTTATGTACTCAACAATGCCTCTGCCCATAACCTATTTATTATTGGATATTTAGAGTCAATATTTTTAAATTTCTAACATGGCTAATTAGTAATGAGTACATGGGGCAAACTGCTATTGAATAAGCCCATACTAGTTTGCGCCATGCCCGTTAGGAGACTAACCTATCAATACCTGCCGGCATCTTGTGAGGCTGTGGAACTTAGGCTAGATTATATGGATGACCTTGAGCCTAGCCAGGAGCTTAAGAGGTTTATTGAGGATTATGTATCTCACTATCCTACAATAGTCACTGTGAGAGAGTACAGCGAGGGTGGTAATCGCATTATTAATCCAAATATTAAGCATAAGGTACTTAGCGTTAGTAGGGAGGTTGGGGCATTAGTTGATATTGAGGCAAGCCTACTAATGAATAATCCATCAATGTTTGAGGAATTGGCCGAGAACTCCATAGTCTCAAGGCACGTATTCAAAAGTGACATTAA
The DNA here is from genome assembly GCA_000960865.2 of Vulcanisaeta sp. AZ3. Classification (GTDB taxonomy): domain Archaea; phylum Thermoproteota; class Thermoprotei; order Thermoproteales; family Thermocladiaceae; genus Vulcanisaeta. Next base: position 26,301 of record JZWU02000007.1, on the reverse strand, counting down.
TTTCTATGAATTGGTAACTAAGGACATAGAATTAGCAAAGAGATATAGGGCTTTCATGTATAAGATATTTACCGTAAACGAGAACGAGATTCTAAATTTACTAGACCTAATGAGAAAGGTGGATATTAACATGGCTGTCATACCAAGGAATCCCATCCACAGAGTAATCTCTATAATGATGGGAACGCCAATCATGTATTGCTCAGTAAAGGGAAAGACAGGACCTGGACAATTAAACATTGGGACGTGTAGTAAAATTAAGCTATTAAGAAGATCATTATTGACACTTGGCACTGAATAATCATTCTAGTGTATCCTTAATTCGCTTACTTCACGGAACTTCACGTAGATTAACCCTGGTTGTGCAAGGATTCAAGGACATCACGCCATGAGGGTTTATTAAAATCTCCAAACCAAATCCTATCGGCCATCAATGCTTGCCTAATGAGTATTTCAAGGCCATCCACATACGGTATTGAATATCCCCTAGCTAGCCTCACTAAGGCTGTGTCACCGCTTGGGGTATAGGCTAGGTCGAGTATGAAACCAGCATTAACTTGCCTAGGATCTATGGGGTAATCCTCATTAGTGCCCAGAGGTGTGGCGTTGATGAATAGCCAGGCCCTGACGTCAATATTGAATAGTCCAAGGGCTTTACAATCCAATCCGAGAGTCTCGGCTAATCCGCACAGCTCATTAGCTTTACTCACAGTCCTATTAATCACATAAACTCTTCTACAACCCAGATCTCTCAGAGCTAAAATCACAGCCCTAGCAACCCCACCAGCGCCAACCATGATGGCATCCTCACCCGAGTAACCCCTCTCACTTAATGACTGCTTAATAGCGTCATAATCAGTATTCCAACCCAACAATTTACCGCCCACATTGATAACAGTATTCACACTACCTAAGGTGCTTGCAGCGCCAATGACGCCATCTAATAGGCCAACTATTGGAATCTTATGAGGCATTGTCACGTTAAAGCCACTGAGAGCATCCCTGGAGAATTCCACAAAGCTTCGAAGTCTCTCCGGAGTAACTTTCAGTGGTATGTAAATTGCATCCTTACCTAAGGCCTTAAATACATAATTATGAATCGCTGGTGATAATGTGTAGTTAAGTGGGTAACCAATCACGGAATAGACCTGCATTCCTCAATCACCAACCTTACGAAATCATTAACACCAACCTTAACGAGACCCCACCTACCCACATCAAAAACCACAGGTAATCTGAGGAACCCACCACTCCTCTTCTTATCCCTAGAAATAGCTCTAGCAATCTTGTCAACATGGTCAAAGAGATCAAACTTAGTAATCAATCCGTAACCACTAAGCGCATTCATTAAGAGCTTAGGTACATCAGCGGAGGTGTAGCCCAACTTAACCCCAATTCTCGCCTCGCAAATCATGCCAAGGGCCACAGCCCTACCATGACTAATTAAGAAATTCGAGGCAGATTCAATGGCATGACCTACCGTATGGCCATAATTAAGTACAGCTCTATCTCCAGTTCTATCTAGTTCATCCTTCTCTACAATAAGCGCCTTATTAATTAAGGACCTATAGATAACCCACTCCAAGGCATTCCTCTCCTTACTAAGTAATGGATCTTTGTTATCAATTACGTAGTGAAATAACTCTTTATCCATAGTCACTCCATACTTCATAACCTCGGAAAACCCATCAACATAGTTAGGCATTGGTAATGTGTTTAGAAATGATAAATCCACAATCACAGCCCTCGGCTGCTTAATTACTCCAATCACATTCTTAATGCCCATGGCATTAACACCAGTCTTACCACCAAGAGATGCATCAACCATTGATAACATTGTCGTTGGGACATTTACATAATCCACACCCCTCAGATATATTGATGCTGAGAATCCAACAACATCAAGCACACTACCACCACCAATGCCCAAAAAGATGCCGTCTCTATCAATACCAGCATCATGGGCCCACTTAATTATGCTAAGCACGGTACTCACATCCTTACCTGATTCACCATCATCAATAACTAAACTATCACAACTAACCCTAACGAGATTATTCACACTTCTAGAAATAAATGCAGCGCATCCAGTATACCTATTCACTAACTTACCAACAGCCTCAGCATGATCAACACCAACAAGCACCTCAACATCCCCATCACGCGACCTATAAGTAAACTCCCTCATAAGGACCTACCAATAGCCCTAGCCACCTCTCTACCCCTAACCATCAACTCCCTAAACATATCAAGCGTCAACTGTTGTTCAGCATCAGACAAAGCCTCCCAAGGTCTTGGATGAACCTCTACTAAAAGCATATCAGCACCAGCAGCTATGGCAGCTAAGGCCATTGGTATTACGAGATCCCTCCTACCCGCAGGATGACTCGGATCCACGCATATAGGCAAGTGGGTCAACTTCTTAGCAACAACCACTGCACCCAGGTCTAGAGTAAACCTTGTTGAACGCTCAAACGTCCTAATACCCCTCTCACAAAGCACTACATTACCATTACCCTCAAGAAGAATGTATTCAGCAGCCTCCAACCATTCCTCTACAGTATTACCCAACCCCCTCTTAAGGAGCACGGGCTTACCCGACCTACCAACCTCCCTAAGCAAATCAAAATTCTGAGCATTCCTAGCCCCAACCTGGAGCATATCCACATACTCACTAACTACACTCACCATCCTAGTATCCATGACCTCCGAGACGACAGGCAAACCAACCTCATCCCCAACTCTCCTAAGTATCTTAAGACCCTCAACACCAAGCCCCTGAAAGCTGTACGGGCTTGTCCTAGGCTTAAACGCACCACCCCTAAGCAGCTTAGCACCAGCTTCCTTAACTGCCATGGCAGCTTCCTTAACCTGTCCGTAACTCTCCACGGCACATGGACCTGCCGCGACCACAACCTCATCACTACCAATTCTAATGCCAGAAACATCAACAATAGTCCTACTCCTCCACTCAGAACCAGCTAATTGATACCTAGTCTTCACGTTTATAATGACCGCATTACTATCAACAGCCCTAATTAACGTCTCATCCACCTTAACCTCAGGTGAAGTAACTATTAACTCCTCATTGAATATATTTAAGATCTTAAACCAAACATGAGCTTTATCAAGAGCATGAGCTACATCCTCAATCCTACCAGGTGATGGTCTTATTATCATTTAATCACCTTAGTCAATTCATCCTTATTCACAGCATTGATTATGAGCCTCAGGGCATTTAAAAACTCCTCCTTAACGGCACGAGAGTAGGGATTAAGTCTCTGTATCTCTTCAACAACATCTAACTGGCTCAACACTCTATCCATAGCTCTAACAGTATACCTAAGACTATGCGTTAATAAGGGGCCTCTCAATTCAACTCCAACTCTCTTAAATAACACATAGAGGGCAAGTAAGGCTAAATGGTGAGCAACCTGCAGATAGGCCATTAACCTATCATGCTCCTCAGGACTATCTAAAATAATGACGCTCAAACCAGCATTACCAAACAAATCCCTAATCAAATTAATCCCCTCTCCACCGCTCCTAGAAGGAATCAAAACAACCCCCTCCCCAACAGGTTCACCAACCTCGCCAAAGAGTGGATGAGCGCTCACATAATGAAAACCATGACTTAATGATAAATCCTCAAAAACCCTAAAGAATACAGACTTCACTGAGAATAAATCAACAAGTATGGAATTACGTAGAGCCTCAACATTCTTAACTACAAAATCTACAGCATCATTAGTGGGCCTTGTAGCGAGCATAATAACATCAGACCTACCCAACTCATCACCTAAGTGTATTAAAGAGACAGTAGCGACCCTACTCAGTACCCTAGCCATGGTCCTACCAACACGACCAGAACCCACAATAGTCACACTAACATTTAACCTATCACCAACCTGAACATAAGTTGAAGCCCTAATGATTGCATTAACCAACTCATGAGCCAACTCCTCATTAACACCAGCCCCTACTAACCTACTAACCCACCTGCTGATCACTTCCTCCTCACGCTCTACATCAATAATCGGCAAATGAGCCTCTCTCTTAATAACACCTAGCCTTCTCGCAAGCTCAAGGCGTTTAATCAGCAAATCAATTAATTCCTCATCAATAGAATCAATCTCACTCCTAAGTGCATTAAGCATAAGCCATCACCTTCGACAAACCTAATACTAAGTGATGAAGCGTACTACATGTTTTTACCAAGACTCCTAACAATATTGATATTCCATAGAGATCCCAAAAGACTAGAGAGGCTATATTTTAAGCGTTACCATTATAGAAAATTATCTCTTTAATACTCTCGGTATCAAGCCTGCTCTCATTGCATGATCAGCCAGAATTATGGCAGTCATAGCCTCTGCAGCTAATATAGCCTTCGGTGACGTAGATACATCATAACGTCCCCTAAACACTATAGTAGTCTCCTCCATCTTACTTAAATCCACAGTCCTCTGAGGCTTTCGAACACTAGGTGTGGGCTTAAAGGCAACCCTAAACCTAATCGGCACGCCAACACTAATCCCACCAAGAGTACCCCCAACCCTGTTCGTCTCTAGAGTAACTCTGTTGCCCCTAAGCACAATCTGATCATTAGCCTCACTACCCCTCAACCTAGCCAACCTAAACCCAAGACCAAACTCAACACCCACAGCACTAGGGATGGACATCACGGCCTTAGCTAAGTCAGCCTTCAACTTATCAAAGACAGGTTCCCCAAGGCCAGGTGGCACATCAGTAGTCAAGACTTCACCAACACCACCAACACTATCACCCTCCGTAGCTACCCTAATCAATAAATCAACAGCCCTCTTAACCGCATCATCATCAACCATCGGCAAAGGCTTCTCCCAAGCCTTAACTGCATCCTCAAAGGTATAGTCCTCCCTACCTATCGAAACGCCGCCGAGCTCAACAAGATGACTAATTACCTCAACACCAATAGTTTGCCTCAAAACAGCCTTAGCAATAGCGCCAGCCGCAATCCTCGCCGCAGTCTCCCTACCACTAGCCCTACCCCCACCCCTATGATCATAAAAACGTCCAAACTTTAAGTAATAAGCCAAGTCAGCATGACCAGGTCTAGGCCTCATCCACAACTCCTCATAATAATCAGACCTAACTCTCCTATTCCAAATAACTATAGCTATAGGAGTCCCCTCAGTAAACCCATCCTTAACACCGCTCAATATCTGAAACTCCTCATCCTCACACCTAGGATTAAGCACCGGTATATTGCAAAACCTCCTCCTATCTAATTCTCTCTTAATATCCTCCTCACTAATAGCCACACCAGCAGGAACACCATCAATAACAACTCCCACAGCAGATCCATGACTTTCCCCAAATGTCGTAACTCTAAACAAAACACCAATACTACTCATCAAGAACCACAAACCAACACAAATATAAAAATTATATAGCAAACCCAACGAGAAAATAAAAATTAAAACCCAACAAAAGCGCTACAAAACAGCGGCCGTGGTCTAGACTGGTCCAGGATGGCGGCCCCCCGAGCCGCAGAACCCGGGTTCAAATCCCGGCGGCCGCACTAAACAAGAGCATGGCAAAGGGAAGTTAAGAAATATCGGTTTTCATTGCGTGGGGGTTTGTTTGTTCAATATGTTGATTATCGTTTCTTCAATTGTTTGGTTAGCGTTCGTTTCAGTTTTTAGTTGTTCCATTGTACCTCTCCATATTATTTTTCCTTTGTTTATTATTATGGCGTCATTTGTTAGTTTCTCTGCTATGCTCATTATGTGGGTTGATAAAAGTATGGTTGTTCCATCATTATTCATATTCCTTAGCAATTTTATTATTCTCTCCTGCGTTGGTATGTCTAAGTAATTGAGTGGTTCATCTAAGAGTAGGACTTTCGGCCTATGTATTATTGCCATTGCCAGGGCAACCTTCTGCCTGTTACCCCTAGAGAGAGCTGCCACTGGCTTATTCATTAAATCCTCCAGCTCTAGCACCTTAACTAATTCATCAATTCTATCATCGAGTCCATCTATGCCCCTTAGTATACCTACGTACTCCAAGTTCTCTCTAACCGTGAGGTTTAGAAAAGGTACCGCATCCTCGGGTAAATAACCTAGGCATGTCTTAGCCTCTCTAGGCTTCTTAAAGATATCAACGCCGCAAATCTTAACGGTTCCAGAGTCAGGTCTTAAGATTCCGCTGAGAATCCTTAGTGTTGTTGTTTTGCCTGCTCCATTTGGTCCTATGAGAGAAACGGAATCTCCGCAGTTAATCTCGAAGCTAATTCCGTTTAGGGCCGTGTTGTTTCCAAAGTGTTTAGTGACATTTTTAACCTCGATGCAATACATGGATCATCACGCTTTTCTTTAAGGGAAGTTTTGCGCTTATTTTTATCTCTATGCTGCTTCAGCATTTTTATATTGGATCCATCTAGTAGTGCATGATGAAGGTTTTAGAGGTTACTCGTGAGGAGTTGTCTAGGGGTAACTTCGTTGTTATTATCCCTGTGGGTTCTATTGAACAGCATGGTCCTCATTTGCCCCTGGGTACTGACTCTATAATTGCTAATTATGTGGCTAGTGAGGTTGAGGGAAGATTTCCAAACCTTGTGCTGTTGTATCCTGTGATTGCAGTTGGTTCTTCTATGGAGCATGTTGGTTTTAAAGGTACGACTTGGGTTCGTTTTGAGAGTCTTCTGCATTATCTTTTGGACATTATTGAGAGTGTATTTCAATGGGGTGTTGCTGGTGTTGTTTTTGTTAATGGGCATGGTGGTAATGTGGATGTTCTGAATATGGCGATTAAGACTTGGAATTACAGCCATGGTGGTGGAGCTCTACATTACTACATTTATAATAATAGGGTAATGAGTGCAGTGAGGAGGCACTTCCCAGTCTTTGGGCATGCTGATGCAGTAGAGGCTTCATTAATCTCAGCCATCAATAAGGATTTAGTTAAGTGGGATAGGATTGTGGATGTTGAAGTTAAAGGTAATATAAATGTGGTTAGAACAATCGATGTTAGTCAGAGCGGTGTTGTGGGCATTCTGAGGAAGGACTTGATCAATCCAAGCGTTGGCACTGAGATTTTGAAGTTCATTGTTGAGGATTTAATTAATCAATTAAGGGAGCATTACCCAGGGGTCTTCGGTTATTAATTGTTCTACCCAGTAATACACTTTAAACAATGACTCAATAAATACTAGTAACAACATAATCTTACTGATGACAGGTTTAGTCGATAAGTTCCTAAGAATATTTGCCAGGAGAGGTAAGACCATAGTGTTGGCCTACGATCACGGCATAGAGCATGGACCAACGGACTTCTTAGAGAATCCTGATGCCGCTGATCCTGAGTATATACTTAAGCTTGCTAGGGAGGCTGGTTTTGATGGTATTGTTTTTCAAAGAGGCATTGCTGAGAAGTATTATGATGGTAGTGTGCCATTAATTCTAAAGCTTAATAGCAAGACAAGCCTATACAATGGTGAACCTGTTTCTGTGGCCAACTGTACTGTTGAGGAGGCTGTAAGTCTTGGGGCATCAGCCGTTGGTTACACGATATATCCAGGTAGTGGTTATGAGTGGAAAATGCTTGAAGAGTTGGCTAGGATTAAGAGGGATGCCGTTAAGTTTGATGTACCATTAATTATTTGGTCCTATCCAAGGGGTGGTAAGGTAACTAATGAAACTGCACCTGAGATTGTGGCCTATGCTGCTAGGATTGCCCTTGAGGTTGGGGCTGATGCCATGAAGATTAAATACACCGGCGATCCTAAGACATTCGCATGGGCTGTTAAAGTTGCTGGTAAGGTACCCGTCTTAATGTCTGGAGGTCCAAAGACTAAGACAGAGGAGGAATTCCTGAGGCAGGTTGAGGGAGTTATTGAGGCTGGTGCGTTGGGTATTGCTGTTGGTAGGAATGTGTGGCAGAGAAGAGACGCTCTGAAATTCGCTAAGGTAATTGCTGACATTGTGTATGGTGGTAAGAAAGTAACAGAAGTTCTGGGTGTTCAACAATGAAGATCGGTATCCTAACAGGGGGCGGTGACGCTCCAGGCCTCAACATAGCAGTGTACATACTCACTAAGCTACTAGAAGGGAAGCATGAGGTATATGCAATAATGCATGGTTGGAAAGGAGTACTAGATAGAGAGGTTAAAAGAGTGGCCTCCAAAGACTTGCTTGACTTCGCATTCACGAGCGGTACTTACATAAGGACCTCAAGGACAAACCCATTCAAGGATGAAGCTAGAGCTGAACAATTCGCAAATAGCATTAAGGAGTTAAACTTCGATGTAATAGTAGCAATCGGAGGTGATGACACTCTAAGCGCAGCCGCGGAGGCACAAGCCAGGGGGTTAGTTAATGCTGTTGGTGTTCCAAAGACTATTGATAATGATGTATGGGGCACCGACTATACAATAGGCTTTGACACAGCAGTTAATGAAGCAGTTAGGGTCACAGAATCCTTTAAGACAACATTAATATCTCATGAAAGGATTGGCGTCGTCGAGGTCATGGGTAGAGAGGCCGGTTGGATAGCTCTATTCACAGGCCTAGCCACCATGGCAGACTTCGTATTAATACCAGAAAAGCCCATTGAGTGGAACATAGTTGCCGATAGAGCCAAGAAGAGCTATGGGCCTAAAAAGTGGGCCTTAATTGTTGTTTCTGAAGGAATTAAAGAGTACGGTGGTCCTAAGGATGAGTTTGGACATTCAAGGCTTGGTGGTGTTGGGAATGAGCTAGCTAATTACATAGAGAAGGTTACGGGCATTGAGACAAGGGCTGTGGTGCCTGGCCACATAATTAGAGGTACCGCACCAACAGTCTTCGACAGAGTACTTGCTGTTAGGTTTGCTACAGAGGCTTACAAGGCGATTGAGGAGGGTGATTATGGCAAAATGATGGCCTACAGGAGTGGTGATATTGTTAGGATACCCATAACAGAGGTCCTTGGTAAGAATAAGCTCGTCAGTGGATACTGGATGGATCTTTACAACACTTACTGGGGGTAAACTACTCTTCATTAGTACAAGAATTATTTTAATCTGCAGCTTTAAATTAAATAAGTGATTAAGGCTTCCTTAATATTATTCTTGAGAGAATGAGTGGTTCCTAACTACTTTTTAACATTAGGTATGTTTTTAGGTATTCAGCGTGGCTCCATAATAGGGGCGTTACTGAGGCTGGTTTTCCATTGAATGGGTCGACTTGTTCAGGGAGTAGGTTTGTGAGGGTTTTGACCTTATTAACCCAAGCAATTAAATCCTTGGCCCTTGTCACGTCTCCCCTGGCTATGTAGTATTGAGCTATCCATAACGTGGTTATTATCCAGGGGTTACCTGGTATGTCACCGTAGTCGCCAGGTACTCTCTGATAATAATCATTCTCATAACGAGCGATACCACCTATTGGCTTAACCCAGAGTCTATCCATGATAACTTTAGCACTACTCTCTACTATAGGCTCCCAAATATCAAATACATTAAATAGGAACACCCCCATTATGCTTGCATCGACTGTTTTATCAACCTCAATTATCTTACCATCATCAACCCTGACCATCCTATGAAATACGCCTCTCTCCTTATCGAATAAATAATTCCTGAGCGCCTCGCGGATTTCCATAGCAGCCTCCTCCCACTTACCTGCATCCTCATACTCACCTAGCACCTTGGCTAAGTTACTAGCAGCTAGCAATCCTGCGTATACTGAGGCAACGGTGTACGTATGCACGCCTAATCGTTCCTCCCATAGGTCATAACTCTCCAGCGGTAGCTTTAGCTTTGGGTCTCTGAAGTTGACCATGAAGTTAGCAGCCTTAGTTATTACATCGTAGACTTGCCTAAGGAGATCATAATCCCTAGTTCTCTTAAAATAATGCCAGAAGGCGTAAATCACGGTTGCCGTCTCATCTTCCTGAATATTAAGAGACTTCTTACCACGCGCAGTCCAGGGATGCCATGTGGATCCCCACGTACCATTCGGATTATACTTCTGAAAGAGGAAATTCTCATCACCAAAGAGTTTGAATACGTACTCATAGAACCTCTTAGTAAATGTGTAGTATCCAGCCATATCCAAGGCCATGGCTACGAAAGCTGCATCTCTCGGCCAAACATAGCCGTAGGTATCTAGGTTGAACTTAATTATTGATGTATCGAGCGAGGCAGGTATTGAGCCGTTGCTACCAACGTGGCCGAGAAGCACTACAATACTCTGGGCTGCCAGCTTGTCATCAGTGAATTCAGAAGCTACGTTGCTCCAATAATTAACAGACCTCGTGAAGTAAGTCTCAAGTTTCCTCTTATCCCTTAGGTCGAGGATTAACCTCATGACCTTCCCATAACTCTCTCCTGCAATGATGAAGTAGTAAAAGTCGGGACTTGCTATTGAGATTGCGGAAGCCACAGAGCCCTGGGCGATGGGATTTTTGCCTAGTACTCCGTCTTCGCAGTCAGGAAGTACTGTGTTTAAGTCTCTTCTGCCTGTCGTGTATTCGTAGATGGGATTTGTTGATGCAATGCCGAACCACGTGTTTGATTTATAATGAAATACTGCGTCCAATGATGGATCGTAAAATGCCGTATCGCCAGCCTCATAATCATTTAATCTGAAGTCATGGTAAAAAATAACCCTGACAAAGCCTGGTCCTCTTATTGAGACGTGCCTTACAAGTACTGGTTGTGGTATTAATACTGTGTCCTCCATTATTATGTCAAGGTTGTCCCACACGGCGTGAAGTGTGGCTTTAGATGTATCCATAGTTATCTCCTTACTTTTCACGTTCTCAATCCAAGAGAATTTACCATCATGCCAAATACCCATCTTAAACCTACCACCAAACGCGTGATGGTGATGTTGACCGAGGAGTGGATAGTAAAGGTCTCTAATATAATAATTCTCATCATATAGGACAGCAAAGACACCATTACTTAGGAATACGGTCCTCACGAATTTAATAATATACATTGATAATTTAAGTTTTATGAGAAGCGCACTCGATCCCTATCTATATACCAATAGGTCTTATTACCAGCATCACTAATGACTATGCCAAGCTTCTCTAGCTCATTTCTAATTTCATCGGCTAGGTCAAACATTCTTTTAGCCCTTAATTGTGCCCTTACTCTAATGAGTGTATTCACTAGAGAAATTAATGATGGAGGTAGTCCTGTCCTATTCAATACACCTATTACCCCCGCCAATTCTGTGAATAATGTCAGGGTTTGGGTTAAGGCGTTCTTTGAGTAATTCTGTGCATTGTATATTACTGTGGATGCTACGTACTTAGCGAAGTCTATTAGTGAGGCCACGGCTTCACTTGTGTTTAGGTCATTATTCATTGAGGATTCAAAGGCATCTACATAACTATTCACTTTATTGATTAACTCCTCATCTTTAGTGCCAGTTTCAGGTGCCTCGTTTATAGCCTCAATGAGTTCATCATAGGCGGCGTATAGGCTCATAAGCACGTTCCTAATTTGGCTTAGTGTATCTGGGTCGAAGTCCATGGGCTTCCTGTACTGGGTCATTGCGTAGTAAAGCCTTAGTACTTCACCATCGTACTTATTAAGCGCATCCATTATTGGTATTATATTACCAAGGGACTTACTCATCTTCTGCCCTTTAATGGTCACGAGACCGACATGCACCCAATACCTAGCGAAATAATCTATACTGAAGTATACCCTGGCTATGGCAATCTCATTCTCGTGATGCGGAAATATCAAGTCCTGGCCACCACCATGTATATCAAAGGGAACACCAAGGTACTTGCTTGACATAACCACGCACTCCAAGTGCCAGCCCGGCCTGCCTGGGCTCCATGAGCTATTCCACCAAGGCTCACCCTCATTCCAAGATTTCCATAGAGCAAAGTCTAAGGGATTCTTCTTACCTGGTTCGGGTTCTACTCTAGCTCCTGCAATTAATTCCTCAATCTTCTGTCCCGAGAATTCACCGTACCTAGGTACCTTAGTTATATCGAAGTATACCGAGCCATCTGGTGTGACGTAGGCTAGGTTCCTATTTACGAGTTCTTGAATCCACTTAAGCATGTCGTTCATGTTTTCCGTGACTCTTGGGTATGCATATGCTCTCTTTATGTATAGTCTGTCCATGGCATCGAAGAATTCCCTAATATACTTACTAGGCACCTCATACCATCTATTGATGAGGTCATTACCAAACTCCTGCTTAGCTTTATTGATTATCTTATCATCAATATCTGTGAAATTTGTCACAAATCTAACCTCAAGGCCGAGGTACTCCAGGTACCTCCTAAATATATCGTAAAATACAAAGGTTCTGGCGTGACCTACATGCATAGAGTCATACGGCGTGAGGCCGCAGGTGTATATCCTAACAATGCCAGGTTTAAGGAGCGTTAATTGTTCTATCTTCTTTGTGGCGGTATTATAAATCCTTATAGGTAGTTCTCTTGCGCCCACGTATTTACCCTTACTGGGCAAATAATGATCACCTGTAGCGTAGTTGCTAGAAGAATTAATAAGCGTTAGCTTTCTCTCCCACCTAGAAAAACTTAATTTATTAATACAACAGCCTTATTAATTATAAATGTCCATCGAGAACATAACAGTACTATTAATGCTTAAGAAGCACGGTAGAATGGGTAGATACTCACTAAGCTCTACCACAGGTATTGGTGAAGGCGTCGTTAGGAGAGTACTCAATGAATTAAGGGATCAAGGAGCCATTAGGGTCCGGAGGGGTGGTGCAGAATTGACGGAGGTTGGTGAGGAACTATTGAGTAGGTTATTGAATGATGTTGGTGTAGTCTTCTTAGAGGAGGATAATTCATTTATGAAGGTGTTTAATTGCGAATGCCATAGATGTTACATATCCATAATTAAGAGGGATGTTGAGGAGAATGATGTAATTAGGCTTAGGGATATTGCTATAAAGAATGGCGCCGATGCAGTAATATTCCTTAGATATGATTGCGTGCATGGTAAATTCTTAATATTAAGGCTTAATAACTATTTCGAGGATTTATATAAGGACTTTGGTGAAAGGCTTCATAATTTACCCAATATAACGTGTGGTACAACCATGGTAATAGCATGCGGTCAGAATGATTATCATGTAATTAAATCAATAATAAGTGTGATTAAGGCTTAGTTATTAATCGTAATGTTTATTTATTAATCATGCCTTGGCCATAGGCATTTGAGATTCGTAACGTTTCTCTAAGTCCTCAATTGCGCTTATAAGTTTCTTCTCTATGTCAATTAATTTCTGATAATCCTCATTCTTAACCTCCATTCTGAGTCTCGGCATTACCTTAACAATGTCTAATTCCCTAAGGGCTGAGGCTGGAACTCCACGGTTGATTGCCTCAAGGCCTTTCCTATAGAATGTTATCATAAGTCTTAATAACCAGTATTGCTTTGGCGGTAACGACTTAACATCTATTGGATGGTAGGCATCTTGCTTCAGAAATCCCTCTCTAATTATGAATGCCGTGTTAAGTAGGTGCTTCTCCGCCTCGCTTAGTGCCTCAGTACCCAATATCCTAACTACCTCTTGTAACTCAGCTTCCCTAGTTAATATCCTCATAGCCTCATCCCTAATCTCCTTCCAGTCAGGGGCTACATTCTTCTGGTACCACTCAGCTACAGTATCTACGTACCTACTGAAACCTTGCAACCAATTAATAGCTGGATAATGCCTTGAATAGGCAAGCTTAGCGTCAAGGGGCCAGAAAGCACCTACAAACCTCAGCGTATGGCTTGTAACGGGTTCTGTGAAATCACCACCAGGTGGACTAACACTTGCAGCTATTGTGACCGAGCCAAGCCTACCCTCCCTACCTATGTTTATCACTCTTCCAGACCTCTCATAGAACTCTGCGAGCCTTGTTGGTAGGTAAGCTGGGAATCCCTCCTCACTTGGCATCTCACCTATCCTAAGTGCTACTTCTCTCATAGCCTCGGCCCACCTGCTACTCGAGTCCGCCATTAGGAATACATCGTAGTCTTGATCTCTGAAGTACTCAGCTATGGTTACACCCATGTATATCGAGGCCTCCCTAGCCGCCACAGGCATGTTTGATGTGTTAACGATTATTGTGGTTCTCTCCATCAAAGGCCTACCCGTAGTTGGGTCTATTAACTTGAGTAATCCCTGTAATGCATCGGCGGCCTCATTGCCACGTTCGCCGCATAATACAGGTATTACATACCTAGCCTGACTATACATTGCAAGGGTCCTTATGGTTACGGTCTTGCCACTGCCGAATGGGCCTGGAATCGAGGCCGCGCCACCAATGGCTACTGGGAATAGTGTATCGATTGCCCTAACGCCCGTGATAAGAGGTTCTATTGGCGGTAATTTCTCTTTAAATGGTCTTGGTCTTCTGACGGGCCACTTGTGCCACATCTTCACTTGTACTACACCATCAGGGGTCTCAACCTCAGCGATAACATCATTAAGTGTGTACTCACCTTCAGGGGCTATGTACTTAATAGTACCCTTTTTATACAGTGGTGGGTAGAGTATTCTATGCTCGATTAATGGTGTCTCTGGAACAACACCTAATATATCGCCAGGCTCGACTGTATCACCAACTTTAACCCTTGGTGTGAACTTCCAAGGCTTCTTAAAGTCTAAAGGCGGTGCTTTATCATAATTAATACCTCTAGCAACGAAGGATCTACCAGTTAATTCAAAGATATTCTTAAGGGGTCTTTGGACACCATCATAGACCATATTAATAATGCCAGGCCCCAGGTAGGCGCTCAATGGTTCGCCTGTCCTGGTAACGGGTTCGCCGGGTTTTATGCCTGTTGTATCCTCATAGACCTGAATAAAGGCTGTATCGCCCTGAATCCTAACGACCTCACCAAATAATCCTAATTCGCCTACAAATACTAATTCATAGAGTAGTGCTCCAGGGAGCTCGGCCTTAACCACAGGTCCGCTTATGTAGATTATCTTACCCTTGCTTAACGACACGGAATAGAGTAGTCATTTGCATATTTAAAATTAATTCTACATCATCTAACTCGTAAGCGCTATGTGCGTTAATAATGACTTTATTTGATGCTCCATGAGGTTAAGCCTTGACTCGAGAGTTGCATCAACCCTTATTGAACCGTCAGCAGAGCTTACGAGGACTCCGAGCATCTCCTTATCTGTTGTGTTTATTACTGCATTAAGCCCTAGCTCAGATATTATTTCTTCTACAATATTCTTATCTTTCTCGTTGACTGTCACTATTAGTTCTCTTGATCCAACTATTGATGTAGCCCATAGTATTGATTTTTTGAGGAATTTCTTATAGTCATCAGTACCTTTCATCGAGCTTATTCTCTCTTTAATTCTTCTAACAACCTCTGCATAGGCCTCCTCAACTGCATTAAGCTTTTCTCTTTTTGTTTTCATCATTTCATTATAGAGCTTGTATTCTTTTTCCATGTTTAATTCATTATCAATATTCTCAAGGGTTACAGCATACTTATCTATAACATTCTTAGCACTATCAAGCAATTCAGCCTCAGCTCTTAATCTAAGGTTATTGCTCCACTCATTAATCTCATTAGTGAGTCGTGTAACGACACCATTTATTAGTCGCTCTACAAGTTCTTGTTCAGACACGAGTTCTGGCTATTTTATGAACTTAAAAATTTTCCTTCCCCTACTCTTAACGATTAATTTCTTTCCATTAATTAGGTACGTGCAATTACCAATATTGACATAGAACCAACAATCCTCCTTAATTATCGCCTTAATCGAATTATCCAGGGTGAGCACCTTCACGGTCTTCGCGGTCTCATCAATTACTATACCTGAAATACTATTGAGAGTTGGATTACGGCATTTAGTAGTGGTTATGAACTTGAGGAATAGGGTATTCATGGAAATTAATCACTTAGTGGTTCTGGAACCCATATCCTCATTCATTATTGTTAATATCCTGGCTATAGCTCTCCTCACTGTTCTTATCCTACCAGGATTTTCAAGGGTACCTCTCTCCCTCTGCGATTGAAGCTTTAGTAATTCTCTCCTTAAATCGTTGAGTAGTCTAGCCCTATCTTCAGGCTTCATGTTCCTGATTGTCTTTGCATTAAGTCTCTGTCTGCTCGCCACTCTCACCACCCTCCGTTATTTGTTGTGTTTCTACAGCGGCTTCTCTAGTTGGTGGTTTTATTTGAAACTCATCACTGAATCTTATTGGTGGTGTTATCCTAACCTCGATACCATAAATCCCAGGCTTGAGTAGGACCATGCCTGCAAACCTCTGGACCTTGGTCATGGCATCATAGCCATTCTTATAGACTGTGCCATATACGTATTTTTCAAACCTGGATCTCTCGCTAGTTAGTTTTCCACTTATTGTGATCTCAGTGCCTCTGGCGCCGCCATCCATTATTTGTCTAATGGCTATCATGCCAGCTCTCCTGAACTTAACACCCTTTGTCATTGCCCAGGCTATTCTATTGGCTATGATCTTAGGATTAAGTTCTGGATTCTGTATTGGTGTTACATCAATCACAGGGTTCTCTACACCGAGCTTTTTACTTAGCAATTCTGTAAGTTCCTTAACAATTACACCCTTCCTGCCAATTATTCTATTCGGCCTCTCTGCATATATTATTATCCTAGTCCCGAGGGGTGTCTTCAGTACGTCTGAATCCACATAACCCTGCATTGATAATTTATAGTTTAAGAATTCCTTAACCATCCACTCCTTCATCTTATCCTGGAGTATCTTCTTGTACACCGGAATGCGCTGTTGTTGGCTCATTTGAGAAGAATCATCAACCCAATACCCTTTTAAATTTTTGGTACCACAAACCTAGGCTGGTTGGAAGCCGATTATATCCGTCAATGAGCCCCTTCTCTCATTATCAGGCTTGAAGGCGGGTCTCACCTTAAGACCAATCCTAACATTGTTTGGTTCAACATTGATTATGTAATGGATAATACCACCAACAACCCCTGGAAACTCTATGAAACCTATTACGACAGGCTTAGGTAACTTATTACCGTATGAATCCTCATAGGTGATGGTGTAGGATCTAACAATACCTAACGAAGCAACCTCAGTGAGCTCCTTTATCTCAGTAAAGTCATATTGACAGAAGGACTTTGGTGGTATGAATAACTTACCACATACGGGACACTTACCAGCAAGCAACCTCCCAGCCTTTAGGCCTTCCAAGAACTTCGTACCAATCGGCCCAGCAGTATACCTATACCCCTGCTCTATTGTATGTAACCAATGCCTAACATCCTTATTCATATTTAGCTTCTCGAAAGACATACCCATCACCCCAGTGGCTCGAAGCACTCAATATCAAGCATTGAACCAACCCTCTGATTAGTAGGCTTCCACCGGGCCTTAACCCTCATACCAAAGACCCTCATGGATTTCACGGTCTCGGGATCAACACATAAATAATGCATTATGCCAGGAAACCTATGCTCGCTGAACTCCCTACCTGGTACATCAAGCTTAATCACACCAACAGCCCTAGGTTCCTTAAGAGGTTCTCTAGTCCCACTTATGTAACTGAGTACTGCAGTGATTACGGTACCTTCATCCTTAACCTCAATCCAACCATCAACTGCCCTGAAGCAGTATGGGCAATGCATCTTTGGAGGTACAAAGACATGTCCACATTTATTACAGTAAGTTCCATATATCTTACCATTCTTCAATCCCTCAAGGAACTTTGAATAAGCAGTGCCTGCAGTCACGTTATATTGGAAGGGTATGGTCCACTCCTCATGGGGATAATTCTTAACCTCGCTCTCCTTAATTGGGGTGCCCCCAACCATATGTTAATACCTAATTACCTGTATTTAAGTATCACCCTAAGGAATTAAAAGTGAGGTACCTAAGTGGTTAAAATGCACTTATGATGAGGAGGCATTTGTCTGACCTATGATTGACCGCCGGAAATGCTGATCACACCCTAACTACTGACTCCTCAACATACTTCCTAGCTTCCTCCCTAACATCAACAATATCTATGGGTAACTTACTAACATCAACACCCTTAGCTCTAATTATCGTGGAAACTACACCAGCGAGGGCACTGGCATATCCATCAACCCTAGCTCTTATGAACCTAGTCAAGCTTAGTAATTCCCCATTAACCTCCAAATCATCTTCCTCATTCACTAAACTCCTACTCCTCAAGTAATTCGCGAACCATGAGTACACTCCATCAAGCACAACACTCCTCCTAACCCTACGTCTCGTCCCAACATCATTAGCTATTCCATACGGGTCTAAAATTATGGCAAGAGCCCTAATGGGCAGACTACCCAGCATTGTATTGACTATGCAGGACACCTTACCGCTAGATTCCTTAGTCATATCTAGGGTTGTTGGATAACAACGTAGGAATACATTTGAATATGTAGCCTCAATGTCCTGAGGTGAGGAGGCCACATAACCCACAATGCCTAAATCCCACCTAATCATAGCCACGCCAATCAATTTAACCATCATCACAACAATTAGTTAGAACTTAAAAGGCAGAGGGCTTACGTTTGTCGGGTATGAGCATCGCTGCAAGAGCATTAACTAAAGTGATTGTGTGCCCACTATGCAATTACATGGGTAATGATGCATCTAAGGTACTTGACGCATTAGTAAACGCAACACCACAACCAAGACTTAAATGCCCAAAGTGTGGTGCCGAGGTTGAGGCTATATCTTTCGTAAACCACCTCAGTAAGCATGGCAAGTTCGGTGGTAAGACAATAACCTGCGATATTTGTGGTGCTAAGTTAAATGGTGAGGGTTCCTTTCTACGCCATATTAAGGAGCACTTAATAATCGCTGTTAGGAAGAGCGGTATGGACGTATATTACTGCCTCGTTTGTGGGCAGGAATTCATAACAAAGAATTCAGCAATTACCCATTTGTTAAAGAGGCATAGCCTTGAGTGAACTAACGTGAACTTAAACTGGGAGTTTATAATTATAATTACATTATTAATAATATGGCCACCATACGTGGCCAACGCAACACCGGTAGTAGCCGGTAAGATTTTCAGGAAGAGGATCCCCATAGACCTTGGCAAGAATTTTATTGATGGCAGAAGGATCTTTGGTGATGGGAAGACCTATGAGGGCTTTATTACAGGTCTTCTCGTGGGCTTCGTGATAGGTGAGTTTACATATCTCATAGTAACAAGTGTGGTAAATCTATATCAAGAGTTACCAAGTCCTACAACTGTATTGCTAATGTGCTTGGCAGCGTTGGTTGGTGATTTAGTTGGTGCATTCATAAAGAGAAGATTGGGAATGCCTCGTGGCGCACCTGCGCCACTGCTTGATCAATTGGATTTCTTACTAATGTCGTTATTGGCTTTGTGGCTTCTTCAGCCTCAGATCCTACGGTGGGTTTACGTAGTCATTGCTATAATAATAACACCACCAATACACCTACTCACAAACACCATAGCATACCTACTAAAGTTGAAGAAAGAGCCTTGGTAAACCTAATGATTTGCATCAAATACAATCAAATAATGCCTGTGGAATTAAGCTTATAAAATTTAACAAGTACTGCATTAATCGTGCGTGCAGTAGTACTTGGTGATGAACATACCGTGTATACCTATAGGCTTCTCGGCTTTGAGGGTAGGGTCGTTGGGGAGGGTGAGAATATACTCTCTATAATTAAGGAATTGAGTTTCGAAGAGGGTGTTGCTGCTGTTCTAGTGACGAGTGATTTAGCGGATAAGGTTAGGGAAGACTTTGAGAAGATGAGAATGAAGATGAGAAAGCCCATGCTAATTGAAATACCCTCTCTCAAAAGCGTAAAGTTCAGGGAGGTAAATTACCTAGCCATACTCAGGAGCGTTTTTAGGTATTTAAGTCAACACAGCGACTAAGGCAGAGAGTAGGTAAGCAATTATTGTCACTGCCATAGCACCAAGAGCTATTACTCTAAACCTACCTGCATAATTACTCCTAACTAGCACCATGATACTAATGTACATCAATAAAGCATCAGTTATAACAACACCAACAGACAGAACAATACCAAACGCCTCACTAAGCGCCTGAAGTATTATTAATGGCGATACAGCCACAGCCAACAATACAAACACCACGGCCATTACCACAGCAACCTTAACCCCATGGGTATTAGCCACAGTCCTCACACCAACCTTAATATCACCAGGTACATCTAGAACGCCTTTAATAAACTCCCTACCCATGGTCGCCAAGAATGAAGTTATGAATAAGAGGTATGGTAGATCCAGCGTAGGTAGTGTTACTTTAACGGCGTACAATCCGTAGAGAAATGTTAACGAGGAGGTTATAGACACCAACGTATTATTAACCAATAGGGTCCTCTTTAAGCCATAATTATAGGCAAAGCCTAGCATTATTGCGAGAATCAAAATCACAAGGCTTAAGGGCATGAGAATACCGAGAACAACGCCAATCACATTAAAGATCACGGCTAAGACCACAGACACTAAAGACAAGACCCACGCACTCCTTAGAGACGCATCACCACGTACTAACGGCGCGTCAGGCCTATTCACCCTATCCTCCTCCACATTGTATATATCGTTAGTTGCGAAAAGAAAGGCCTCAGTTAGTAATGAGGATAGGAAGAGAAGGGTCATTGCTAAGGGATTCCTACCACCAACAATTATGTATGAGGCCAGAACTATAAGGCTAGTCAACACGCCATGTTCAATCCTCACAAGCCTAAGATAAGCCAAACCCACGATTAAACAGAGAACAAAACCCCTAATAAGCTAGACCTTAAACCTGCCCAAGGCTCTAATAATCATTAAGGATTCTAATCCTTACTCCATCTAAACTTCTTAACGACCATTTTTCATAGTTATAGTTCTTAGCATGAAGTCTAGACCTACTTATCTTAACACACATTCTAGCTGATATCAGAAGGTCTCTGAATATACGTATGGTATTCCAAACATCTCGGCAATATCCTTATCTAAAGCCGCAACATCCTCAACACTCACCTCCTTAATATCATACTTACCCAACGCCGAAATAAGCATTTGTGTCTCCACCTTAACAGTCTCTATATAATTCTCAACACCTCTCTCACCCTTTACCATTGCAGCTATTAAGAAAGGCCTTGCCATGTAAACCCCACTAGCCCCCAGCGCCATTGCCTTGACTACATGCGAGCCATTATATAATCTGCCAGCAATTAGTAAGGATGTATCACTAATCCCCATCCTCCTAGCATCCCTAATCTTCTTCAAACCTACGATTGTTGGGTAACCCAGGTGCTTCATAGCAACTGAAGGCGCCATTCCCGTTCCACCCTCCTTACCATCAATAACAACGGCATGAGCTCCCTCCTCATGAACTATACTTATTACCCTATCCACATCCCTATAAGGCCCAAGCTTAATCCATATTCTAGCCCTTGGATATGCCGTTTTCATAAGTCTAATCATGCCTCTAAGAATATCCTCAGTGTATGTGCCTGGTACGGAGTACCTGGTTATGAATTTGTCCCTAATCGCCTCAGGATCAACCTCAAAGTGGTACTTAGCCTTAAGCCTAATAGCCTCCTCCCTGGGTATCTTAATAACACCACCAAGACCTGGCTTGGCACCCTGCCCCATCTTAATTTCAAAACCCACCAACCCCTCCTCTATGTAAGGCTCCACATCCTTATCACTATAAACCCTATTCCAAAGTTCATCATAGGCATCCTCCACATTCTGCTGAATAATAACCCCACCATACTTATCCACATTGGTTAAGTAAGCCATGAGCCTCTCCTTAAAGGAGGGATGCCCCCTCGTATACCTCCTCGAGTATCCCCTCACGGTAGCTACATTCTCACCAATACCAAGCACAATACCAGCCCTGGCCGCAGCCTTAGCAATATCAAGGCTAAACTTACTTGCTATTGATGTAGAACCCATAGAACCAACGACCACCGGCATGGAAACCTTAAAACCACCTAACTGGCTCTCGAGATTTACATCCATGAATGTAGGCTCCCTCAATAACTCCGCCATTTTATCAAGTCTCCTTGGCGTGAAGGCAGGTGGCAGTAATATTAATGAATCATCAATAGTTCTAAACCGCGGATGACCCCTACTCTCATAAATACTTGACCCAAGTATAGCCGAACCATAACTAGCAACCTCTCCAAATGGATAAACGGCATCCCTACCCCTCAACGCCTTAAGCGCTATCTCATCAAATGGATAATCATTAATAAACTCCCTAAGTCCCCTAACCAATGCCCAATACGCCCTCAACCTAACAAACAACTTCACGAGATCGATGTTCACAAGAGTTCTTCAAAGCTAAACACCTTATATTCTCACCGGAAAAGATAACAATAACATTATGAAGTAATTAGTCATAAAGTCATCATATTCAAGAAAATTATGCACTAAATAACTTACACATAAATAATAAATATGACACCTCTCTTATGTAAGAACAAGCATTACTGTGTTTAAATACTTATAGCTAATATTATTAACTTAATATTTGCAATCATTCAGTTTTTAGAAGAGAGAAAGCTCATTATTCAATGTAGAACCAGGGAATACTAATGAGAAGAGGTATTCATCCCTTATCGTCCTTTGTAAAGATTTAATAATTAGCATCATCAAATGATAACTTAATACTTAAAAGGGGGATCTAAAAATTATAATTATGGAAACAAACCAGAGACTGTTCTCTCTCGAGAGAATAAGGAAGATGGCTGCCGAGGCTGCCGAGAACCCGGCCAGGTTTTGGGCTGATAAGACTGAGTACTTGACTTGGTTTGAGAAACCTAGGTCTGTGTTTGAGGGTAAGGTTCCTGGTTTCTATTGGTTTAGAGGAGGTACTCTTAACATAGCCTATAATGCTGTAGATAGGCACATCCCCACGTTGGCCAATAGAGTTGCCTTTTACTACGAGAATGAGAGAGGTGAGAGTAGGGTTATTAGTTATTGGGATCTATACCGTGAGGTCAATAGGGCAGCTTACGTGCTTAAGGAATTGGGAGTTAAGAAGGGAGATACTGTATCGATGATGTTCCCAAGCATACCTGAGGCGGTCTTCTTCGGTTTAGCAGTGCATAGGTTAGGTGCGACACTTGTGATTCATTATGCAGGTCTTAGTGAGGAGATTCTAGCCTATAGGTTACAAGACTGCGGTTCTAAAGTCTTTGTTGTCGCCTCAAAGGGCTTTAGAGCTGGTGATGAGGTTAGAATGAAGGACTTAGTGGATAGAACGTTGGAGAAGTATCAGACGCCCGTTGAAAAGGTCCTAGTTGTCTCGAGGGGCTTCAGTGACTTTAATGTTAAGGGTGGTAGAGACATAGTTTATGAGGATATTGCACCTAAGGATAAGGTCTATGTTGAACCCGTGTCGGTTGAGGCCAATGAACCAGCTACTATATACTACACCTCAGGAACCACAGGAAGGCCGAAGGGCTTAACACAGACAAATGGCGGTTATGTC
The DNA here is from genome assembly GCA_000960865.2 of Vulcanisaeta sp. AZ3. GTDB lineage: Archaea > Thermoproteota > Thermoprotei > Thermoproteales > Thermocladiaceae > Vulcanisaeta. The sequence continues at coordinate 2,842 of JZWU02000007.1, read as the reverse complement.
ATTGGACTTAATTGGACCTTTAGGGCCTTATTTAATCCTAGGGATGATGATGTTTGGTGGACTATATCTGAGCTTGGTTGGCCTGTATGGCCCATGGCAAACCTATACACAATACCTATCATGGGGTTAACCGGACTCTTATTCGAAGGATTCGTAGGGTATAAGAGGGATTTGTTCGGGAGAATTATTGAGAAGTATGGAGTGTCATTGATTTGGAGTAGTACCACAACGCTATACACAATTAGGAGTATTGGCGAGGAGGCATTAAAAGCTGATTTATCAAGGCTCAGGTCAATACTTAACACAGGAGAGACCCTAAACCCAGGCGTTGCCCAGTGGTACATTAACCAGTTACCAAATACAATAATTGCAGATGCCTATTGGATGACTGAGCACTTAATACCCATTGCAGCCACACCCTATGGGCTTGGTGAGATACCCTTCAGGCTTGGTTCTGCTGGTATTCAGTTCCCTGGTTCGAAGTGGCTTGTGGTTGATGATGATGGAAACCCAGTATCGCCTGGACAGAGAGGGTACATAGTTATCTCAATACCAAACCCAGCAATGGCTAAGATGTGGAACGACCCTAACTACGAGCGATTAACTAAGACTTATTGGTCTAGGTTTCCAGGATATTTCTACACGGGTGATTACGGATTCTATGATTCAGATGGCTACTTATACGTACTTGGTAGGGCTGATGACATACTAACCGTTGCAGGGGAGAGGTTTGGTACAATGGACATAGAGGGTATTTTAGCTAGGCATAAGTCTGTGGCGGAGGCTGCGGTGGTTGGCGCACCGGTACCTAGTGGTGGTGAGAGAGTTTTGGCCTTCGTAGTACTTAGATCTGGTGAGACACCATCGGAGCCCTTAATAAATGATATTAAGGAATTTGCAAGGGCCTCTGGGGTTAGGGTTGATGATGTGGTGATAGTGAGGAGGCTGCCCAAGACAAAGTCTGGTAAAATAATGAGGAGGCTCCTAAGGGCGCTTGTCAGAAATGAGCCCTATGGTGATATATCTACTCTAGATGATATTAAGACACTTGATGACATTAAGGCCGCGCTGAAGGAGAAGGGCTATATGTCGTGATCGTTCATGTCAATTAAACGACTAACGTATAATTATGAAAACCCCATTGAAGCATTAATAGATTACTCCAAGAATCGCAGAGATTCCGTATTCGTGGTTGATGAGAGAGGTAGAGTACTGACGTATGGGGAGCTTTACGATAAGTCAGCTAGACTTGCTAATGCATTGAGTGGTTTAGGTGTTGGTTATGGTGATAGAGTTGGTATGGTCATGAGTAACAGTATCGAAGAAGTAATATCACTCTTCGCTACTTGGATGCTGGGCGCGTCTGCCGTAATTATAGATCCACTGACAGTGTCCGAGGACCTGGACTACCAATTAACCGATTCTTCACCTAAAGTCGTCATTGCTGATGGTGATGTAATCGGAAGGGAGGGATGGTTATTGTCAAAGTTTAAAGTTGTGGGCGTTAACTACTCAGGTAATGCTATTAACTTTAATGATTTGTTAAGTGGCTCATCGCCAGAGTTTAAACCAAATAACGTAAGTAGGAATGATGTTGGCTTGATTTACTTCTACGCAGGTATTGCAGGTAGGACAATGCAGGTATGGCACACATACTTCAGCCTATACTCAGGGCCTTATGCCTTTGGTGAGTCCATTAATCTAGGCCCTAGTGATGTTATTCTTATAGCTGCCCAATTAGCCCACATCCTAGGATTAACGGAATTTCTATCATCCTTTATTAGGGGTTCTAAGGCAATCATAATGAGGCATTTCAACATTAATGATGCACCTGAACTCATCAGTAAGTATGGTGTGACCGTCTTTGCCGGAGTTCCGTTAATGTTCGATCAATTATTAAACAATAAGAGCTTAGATCCAGGAAAACTATCAACACTTAAGATAGCTCTCTCCGCAGCTGCCCCATTATCACCATCAACACAACTAGGCTTCTATCAAAGGTTCGGTATCCCTCTCGTACAGTTCTATGGGTTAACCGAAGCCTATGTATTAACTGTACAACCTCTCCAGTATAAGGATGTGACAGGCACTGTTGGTTCTGCCATACCTGACGTAGAGTTAAAGATAGTGGATCCAAATAACCCAAGTAAGGAGTTAGGCGTAGGTGAGGTTGGGGAGTTAATGGTTAAGGCACCGTGGATCATGAAGGGCTACTCAGACCCTGAGGATACTAGGAAGGCTTTCTTCAATGGTTGGCTATTGACTGGAGATTTGATGGCGATGGATGAGAGAGGTTTGCTTTACTTTAGGGGTGTTAAGAAGAGAATGATTAAGTATAAGGGTTATCCAATATTCCCAAGAGACCTAGAAATAATATTGATGAAGCACCCAGCCGTTAAGGAGGTATTCGTAACGGGCGAACAGTCGGAGGATCCATCTATTGGTCAAATTCCCGTGGCTTACGTGGTCCTTAAGGATGAGTATAAAGGTAAGATTAGTGATAAGGAGTTAATCGACTTTGTAAATTCAAGGGTTGCATTTTATAAGAAGCTTAGGAAGGTTTACTTCGTTGATAAAGTACCGAGGTGACATGAATAGTAAAACTCTAATTTTAAAATCATTGTTTTCTCCATATTACCTCACCAATATCGTTGGGAACCTTATAACCAGGTAACTTCTCAAGTCTCTCCTTAAACTCTGCGTCCCTGAGCATGTTTAAGAATGCCTTCACGCTATCCTTATCTAATCTATCAATTGGTATTGCAAAATCATAATACTCCCAACCAAGGGGTATGAAGTCAAGTCCATACATAGCAGCCGCAGCTCTAATACCAACACCAAC